>NZ_RAVX01000002.1:0-286314 GCF_003611605.1 Corallococcus sp. AB011P
TCTTCCACGACTTGAAGCGTTTTCGCGCCGCCGCCACCCGTTACGACAAGACGGCGAGCAGCTACCTCGCCGTCCTGCATGTCGCCTCCATGCTTCTTTGGCTGCGCTAATCAGGGACAGCCCCTAGGCCTTGCCGTCCATCTCCGCCAGCTCCATGCGCCAGTGGCCGCGGTGCTCGTAGGCCTGCGCCAGCTGCTCATTGAGCGCGGTGAGCATCTTCACGTTCCCGTCCTGCTCGTAGCCCTTGAGGGACTCCGCGCAGGCGGGCACGCGTGAGAGGAACGTCTTCAGCGCGTCCAGGCTCAATTCCTTCACATACATCCCGTACCCCAGCCGCTCCAGATAGAGGGCGTTGAGCACCTGTTCGAACTGGCCTCCCACGGGGATGCTGAGCAGGGGTTTGTGCAGGTAGACGGCCTCGCTCATCAGCGTATAGCCGCCGCCCGCGACCACCGCGCGCGCGGTGCGCAGGTCGTCGATGAAGCCCGCCTCGCTGAAGGGCCGGTAGGTGAGGTTGCCCTCCACCACGTCCTCCTTCAGGTCGCGGCGCAGGCCATACACGCGGCACGGCACGCCGGACTGCTTGAGGATTTCGGGCAGGTGCGTGTTCGTCGTCGACGTCTGGTACACGAGCAGGTGCTCACCGGCCTCCGGCTTCGCCGCCAGGATTTCGGGCCGGAGGATGGACGGCGCCAGCGTGGTGCGGCGCTTGCGCACGGGCGGGTAGAAGAACGTCGTGGCCAGGTAGTGGAAGGCCCCGGGCAGCTTCGCCTTCACGATGGCGCGCGTGGCCTCGAAGCTCTCTTCATGGCCCGCGAGCAGCGCCGGGTCGTGCTGGCAGCGGTTGATGACCTGCATGTTGTCCACGCTGATGACGGGCAACCGGTGGTTCTTCGCGAACAGGTAGCTGAACGTCTCGAAGTCGCTCACCACCACGTCCGGCTTGAAGCCTTCCACCAGGTCGAAGTACTGGCGCACGTTCTGCGGCCAGCCCGTCACGGCGCCCTTCAGGTTCTGCAGCACCGTCTGCCACTTCTTCACCGAGTTGCCTTCGTAGGCGATGGTCAGCCCCCAGATGCCGTGCACGTTCTGGAAGCGCTGGGCCAGGTAGTTCTGCGCCCGCCCGGACACCACGATGTGGACCTCGTGTTCCTTCGTCAGCGCCTCCAGCAACACGCGCGAGCGCGTGGCGTGGCCCATCCCTTCGCCGACGACCCCATACAGGATTCGCATGGTCCGGAAGCATACGCCCGGGACACCCTCCCCTGTCCCTTCCGGCCCGGGACGGTGCTACGCCTCCCGGTCCATGACCTCCCTGCCCTCGCCCCGGGGTGCCTCCGTCCTGCGCGCCGCGGCGTTCGGCGGCATCGCCGGCCTCATGCTGGGCGGCGTGAGCCTGCTCGGGTTGGGCGTAAGGGCCGTCTTCGCCCCCGCCGACTGCGACAAGCTGTCCCCTCAGGAGTGCCAGCTCCTCCACGAGACGGACCGCGACCTGGGCCGAGTGCAGACGCTCTCCGGCGGGGCGCTCGTCGCCCTGGGCGCCGCCCTCTTCGCCCTCACCCGCCCGCGTCCGCCCGAGGACGGCCATGACTCCAACGTTTGAGAGCCCGAGGATTTCGCCGCGGCGCGCAAGCAGCCAGGCAGATTGTGCCTGTAGGTCATTTTCGCGCGCGGGGTAGGTCAACTAATTACTACTGGCCCGGCCATTAGGTTTGAGGGTAGGAGACGGCCCATGCAGCTCGAATCGTTGAAGATGTTCTGTGACGTGGTCGAGACGGGCTCGTTCTCGCGCGCGGCGCAGCTCAATCACGTGACCCAGTCGGCGGTGAGCCAGCAGATTCGCGCGCTGGAGAACCGCTACGAGCAGAAGCTGCTCTCGCGCAGCGCGCGGCAGGTGACGCCCACGCCCGCGGGCGAGCGCCTGTTCCGGGGCTGCAAGGAAATCCTGGCGCGCTTCGCGGAGGTAGAGCAGGAGATCCGCGAGCAGGCCACGGAGGTCCAGGGTGCGACCACCGTGTCCACCATCTACTCGGTGGGTCTGCACGAGCTGAACGTGGTGCAGAAGCAGCTCTTGAAGTCGCACCCCAAGGTCAACATGCGCCTGAACTACCGGCGCAATGATCAGGTCTACGACGATGTGATTCTTGGCGCCGCGGAGATTGGCATCGTGGCCTATCCGCAGCCGCGCGCGGGCGTGGACATCCTGCCGTTCCGCGACGACAAGCTGGCGGTGGTCTGCGCGCCCAACCACCCGTTCGCCAGCAAGACGAAGGTGAGCGTCACCGCGCTGTCGGGCGTGCCCTTCATCGCCTTCGACCGGGAAGCCCCCACGCGCAAGGCCCTGGACCGCCTGTTCCGCGAGAAGAACATCGACATCAATCCGGTGATGGAGATGGACAACGTGGAGACCATCAAGCGCGCGGTGGAGATGGGCCTGGGCGTGGCCATCCTCCCGCTCGCCACGGCCCACGCCGAAATCAAGAACAGCTCGCTGGTGGCGAAGCCCTTCGCGGAGGGGCCGGTGTCGCGCCCCATTGGCCTGCTCATCCGCAAGGGCAAGTACCTGGACCGCGCGTCCGCCGCGGTGCTGGAGGCCTTCAAGCAGGCCGCCCTGATTCCGCAGGACGACTGAAGCGTCCTCCCGCGGTCCGCGTGCCCGGCGCTCAGTAGAGCTTGCGCAGCCGGGCCGCGAAGAAGCCGTCGTAGCCCTCCGGCCCGGGCAGCGTGCGCAGCCAAGCCTGGGCGAGCGGCAGCTTGAGGCCGGGCAGCACGGGCGGCTCGGCCGTCCACTCCGGGTGGCTGCGCAGGAACATGTCCACCTGGTCCTGCCCCTCCTGCGGCTCCGGCGTGCAGACGGCGTAGACGAGCAGGCCGCCCGCCGGCACCGCTTCCTGGCAGTTCTCCAGGATGCGCCGCTGGAGCGTCGCCAGCCGGGCCACGTCCTCCTCCTTGCGGCGGTATCTCAGCTCCGGGTGCCGGCGCAGCGTGCCCAGTCCAGTGCAAGGCGCGTCCACCACCAGCGCGTGGAACTCGCCCCAGCTTTCGGGGAACGGCTCGGACGCGTCGTGCGCGTAGGCCTTCAGGCGGCTGGACAGCCCCAGGCGGTGGGCCTCCGCTTCAATCTTTCGCAGCTTGTTGGCGTGCAGGTCCACCGCGACGACGTCGTGCGTCTCCGCCTGATGGCAGGCCTTGCCGCCCGGCGCCGCGCAGGCGTCCAGCACACGCGCCGTCTCCGGGATGGCGCCATAGACGCCAACGAGCTGCGCGGCCTCGTCCTGCACCTGCCACAGCCCTTCCGAGTAGCCGTACACGTCCTCCACGCGGCCCACGGGCGGCAGGACGATGCCCACGGGCGAGGCCTCCGTGGCGCGCGCTTCCACGCCCACGTCCTTCAGCTGCGCGAGCAGCGCGTCGCGCGTCACCTTGGAGGTGTTGGCGCGGATGACGACGGCGGGCGGCTGGTTGTTGGCGACGAGCATCGCCTCCGCGCGCTCGCGGCCGAACTGGCGGATCCACCGCTCCACCAGCCAGCGCGGGTGGCTCTCGCGCACGGACAGGTACTCCACCGGGTCCTTCTGGGAGGGCAGCGGCGGCGAGGGCAGCTCGGACAGCTTGCGCAGGATGGCGTTGGTGAAGCCCGCCGCGCGCCCGAGCCCCACGTCCTTGAGGGCCTGGACCGTTTCGGCCACGGCGGCGCGCGCGGGCACGCGGGTGTGGAAGAGCTGGTAGGCGCCCACGCGCAGGGCGGCCAGGACCTTGTCCTCCAGCGCGTCCAGCTTGCGGTCCGCGAAGCGGGTGATGGCGTAGTCCAGCGCGAGCTGCCGGCGGGTGGCGCCGTAGGTCAATTCGGTGACGAGCGCCGCGTCGCGAGGGTCCTTCGGAGGCGACTCCGACAGGACCGTGTCCAGCACCACGTTGAGGTAGGCATCCGTGGCGCGCACGCGCGCGAGGATGTTGATGGCGAGGATACGGGCGCTCATCCTTCTTCCAGCCGGGTCATCAGGTCCACCAGTTGCGTGTCCGTCAGCCGCGTCGCGGGCAGATGGGACAGGGTGAGGCTCTGGAGGCTGTCCTCCAGGAGCTCGCGGTGGCCGCTCTCCGCCGGCTCACCACGTTGGACCTGCTGATACTTCGCGCGGGCCCAGGTGGCCAGCTCCGCTTCACTGAGCCGTCCGGCCAGCCGGTCCGCGATCTTCTGGCGCACGAGCGCCCGGGTGAGCAGGTCCGACGCGGGCGTGGAGCCGCCCTTCGCCGCGCGGCCCAGCGTCTTGCCCGGCTTGCCGTCCGTCTTCACCACCGTGGGCACGGACTTGCGGCCCAGCGTCTTCAGCGGCCCCCCGGCCTCCGCCGTGCGCCGCAGCGACCGCGCGGGCGTGGCCAGCGGAGTGGGCTCCGGCGCGTCGTCCTTCTTGAGCGGGTGCACGCGGCCCACCAGCTTGGGCTTCGGACGCGAGTCTTCGTCCTCGGGCCCGGCGGCCTTCTTGCGGCGGCCCAGCGACTTCAGCGGCCCGGGGATGGCGGGGTGGAAGATGCCGCTCGCGAAGGTCTCCAGGGCCTGGATGTACGGGTCGAAGCCGTGCAGCCCCAGCACCTGCATGGCGCACGCTTCGGCCACCACGGACTCGCGGGCGGGCGGCTTGAGCAGCACCTCGATGGCGGGCAGCCCCACCGCCTCCAGCGCCTCCTTCAGCGCGTAGGACGTGAAGCAGCCCGCCGGGTTGATGAGGATGCCCTCCACGTTCTTGCGCTCGGCGTGGATCGTGTCGATGAGGACGCCCTCGTGGTTGGACTGGACGATGGTCAGCGTCAGTCCCAGCTCCTTCGCCTTCGCGCGCAGGGCCGCGTCGAGGTCCGTCAGGCGGCCCCCCGCGACGTCCTCGCGCTCACCGAGGAGGTTGAGGTTCGGCCCGTGCAACACCAGCAGCTTCATGCCCATCCGTGCGACTCCATGACGCGAGAATTCCACATGGCGCTCGTCGGCGCGCTCAAGACGTGAACGGCTGACTGCCCGGCTGCAATCTGTTTCCAGAGAGGAAGTCCGCCGCGCGCATCACCCGCTTGCCCTCCGGCTGGACCTCCAGGAAGACGACCGAGCCCTCGCCACAAGCGACCTCGATGCCCTCCGGCCCCGCGGACAGCACCGTGCCGGGCGCGCCCTTCCCTTCCGCGGGCCGCATCCGGTGCACCTTGAAGACCTTGCCACCCAGCAGCGTGTACGCACCGGGCCACGGCGTGAAGGCGCGCAGGCGGCGGTCCAGCTCCACCGCGGGTTTCGCGAAGTCCAGCTTGCCGTTCTCCTTGTCGATGATGGGCGCCAGCACCATGCCCTCGGAGGGCTGGGGCTGAGGCGTCAGCTCGCCGCGGAGGTAGCGCGGCAGGGACTCGCGCAGGATGTCGCCGCCCAGCGCGGACAGCTTCGCGTGCAGCGTGGCGCTCGTCTCGTCCGGCGCGATGGGCAGCCGCTTCATCGCCAGCACGGGGCCGGTGTCCAGGCCTTCATCCATCACCATCAGCGACACGCCCGTCTCGCTGTCGCCATGCTCGATGGCCCACTGGATGGGCGCGGCGCCCCGGAAGCGCGGCAGCAGCGACGCGTGCACGTTCACGCAACCCTTCGCGGGCAGGGCCAGCAGGTCCTTGGGGAGGATCTTCCCGTACGCCGTCACCACGCAGACGTCGGGCGCGTACTGGCGCAGCTCCTCGGAGAACGGCGGCGTGCGCAGCTTCTGCGGCTGGAGCACGGGGATGCCCTTCTCCAGCGCGCGCTCCTTCACGGGCGGCGCGGTGACGGCGTTGCCCCGGCCCTTGGGCTTGTCCGGCTGGGTGACGACGGCCACGACCTCGCCCACGTCGAAGCAGGCCTCCAGCGAGGCCACGGCGAACTCGGGCGTACCCATGAAGACGATGCGGGGTCGGCTGCTCATGTGAGGGAAATCTCGTGTGGGGAAAGGAGTTGGGTCAGGCCACGGACTTGAAGGCGGCGGGCGGCGCGGAGGTGTCCACCGCCTGGCGCTTGCGCGCGCGCAGCGCTTCCAGCGTGGACAGGGCCTCGCGCGTTTCCGGGGTGGTGGCCACGTCCTTGAGCGCGTCCAGCGCCTTCTCCAGCGCCAGCGCTTCGTCCGCCTCGCGCTGGCGGATGCGGTCCACCGCTTCGCTGAAGCGCGCGAAGAAGGCGCGCAGCTCGTCCTTGCGCCGCAGGGGGCGCAGGCGCGGATAGCGGCCCGCCGCGAGCGCCGCGACGTAGAGGCTCATCACGTGGACGGGGCCCGCCACACGGTGCGTGAAAAGGAGCCCGAACAACCCGAGCGCGATGCCCAGGCCCACGGTGGCCACGCCGGTGAGCCACCAGAGCGTCTCCACGCTGGACAGGCCCCCTTCGGCGGACATGCGGTGCACCTGCTGGGCGAGCACGCCGAACAGCAACATGCTCCCGGCGCCCATGCCGGTGAGCAGCAGGATGTATTTGAGCTGGAACTCCCGGTCGAGCAGGTACGTCCGGCGGATGATGGTCGGACGCGACGCGTTACGACTGTCTTCGGCATGGGGCATGTCGTTGACCAGCGTACCCCAGGAGGTGGGGGAGGTTTGCGTCCTTCGTGTGGACAGGTCTACACCCGACGGAAGCCCAGACGTTCGGACGTAAAGGAGCCCCATGTCCCGCTCATTCGTCGCCCTGTCCCTGGCCGTGTCCTGCATTGCGCTGGGGGGTTGCAAGAAGGAGGACCCCAAGACGCCGGAGTACTGGCAGTCCAGTCTGGAGGGGGCGAAGCGCCCCGACGACAAGGTGCGAGTGATTGAGTCGCTGCGCACGTCGGGCAACGTCAACGAGCAGTTCCTGCCCTTCCTGCACGCGAGGCTGTCCTCGGAGCGCCGGCCGGAGGTGAAGGCGGCGGTGGCCCGGACGCTGGGGGATTTGCACCACCCGACGTCGCTGGAGCCGCTGACGGCGGCGCTGGACCCCGGGGCTTCGGACGTGCCGGCGCAGCAGGTGAACAAGGCGGTGGTGGGCGCGCTGGGGCGGATTGGGGATGAGCGCGCGGTGCCGTCGCTGGTGCCGCTCTTGCGCAGCAAGGACAACTACACGCGCATCGAGGCCATCCAGGTGCTGGGCTCGCTGAAGGCGAAGCCGGCGGTGGAGCCGCTCATCCAGTTGGCGACGGACGAGTCCGCGGAGCCGTTCCTCAACAAGAAGGCCATCGAGGCGCTGGGGCAGATTGGGGATCCGCGCGCGGTGCCGGCGCTGATGCGCACGCTGACCAAGGAGCGCCGGGGCATGTCGTTCTATGTGGAGAGCAGCTTCGCGCTGTTCCAGCTGGGCGCGCCCGCGGCGGACGCGCTGCTGCCGGTGCTGGAGGGCAAGGACGCGGAGCTGCTCACGTGGGCGAAGGCGCAGGGGGTCAACCCCGCCAGCTACCCGATGAAGGCCGCGCAGGTGCTGGGCGACCTCCGGGAGAAGCGCGCGGTGCCCACGCTGTTGAAGCAGCTGTCGTTCACGCATTCGGATCCGCAGATCCAGGCGCTGGTGCGGATGCAGGCGGCGGACGCGCTCGGGAGGATGCGTGCGCAGGAGGCGGTGAAGCCGCTCGCGGGGCTCGTGGGTGAGCCGGACCCGACGGTGCGGGATGCGTACGTGCGGGCGCTGACGCTGCTGGGCAACCGGGACGCGCTCCCCGCGCTGGAGAAGGCGGCGGGCACCGGCGACTGGTACTCGCGGGAGATCGCCGTGAAGGGCATCGCGCTGCTGGGGGATGCGCGGGAGCAGCCGGTGCTCGCGAAGCTGGCGGCGGCGGAGCCCGCGCGCACGGCGGCGGACTGCCAGGAGACGGGCGAGGACGGGTGCCAGGACGCGGCGGCGCTGGGCAAGAAGCGCGCGGATCAGGTCCAGGGCTATGGGGCCGTGCTCGAAGCGGCGCAGGCGTGCAGCGGCAACGCGGGCTGCTGGTCGCAGCGGCTGCCCAAGGCGGACGCGGTGCTGTTGCAGCGCGCGGCGATGGAGCTGGGGCGCTCCGGGGCGGCGGACCAGGGCCCGACGCTGGCGAGCCGGCTCACCGAGCGCGACACCGAGGCGCGCGCCACGGTCATCCAGGCGGTGGACTGGCTGGCGGACGCGCCCGGCGCGGCGAAGAAGCTGCGCGAGGCGTCCCTGCCCGCGCTGAAGAAGCAGCTGGAGGACGAGAAGGGCAACTCCAACTTCGTGCGCGTGAACGAGGACCTGCGCCGGCTGATGGTCAAGCTGGAGCGGGCGTAGCGCGCATCCTGGAAGTCCGCGGAGGGCACGAGCATGTGCCCCCGCGCCGGTCGTGCCCGACAAGGATGCGCGGACAGCATCCATTGCATGCCACGCTTCACGCGGGAACGGGCGTTGCGCCATCCTCCGAGGCACGCAGCGCGGGCGGCATCCGCTCCACCGCATGGTGGAGCACGCCCAACTGACGCACCAGCCGCGACAGCTGCGTGCGCGCCAGCGCGTCCGTGCCCTCCAGGCCCGGCGCCTCGCGCTTGAGCGCTGACGGCACGCGGCGCGCCACCAGCGCCGCGGACAGCTCCTCCAGCGCGTCCGACGCGTAGCGCACCACCGGCCCCAGGTCCGAGTCCTGATGCCACGTGCGGCTCGCCGCCAGCGCCGTCACGGCCGCGGTGAAGCGGCGCGCGTACGTAATCAACGCCATCCCCGGCTCCAGCTCCTTCGCCGGTCCCTTCCACTCACTCAGCAAGCGCTGGAACGACGCCTCCGCGGACAACAGCGCCACGCCCACCTTGCGCCGGGCCTCTCGCAGCGCCGCCTCCGTGGACACGGGCGTGCGCGACACCTCGCGCAGGTAGTGCTGGTCCGCCTTCAGCACGCAGGCCACCTGCTCGGCGAAGCGCGCGTGCTCGGGGCTTGGCCAGAGCAGCCGGATGCCCACCAGCGCCAGCACGCCCCCCATCAGCGTGTTGAGGATGCGCACCCCCGCGAGCTGCCAGTCCCCTGTTTGAATCTCCGCGAGCAGCACCAGCGCCGGCGCCAGCAGCACCTGGTACACCGTGAAGTTCAGCGGCCGCACGCTCACCGACACGCAGACCAGCAGCACGATGGCCGCGAGCATCATCCACGGCGCCGGCAGCACGTGCACCAGCCCCATGGCCAGCACGCTGCCCACGAACGTGCCCGCCACACGCTGCAGCCCCTTCTCCGTGGTGAGCCCCGAGTACGGCTGCAACACGACAATCACCGTGATGGTCACCCAGTACCAGTGATTGAGCCCCAGCCCCTCCGCCAGCGCCGTCGCCACCGTCGCGGTGAGCCCCAGCCGCAGCGCGTGCCGGAAGACCACCGACTCCGGCGTCAGGTGGTCGCGAAGCACCTTCCACCACGAACGCCTGCGCCCCGGCTCCAACCCCAGCGGCTTCGTGTCCCGCTCCGGCAGCGGCTCGCTGCTCTCCAGCCGGGACGCCACGTCCAGCGCCACCGCGCTGTACTCCCGCAGCCGCCCCAAAAGCCCCGCCACGTGCGAGTACTGCGAGCGCGCCGGCTCCGGCAGGCCCCCGTCCGCCTGGAGCACCCGCGTCACCCGCTCCGCGTCCCACGACGACGGCACCGGCACCGTGCCGCGCACCAGCGAGCCGACCACGCCCCGCAGGTCCACCGCCAACGCGCCCAGCGCGTGCTGCGCCTCGATGCGGGCCGTGCGGCACGCACCCTGGCGCGGCGCTTCGTCCAGCGCCTCCGACATCGCCGTGAGCAGGAGCGACAGCGCGTCCGCGTCCTCCAGCAACACCAGCAGGTGCTCGCCCCGGCCGCTCTCCTCCTGCCGTCCCTGGCGCGTGGCCCCCAGCATCGCGCGCGCCGTCTCCAGCGACTGCCGCATGCGCGCGGCCCGCTGCACCGCCTCCCATGTCCCCACCCGAGAGGGCCCCTCCATGGGCCAGCCCGCGACCGCGTCCGCGACGTCCGCCAGCTCGTCGTAACAGGCCGCGATGGCCAGCCGCGCGGGGCGGTACGGCCGGAGCGGCCACAGCACCAGCGCCAGGAACATGGACCACAGGCCGCCCGCGACGAAGTACGCCGCCTGCATCAGCGCCGCTTCCGGTCCTCGCTGCGGCAGGGCCAGCGACACCACGAACAGGTTCGCCAGCAGCATGCCCACGATGCCCGGCGTGTCCCCGAAGCTGCGCGCGAAGCCGCACGCCGTCACCCAGAAGAGCGTCAGCGCCACGTCCACCCAGAAGGGACTCGGCAGCACGATGACGAGCCCCACCAACGCGCCCAGCACCGTCATCGCCCCCATGGCCCGAGCGCGCGTGCGGTACGGCCCGCCCTTGTCCACCAGCGCGACGAAGAGCCCGGCCATGCCCGCCCACGCAGCCGCCGGCTGCGACAGAAGCGCGGAGATCAGCAGCGGAACGCCCAGCGCCAGCCCCGTGCGCAACCCCGCCGCCACCGCGGGACGGCCCGGCTGGAAGCGGAAGAGGCCCGCGACGTGGCGAGGCAGGTGTCCCCGGGCCGCACGCCCTCGGGGTGCCACCCAGCCTTCCGCCACCGTCTCGCCTCCGTCCCCGCGCATCCCCGCTCCTTCCCCGGGTGAACGTCTCCGGAGGAAGAAGATGGGGTGCGCGAGCGCCGGATTCCGCCCCTGCCCGCCCGCATGCACGGCGGACGGGCCAGAACGCCTGGCGTCCAGACACGGGGTGTGGGTGGACGGGCGTGCACAGGCAGGATGAAAATGAACGGAAATACACCCCCTCGCACCTGCCTACCTACCGGTCGGAATGTGTTTCCGGGGTCGATGTAGGCTGAAAACTTCACCTGTGAATTCATGAGCTTGGACCCACTCATGACTGTGTAAGCAGCCACCCACACGCAACAATGGGACGGCTGACACGAGAATCAATTTGTCCGGCTCACCTGTCCCCCGAAAGCACTCCCCCATGGCCCTGCGCACCGACCTCTCCAAGCCCGTTGTCGCCACCCAGAACCGCACCGACACGAAGCCGGTGAACACCGTGAAGCCGCAGGGCCCGGTGGGCATGAGCTCGCAGTCCAGCTTCAGCGCGGGCGCGCCCTCCAAGGCGAAGGCCACGGTGGCGCTGAACGGCGTGGGCCAGAAGCTGACGCCGGGCCCGGTGGACCTCACCAGCCCCCAGGCGCAGCAGGCCGTGCAGCAGACGGTGTCGTACGTGAACCAGAAGAACCCGCAGCTGACCGGCATCACGGGCGGCACGTCGTTCTCGCCGCGCACGGTGGAGCGCGACCAGCTGGGCATGACGCACGTGCGCATGGACCGCATGCACGAGGGCCTGAAGGTCGCCGGTGAGCAGATCATCGGCCACCTGGACGCGAAGGGTCAGTTCGACAGCCTGACGGGCGACGTGTCCAACGTCCCGGTGGGCATTGGCAAGGCGCCCACGAAGCTGACCGCGAAGGACGCGCTGGCCGTGGCGCAGAAGGACTTCAACGGCGAGACGTCCAAGGCGCCCACCGCGGAGAAGGTCATCGTCAAGGGCAAGGACGGCCAGTACCACGCCGCCTACCACGTGACGCTCACCGACACGAAGGTGTCCAGCGGCAAGGACCCGCGCTCGATGAACTACTTCATCGACGCGAACACCGGCGAGTCGCTCAAGCAGTACAACACGCTGAGCCACCTGGACCGCACGACCAACGCCAAGCGCGCTGGCGGCACCTCCGGCACGCCCGCGCAGACGCCCACCCCGCCGACGACGCCCACCCCGCCGGGCAGCGCGGGCCGCGTGGCGGACGACCAGACGATGTACAGCGGCAAGGTCGACATCCAGACCACGAAGAACAAGGACGGCACGTTCTCCCTGGATGACAAGACGCGCGGCAAGGGCATCGTGACGTACGACGCGAAGAACAAGGCCGAGGCGTCCGGCACCACGGGCTTCACGGACAACAACGACGTCTGGGGCGAGAAGACCGACCCGTCGCGCGCCGCCACCGCGGTGGACGCGCACTACGGCGCGGAGATGACCTACGACTTCTACAAGGAGATCCTCGGCCGCGACTCCATCGACGGCAAGGGTGAGAAGCTGGTCTCCTACGTGCACACCGACGTGAACCTGGTGAACGCGTTCTGGGACGGCGAGAAGATGCAGTACGGCGACGGCGACGGGAAGGACTCCGGCCCGCTCACCACGCTGGACATCGCCGGCCACGAAATCACCCACGGCCTCACGGAGCGCACCGCGGGCCTGGAGTACGAGGGTGAGTCCGGCGGCCTCAACGAGTCCTTCAGCGACATCATGGGCACCGGCGTGGAGTGGTTCGCCAGCCAGAAGAACAGCGCGGTGAAGTTCGACTGGGCGGTGGGCGAGGACGCGTGGACGCCCAAGAACGGCGACAACACGGACGCCCTCCGCTACATGAACGACCCGACGGCGGACGGCTACTCCATCGACAACTACAAGAACTTCCCGAAGATGACGGAGGTTCACGGCTCCAGCGGCATCGCGAACAACGCCTTCTTCCTGCTCACCGAGGGCGGCAAGAACAAGACGTCCGGCATCGAGGTGAAGGACGGCATCGGCATGGAGAAGAGCCTGAAGGTCTTCGGCCGCGCGCTCACCACGTACATGACGCCGCAGACGAACTTCTCCCAGGCCCGCGCCGCCACCATCAAGGCCGCCACGGACCTGTACGGCAAGGACTCCACCGAGGCGAAGAAGGTCGCCGAGGCCTGGACCGCCGTTGGCGTGACCAAGTAGTCCTCTGAGCTTTCAGGCCCGGATGGGAGCCCTTTTGCTCCCGTCCGGGCCTTTTTCGTTTCACTGCTTCGACAGGGCTTCCTTCTGTTCGGCCTGCAGGTCACGGACATGCTCCCCGGCGACGTCCACGGTCACCTGATGGAGCGTGCCGGTGAACTCGAAGGGCGCGGCGTAGCGCTTGCTCACGGATGACTGCTCGTCCCGGCCGCAGGTGAGCCCCTCCCCCAGGCTGATGGCCACCGGCATGGTGTCGTCGATGGTGCTCTGCGCCACCAGGTCCCCGTTGATGTAGAGCCGGCCGCGTCCGGGGGTGCCCCTCCCCACGGCGGGCTCCGCCTTGCCGGTGGGCTCGAACTCGAACCTCAGCTCCGAGCGCCCCTCCGGCACGTCCACCGCCGACTCGATGTGGAACTCCTGCTCGCCGAGGTAGTTGTAGGCGTAGTGCAGCTTCCGGCCCTGGATGAAGAACGTGTAGCCGCCGGTGAGGCCGCCGTGGCTGAGCAGCACGCCCTCCGTGTTGGGCTTCACCTCCGCGTCGGCGGTGATGGTGTGCGGCCGGTTGAGCACGTGCACCGCGGCGTTCTCCGGCGCGGGGGACGTGTGCGGCCGGTACACGTAGCGCGTGCGGTCCTTCGTGAGCTGCGGGCGCTCCGTGGCGAACACGGCGAAGCTGGGCGACGCCATCGGGAACACCTGGTAGCGCCCCGCTTCCGCGTACCAGAGAGCGATCATCTCGATGAGCTTGCCCCGGTGCTCCTCCGCCACGTTCCGCGTCTCGGAGCAGTCTTGCGCCACGTGGTACAGCTCCCAGCCGTGCGTATCCAGCTCGCGCAGCCGGTCCTCGTCGAGCAGCGACTGGCCGAACGCCTCTCCGGCCTCCGTGAAGGACGGGCCGGGGAACGGGCACACCGCGCGCCAGCCGTCGTGGTAGATGGCGCGCGAGCTGAACATCTCGAAGTACTGCGTGCGGTGGCGGCTCGGCGCGTCCCCGTCGTTGAACGTGTGCTTGAGGCTGACGCCCTCGAGGGGTGACTGGGTGACGCCGCGGATCTCCGCCAGCGGCTCCAGGCCCAGGCAGTCCAGCACCGTGGGCACCATGTCGATGGCGTGCGCGTACTGCGTGCGCACCTCGCCCTTCGCCTGGATGCCCTGGGGCCAGTGGACGAGGAACGGGTCGGTGGTGCCGCCTCGGTACGTCTCCCGCTTCCAGCGGCGGAACGGCGTGTCCCCCGCCCAGGCCCAGCCCCACGGGTAGTGGTTGAAGTGCTTCGGGCCGCCCAGTTCATCCAGCGCCGCCAGGTTCTGCTCCAGGGACTCCGGCGCGTTGTTGAAGAACTTCAGCTCGTTCACGGAGCCGTGTGGCCCGCCCTCCGCGCTGGCCCCGTTGTCGGACAGCACCATGATGAGCGTGTTGTCCAACTCGCCGGTGTCCTCCAGGAACTTCAGCAGCCGGCCGATGTGGTGGTCCGTGTGCTCCAGGAAGCCCGCGAACACCTCCATCATCCGCGCGTAGAGGCGCTTCTCCTCCGGGGGCAGCGAGCCCCACTCCTGCACGTCCGGGTCATGCCGGGACAGCTGCGTGCCCCGGGGAACCACGCCCAGCTCCAGCTGCCGCTGGAACACCTTCTGGCGGTAGGCGTCCCAGCCGTCGTCGAACTTGCCCGCGTAGGCGTCCGCCCACTCGCGGGGGACGTGGTGGGGCGCGTGCATGGCGCCCGTGGCGAAGTAGAGGAAGAAGGGCTTGTCGGGCGCGACCTGCTTGGTGTCCGCGATGCAGTCGATGGCGCGGTCCACCAGGTCCGGCGTGAGGTGGTAGCCCTCCTCGGGAGTGCCGGACGGGCGGATGGCGTGGTTGTCGTGGATGAGGTCCGGGTAGTACTGGTGCGTGTCTCCGCCCAGGAAGCCGTAGAAGCGCTCGAAGCCACGGCCCAGCGGCCAGCGCGAGTACGGCCCGGCGGCGCTCGTCTGCTCCGCGGGGGTCAGGTGCCACTTGCCAATGGCATACGTGTTGTAGCCGGCCTCCATCAGCATCTCGGAGAGGAAGCCATTCTCGAAGGGGATGGTGCCGTTGTAGCCGGGGTAGCCCAGCGACGTTTCGGTGATGGTGCCCATCCCGTTGGAGTGGTGGTTGCGGCCGGTGAGGACACACGAGCGCGTGGGCGAGCACAGCGCGGTGGTGTGCATGTTGTTGTAGAGCAGCCCGCCTTGCGCCAGCCGGTCCAGGTTTGGCGTGCGGATGGGCGAGCCGTAGCAGCCCAGGTGTCCGAAGCCCATGTCATCCAGGATGATGAACAGGACGTTGGGCGCGCCGGGCTTCGAGCGAAGGGGCGCTGGCCACGCGGGAGACGACTGCTCCCAGGTGCGTCCGATGACGCCGGGGAAGGGACTGCCGGGTTTGTATTCCTTGAGGGACATGAGCGAGCGCGCCTCCACGCGAACCGGAACGTTCTCGTGGGTGAGGTGCATCGCCCCCGGAGGCAGCGAATCTGCCCCCGGGACGGAGGCGGCCGGCCCCAGGCCCTGGCCGGCTCCTGCTTCACGCCCCGCTCACGTCACGGGGAACGGGTTGCGTTCGTGGAACTGCCGCTGGTGGAAGTACGGGTACGGCCAGGGCGTGGTGCTGGCGGCGTCCAGCGTGGCCACCTGCGCGGGCGTGAGGTTCCAGCCGATGGCGCCCAGGTTCTGGCGCAGCTGCTCCTCCGTGCGCGCGCCGATGATGACGTTGGACACGGTGGGCCGCTGGAGCACCCAGTTGAGCGCCACCTGCGGCACCGTCTTGCCCGTCTCCTGGGCCACGGCGTCGAGCGCGTCCACGACCTTGAAGAGGTACTCCTCCGGCACCTGCGGGCCGCCGGCCGCGGTGGCGGGGTTGTTCAGGCGGCTTGTCTCCGGCTTCGGCGCGCCCCGGCGCAGCTTGCCGGTGAGCCGGCCCCAGCCCAGCGGGCTCCACACCACCGCGCCCACCTTCTGGTCCTGCGCGAGCGGCATCAGCTCCCACTCGTAGTCGCGGCCCACGAGCGAGTAGTAGGCCTGGTGGGCCACGTAGCGCGCCAGGTTGTAGCGCTCCGACACGGCCAGCGACTTCATCAGGTGCCAGCCGGAGAAGTTGGAGCAGCCGAGGTAGCGGATCTTCCCCGCGCGCACGAAGCCGTCCAGCGTGTTGAGGACCTCCTCCACGGGAGTCACCGCGTCGAAGGCGTGGAGCTGGAACAGGTCGATGTAGTCCGTCTTCAGCCGGCGCAGCGCGGCCTCCACGGCGCGCGTGAGGTGGAAGCGCGAGGAGCCCACGTCGTTGGGCCCCGTGCCCGCGCGGAAGGTGGCCTTGGTGGAGATGATGGCCTTGTCGCGCCGGCCCTCCAGCGCCTTGCCCAGAATCTCCTCCGCGAGCCCCGCGGAGTAGCCGTCCGCGGAGTCGAACATGTTCACGCCCGCGTCCAGCGCGATGTCCACGAGCCGCGTGGCCTCCTTCACGTCGCTGGAGCCGAAGCCCTTGAAGAACTCACCCGAGCCACCGAACGTGCCCGTGCCCAGACTGAGGACGGGGACCTTGAAACCAGAACCACCCAGCTGCCGGTATTCCATGACGTTCACCTCGTGACGAAGCGGGACGAAAGGCGGCCCACGTAACGGGCCGTGGCGCGGCGCGCAACCGTCGTTTCGCGACACGCGTGATGCTTGAAGCGGCGCGTGGGGGCGCCCATCATGCGCGCGCCTTCCCGGGCGGGGAGGCAGGGGTCCAGGTCTCACGTGAGCACGTCCGCGCAACCCGCATCCGGCCGTCCGCCCATCCTGCGGGCATTGGGATATCTGCGCCGCTACCGCCTGGAGGCGTTGGGGGCGCTGCTGTCGCTGCTGCTCGTCTCCGTGGCGAACCTGGGCGCGCCTCAGATGATCCGCATCGCCATCGACCACGGGCTCGCGCGTGGGGAGATACAGCCCGTGTGGCTGGCGGTGGGAGGCCTGGTCGCCATCGCGCTGGGGCGCGGCCTGTTCAACTTCCTGCAGGGCTACCTGGCGGAGCGCGCGTCGCAGGGCGTGGCGTTCGACCTGCGCGACGCGCTCTTCGCGCGCATCCAGCGGCTGTCCTTCAGCTACTACGACCAGGCACAGACGGGGCAGCTGCTCACGCGGCTGACGAGCGACGTGGAGGCGGTGCGCACCTTCGTGGGCAGCGGCGTGGTGCAGTTCGCCGCGGCGGCGGCGATGCTGGTGGGCTGCGCGGGGCTGCTGCTGTACCTGGATCCGGTGCTGGCGCTGGCGGCGCTGAGCACCGTGCCGCCCATCCTGTGGGTGCTGCGCCGGTTCATGCAGCGGATGCGTCCGCTGTTCGGACAGTTGCAGGCGCTGCTGGGCTCGCTCAACAGCACGCTGCAGGAGGACCTGCGCGGGCTGCGTGTGGTGCGCGCCTTCTCCGGCGAGGCGCGGGAGCTGGAGCGCTACGGGAAGACCAACGCGGAGTTGAAGGACAAGAACCTGCGGGTGGTGGACGCGCTGGCGGCCAACTTCCCCTTCGTCACCTTCTTCGCCAACCTGGGCACGCTGATGGTGGTGGGCGTGGGCGGCTGGCGCATCCTCCATCAGGAGCTGACGCTGGGAGAGCTGGTGGCCTTCACCAGCTACCTGGCCTTCCTGCTGATGCCCCTGATGACGCTGGGCTTCTTCGCGGCCAGCATGTCGCGAGCGAGCGCGTCCGCGCAGCGCGTCTTCGAGCTGCTCGACACGGCGGTGGAGGTGACGGACCGTCCGGGCGCACTTCCGTTGCCTCCGTTGCAGGGCCGCATCGAGCTGCGAGACGTGCGCTTCCGCTACGCGGGCAGCGAGCGCGAAATCCTGTGCGGCGTGAGCGTGACGCTGGAGCCCGGGCAGCTGGTGGCGGTGCTGGGCACCACCGGCTCCGGCAAGAGCACTCTCATCAACCTGCTGCCCCGCTTCTACGACGTCACCGGGGGCGCGGTGCTGCTGGACGGGCACGACGTGCGGGACGTGACGCTCGCGAGCCTGCGCTCGCAGATGGGCGTGGTGCTCCAGGACGCGCTGCTGTTCTCCGGAACGGTGCGGGAGAACATCGCCTACGGGCGCCCGGAGGCGACGCAGGCCCAGGTGGAGGCCGCGGCGGAGGCGGCCCAGGCGGCGGAGTTCATCCGCGAGCTGCCCCAGGGCTACGACACGGTGGTGGGCGAGCGCGGCGTGGGGCTGTCCGGCGGGCAGCGGCAGCGGTTGGCCATCGCGCGGGCGCTGCTCACGGATCCGAGACTGCTCATCCTGGACGACAGCACGTCCGCGGTGGACGCGCGCACGGAGACCGCCATCCAGGGAGCGCTGGACGCGCTGATGCGGGACAAGCGCAGGACGGCCATCGTCATCGCCCAGCGCATCAGCACCGTGCGGGACGCGGACCTCATCCTGGTGTTGGACGAGGGGCGCATCGCCGCGAAGGGACGTCACGAGGAGCTGAAGGCCACCAGCGAGCTGTACAACGACATCCTCGGGTCGCAGCTGCTGCCGCCGCGCCAGGAGGAGGTGGCATGAGGCGGCCTGGAAGCATCGAGGCGATGGCGGAGCTGGAGACGGGCCGGGCGCAGCACCGCGGGAAGGTGCTGCGCCGGCTGCTGGGCGAGCTGCGTCCGCACGCGGGCACGCTCACCGTGGCGATGGCCTTCATCCTGGTGGGCGCGGCGTGCCAGGCGCTGGGGCCGTACCTGATGAGCCGGGCCATCGACCACGACATCGGCTCGGGAGACGGCTGGGGGCTGTTGCGGACGCTGGGGGTGCTGTTCGTCGTCTACGTCGTGGGCGTGCTGACGCAGCAGGCGCAGACGCGGCGGGTGGGCCACACGGGGCAGCACGTCCTGTCGGATTTGCGCCAGCGCCTCTTCGCGCGGCTCCAGCAACTGCCGCTGTCGTGGTTCGACCGGCGGCCGCTGGGCGACCTGATGAGCCGGCTGCTCAGCGACGTGGACACGCTCAACCAGCTCTTCGCGCAGGGGCTGACTCAGCTGTTGGGGTCGCTGCTGGGACTGGTGGGCGTGCTCGTCGCGATGTTCGCGCTCAACTGGCGCCTGGCGCTGGCGTGCTTCTCCCTCATCCCCGCCATCGTGCTCACCACGTGGTTCTTCGCGTCGCGGGCGCGCAATGCCTACCGCAAGACGCGGCAGACGGTGGGCGACGTGACGGCGAACCTCCAGGAGGAGATTGGCGGCGTGCGGCAGGCGCAGGCGTTCAACCGCACGGAGAAGAACATCGAGCGCTTCCGCGACCGCAACGCGGCCAACCGCGACGCGAACGTGGCGGCGGTGGGCATCACGTCCGCGTTCTCGCCGGCCATCGACCTGCTCTCCACGCTGTCCACGGCGCTCGTGATTGGATACGGCGGCGCGCTGGCGCTGAGTGGGCAGCTCACGGTGGGCGGCGTGGCGGCGTTCCTCATCTACGTGCAGCAGTTCTTCCGGCCGGTGCAGTTGGCCGCGTCCGTGGCCGCGCTGATGCAGTCCGCGCTGGCGGGGGCGGAGCGCATCTTCTCCATCCTCGACGAGGCAACGGAGCCGCCAGACGTGGCGGGCGCGGTGGAGCTGGGGTCGCTCCAGGGCCAGGTGGTGTTCGAGGGCGTGTCCTTCGGGTACGACGCGTCGAGGCCGGTGCTGCGCGACGTGTCCTTCCACCTGGAGCCCGGCCAGACGCTGGCGCTGGTGGGGCGCACGGGCGCGGGCAAGACGACGGTGGCCAGCCTGGTGCCGCGCTTCTACGACGTGACGGGGGGCGCGGTGCGCGTGGACGGCGAGGACGTGCGCCAGGTGACGCGCGGCAGCCTGCGCCGGCAGATGGCCATGGTGCTGCAGGAGCCCTTCCTCTTCAGCGGGAAGGTGGTGGACAACATCGCCTATGGGAAGCCGGGCGCCACCCGCGAGGACGTGGAGGCGGCGGCGAAGGCGGTGCACGCGCACGACTTCATCACCCAGTTGCCGCAGGGCTACGACACCGTGCTGGGCGAAGGCGGCGCGACGCTCAGTCAGGGGCAGCGGCAGCTGCTCGCGTTCGCTCGCGCGGTCATCGCCAATCCGAGGGTGCTCATCCTGGACGAGGCGACGGCGAACATCGACACGCGCACGGAAGCGCTCATCCAGTTGGCGCTGGGGCAACTGTTGTCCGGCCGCACGAGCATCGTCATCGCGCACCGGCTCAACACCATCCGCCACGCGGACCTCATCCTGGTGCTGGAGCACGGCACCGTGGCCGAGCGGGGCAACCACGAGGAGCTGCTCGCGAAGGGCGGGCTCTACGCGGAGCTGTATCACCAGCAGTTCCGCGACACGCCGGAGCCGACGGTCAAGGCGCTGGGCTGAAGGCGCGCCACCGGCCGCGGCTCCCCAAAACCTGTCCGACTGTCGGACAGGTTCGTGCGGCCCCGGGCGGAGCGCTGGCCCCCTGGCCACGGCGCTTCAAAACCTGTCCGACTGTCGGACAGGTTTCTTCGGTGCGTCGCGGCGGGGACTTCGCCCCTGCTTCGGGCGGAAACGTGCACCCACGGTGATCGACCGTTGCGCGCTGGACCGCCTCCGTCATTTTGACGCCCTCTGGGCCTGCATCCCGCTTGCACGGTCGAACGCCCCTCGTTACCCAGCGGCCGAGGGTGCGGCCCATCGGCATGCGCTTCGCGCCGGCAGTCCCCATCTCCAGCATTCATTGCGTCGAAGTAGGACGCGCCCCCTTCACCCCTTCAGGGAGCAGGCATGGCAGGCAGTCGAGGGACAGCATTGGTGACGGGTACGTCCGCGGGTATCGGCGCGGTGTATGCCCGAAGGCTGGCGGCGCTTGGGTATGACCTGGTCCTCGTCGCTCGGCGGGAGGAGCGGCTGAAGGCGCTGGCGGCGGAGCTGACGGCGGCGCATGGCATCCGCGCGGAGGTGCTGCGGGCGGACCTCACGGTGCACGCGGACCTCCAGCGGGTGGCCGGGCGCGCGGCGGGTGACGACCTCACCCTGCTCATCAATAACGCGGGCGTGGGTGGCTATGGCCCCTTCGCGCAGGTGGAGCCCGCGGCGCTGGAGGGCCTGGCGAACCTGCACATGATGGCGCCGATGCTGGCCACGCGCGCGGCGCTGCCCGGCATGCTGGCGCGGGGCAAGGGCGCGGTCATCAACGTCGCCTCCCTGCTCGCCTTCTCCGGCGCGATGCCACCGGGTCCCCTGCCCCACCGGGCCACCTACGCGGGCGCGAAGGCGTTCCTCGTCCACTTCACCCGCACGCTCGCGGGAGAGCTGCGCGGCACGCCCGTGGTGGCGCAGGTCGTCTGCCCGGGCATGACCTTCACGGAGTTCAACGGCGGCTATCCCGGCACCATGTCGCCGGAGGACGTCGTCACGGCGTCGCTCGTCGCGCTGGAGCGCGGTGAGACGGTCTGCGTTCCGGGACTGGAGGCCGCGGAGGCCCTCACGGCCCTGGAGAAGGCGGAGGCCGGATTGCTGCGTGGTGCGACCCACGCATTGGCCGGGCGGTACCGGACGGCCTGAAACGCATTTGCTGCACATGCATCCATTTTGGCGTTCATCTGCACGGAGGAAGCACTCATGAGCGGAACCTCGACGCGACCCGCGGAGAAGAGCGGCACCTTCAAGCTGGGCGGCGACCTGCCCGTCCACCGGCTGGGCTACGGCGCCATGCAGCTCACGGGCCCTGGCATCTGGGGCCCGCCCAAGGACCGGGCGGAGGCGGTGCGCGTGTTGCGCCGCGCGCTGGAGCTGGGCGTGGACTTCATCGACACGGCGGACTCCTACGGCCCCTACGTCAGCGAGGAGATCATCGCGGAGGCCCTGCACCCCTACGCCAAGGGCGTGGTGGTGGCGACGAAGGCGGGCCTGGTGCGCACGGGGCCCAACGAGTGGCATCCGGTGGGCGCGCCGAAGTACCTGCGCCAGGAGCTGGAGCTGTCGCTGCGCCGGCTGAAGCTGGAGCGCATCGACCTGTACCAGTTGCACCGCATCGACCCGAAGGTCCCGGTGGAGGAGTCGCTGGGTGAGCTGAAGGCGCTGCAGCAGGAAGGGAAGATCCGCCACATCGGCCTGTCGGAGGTGTCGGTGGAGGAGATTGAGCGGGCGCGCAAGGTGGTGGACATCGTGTCGGTGCAGAACCGGTACAACCTGACCGACCGCGTGCACGAGAAGGTGCTGGATTACTGCGAGAAGGAGAACCTGGGTTTCATCCCGTGGTTCCCGCTGGCGACGGGCGGTCTGGCGAAGCCGGGGAGCACGCTCGACTCCGTGGCGAAGAAGCACAACGCGACGCCCGCGCAGATTGCCCTCTCCTGGCTGCTGGAGCGCTCGCCGGTGATGCTGCCCATCCCGGGCACGTCCTCCGTGAAGCACCTGGAGGAGAACGTCGCGGGCGCGGAGGTGAAGCTCAGCAAGGACGAACTGGCCGCCGTGGACGCGCAGGCGTCGGGGCGCTGAAGCCCGGCGCTCACTTCCGCTTCACGTAGCGCAGGAGGAGCGTCACCAGCTCCTCCTGGAGCAGCCCCTGGGACAGGGACTCGGGGCGCTCCACCACGGCTCGGTGGATGACCGCGTGGGACACCGTGTCGATGAGCCATAGGGCCAGCTCCGGGTCCGGCACGTCCGTGCGGAATTTGCTCAGGGCCTCCAGCATGGGCGCGTCGTCCGGGTCCCATTTCCTTGCCGGACGCGCTGGCAGTTCCTCCGTCAACGCGTGGTGCAGCTTCGGATTCACCGCGTGCGCCGCGAAGCCCAGCGCCACCAGCGTCCGGATGAGGTCCTCCAGCGTGTTGAACTTTCGCGTCGCCAGCACCTCTCGCGCGGCGGCGCGCTGCTCCTTCACGTGCCGGCGTAACACCTCCGCCACCAGCGCCTCCTTGCTGGGGAAGAACTGGTAAAGCGATGCGACGTTCACGCCCGCCCGCTCCGCGATGCGGTTCGTCGTCAGCTTCGCGTAGCCGTCGCGCACCAGAATGTCAGCAGTCGCCTGCACCAACGCATCCACCGTCGCTCGCGAGCGCTCCTGCGTGGGTGTCTTCCGAGGGGAAAGCTTCGCGCGCGGCATGCCGGACTCCTGGGGCGGGAACGCAAGCTGACAACATAAGCATTCCCTTACATTCTTGTCTCCGTCGCCGCTGACTCGCGACAGGAGACCTTCCATGTCCCATGACATCCTGCCGGTGCTCGTCATCGGCGCAGGGCCCACAGGCCTGACGCTCGCTTGCGACCTCGCTCGCCGGGGCGTTCGCGTGCGCATCGTGGATGCGGCGCCGCGTCCCTTCGTCGGCTCTCGCGGCAAGGGGCTTTCGCCTCGCACGCTGGAGGTGCTGGACGACCTGGGCGTGCTCGATGCCGTGCTCGCCGCGGGCAATGCCTATCCCCGCCTCCGCATCCATTGGCGGCGCTTCGTCGTGGGGCGCTGGACCATGATGGCCCGCCGCGCCGTGCCCCCGGACGTGCCCCACCCCAATCCCTGGCTCGTGCCCCAGGCCCGCACCGAGGGCATCCTGCGCGACCGGCTGGCGTCGCTGGGTGTCTCGGTGGAGTTCGGCACCGCGCTCACCGGCTTCACCCAGGACGACAGCGGCGTCACCGCCACCCTCACACGCGACGGCGCGGAGGAGACCGTCCGCGCGGAATACCTGGTGGGCGCGGACGGCGGACACAGTCGCGTGCGCAAGGAGCTGGGCCTGACCTTCCACGGCGTCACCCATGAGGAGGAGCGCATGGTCGTGGGCGACGTGCGCGTGGACGGATTGGACCGCACGCACTGGCATGTGTGGCCCTTCGCCACGGGCGGCATGGTGGCGCTGTGCCCGCTGCCCGGCCCGGACCGCTTCCAGCTCGCCCTCCAGGTGAAGCCTGGCGGCACCGTGCCGGAGCTCACCGAGGCCGCGACCCACCAGCGCATCCAGGAAGGTGCCCGCCCTGGTTCCAAGCTGCGGCTGCATGACGCGAGCTGGCTGTCCGTGTACCGCCCCAACGTGCGCATGGTGGACCGCTACCGCGTGGACCGCGTGTTCGTCGCGGGCGACGCCGCGCACGTGCACCCTCCCGCCGGCGGCCAGGGCCTCAACACCGGCGTGCAGGACGCCTACAACCTGGGTTGGAAGCTGGGCCACGTGCTCCAGGGCGCGGACCCTGCCCTGCTCGACACCTACGAGGCGGAGCGGCTGCCCATCGCCGCGCGGGTGCTCGGACTGTCCTCGAAGCTGTTCGACGGCATGCGGCAGGGACGCATGAAGGCACTGAACCGCGGCGACGAGCTGCTGCAGCTGGGCTTGAGCTATCGCGGCGGTCCGCTCGCTCCGGAGGTCCCCGGCGACACGGCCCGGGTGCAGGCCGGAGACCGTGCCCCGGACGCCCCCTGCGTGGATGCTCGCGGCGAGCCTGTCCGACTGTCGGACAGGTTTCGCGGCCCCCACTGGACGCTGCTCGCCTTTGGCCCCGCGCACGCGGGTGTCGAGGCATGGGCTCGCGAATGCCCAGGCGACTCCGTGCGCGTCGTCCACATTCTCGGAAAGGGCGCGGCCCCCAGCTCCGAGGCCCTGTTCGACAGGGACGTCCACGCCCACCGTGCCTACGACGTGGTCCCGGGACGGAATGCACTCATCCTGGTGCGCCCGGATGGCTACGTGGGACACGCGTCCCGGCCCGGCGACCTCGCTGCGCTGACCGCATTCCTCACGCCGCTCCTGCCCGCGCACGCGGAGGTCGCGCTGGACGTAACCGCTGGAACGCCCGCCGCGTAGAGGGAGCAACCTCGCGGGGCTTCGCATTCTGGCGAGGCCCATGGAGACTCTCCCCATGTCCATCCGCTCCTTCCGTGGAAGCGCCGCCCGCGCAGCGCTCGGCCTCCTGACGCTGTCCGCCTGCGGCTCTGGCGACGACACCGACCCGTCCTCCCGGCGTTTCCGCGTGCGCATCGAGAACGTGGCGCCCTTCCAGAACCTCAAGTCCGGCCGGTTCGACACGAAGGTGAGCGGCACGTCCCCAGGTCCGCTGGCCCCGGGTGACACCTACGAATTCAGCTTCACCGCGGGCCGCAACCACCGTCTGTCCTTCGCCACCATGTTCGGCGCGTCCAACGACTGGTTCTTCGGCACCGAGCCCCAGGGCATCCCGCTCTACTCTTCCGACGGACAGCCGCTGATCGGCAACATCACCTCGCAGGTGGTCCTCTGGGACGCCGGCACGGAGGTGAACGAGGAGCCCGCCGTGGGCGCGCACACCGCGCCGAAGCAGGCCACCTCCACGGACGGCCCGGGCATCAACGACTTCAACTCCAACAACGTGCGGCGCGCGGGCACGCAGCCCGTGCTCAGCAGCGGCCTGACGTTCAATCTGCCCCCGCTCGCATCGATGATCCGCGTGCAGTTGGCCCACGACGCGGCCACCCAGCGCTTCACCGTGCGCATCGAGAACGTCTCCGACGACCGCAACACCCTCAGCACCTCCGAGGGCATCAAGCCCGTGCGCATCTCCCCGGGAGTCTGGGTGGTGGGCGCAGGCAATGAGCCCCTCTTCACCGAGGGTCAGCCGGACCGGGGCCAGGGCCTGGAGACGCTCGCGGAAGGCGGCGACGCCACCGCCCTGGACACCTGGCTCAAGCCGCTGAACGGCGTGGCCACGCCCCTGTCACCGGGCGTCTTCGCCGTGCACAACGCCGCCTCGCCGCTGTTCACGGAAGGCGCGCTGGACCGGGGCCTGGGACTGGAGGCGCTCGCGGAGACGGGCGATGCCTCGCGGCTGGCCAGTGCCCTCTCTTCGACTCCGCCCACGGGCGTGAGCAAGTCAGGCACCTTCAACACGCCCGTGGACGCGTCCGCCCCCGGTCCCCTCCTGCCGGGCCGCGCCTACGAATTCACCTTCAACGCCAGCCCCGGCGACCGGCTGACCTTCGCGACCATGTTCGGCCAGTCCAATGACTGGTTCTTCGGCCCCGACGAGCAGGGCATCACGCTCTTCGACAAGGCCAATGCCCCCGTGACGGGCGACATCACGTCCAAGGTGTACCTGTGGGACGTGGGCACGGAGCTGGACGAGGAGCCCGCCGCCGGCCCGCACCAGGGTGCTCCCGAGTGGACCGTGGACACCGACAAGACCGTGCGCCGGGTTCCTCCGTCGCGCTACGGCACGCCCCTGTCCCAGCACCTGCGCGTCACGCTCACGGCGGAGTAGTTCACGCCGCGCTTCACGCGGGACTTCAGACGGCCTCGCGCTCCAGGGTGTCCTCGTCGTCGGAGTCCACCGCGGGCCCGTCCTGGAAGGCGCTGGGCAGCAGGCTGAAGGGCAGCACCTTCGCCAGCGCCGCCAACAGCAGGATGCCTCCCGGCGCGGCGAAGATGGCCAGCGCGGGGATGGCCTTCGCCACGTCGATGAGCTGCGCGCGCATGCGCTGGCGCTCGTCGGCAGTGAGCTTCTGGCGCCTCGCCGCCTTGGTGAGCAGCACCGCCAGGTCGCCTGTCTCGCGCGCCTCCTGCATGAGCCGGTGGAAGTTCTTCTCCAGCGTCTCCTGCATGCCGCCCATGAGCTCCTCGCCCATGGCGCCCGCCGCGTCCGACACGGTGAAGACATCCACCAGCGAGCGGTGCCGCGCGTAGAACTCCGCCATCTCCAATTCCAGACGGCGCAGCTCCGCGTGGGGCACATGCAGCGCGCCCGCCAGCGTGTCGATGAAGGCCCGCTCCCGCCGCGTCCGCCGGCCGTCCACCAGCGCCGCCAGCAGCGCCTGCTCCAGCAACAGGTGGCGCATGTCCACGCTGCGCACGCGGCGCACCACGTCCCGCACGTCGCGCTTGCGCTCGAAGGACTGGCGCACCGCGGCCTTCACTTCTCCCTCCAGCGCGTGCGGCAGCTTCAGCCCCTCCACCTGCCGGAGGATGGCGCGGCGCGCGGGCGCGCTGGGCTCGCGGTCCACGCACGCGAGCGCCGTGAGCACGTCCACGAGCAGCGCCTTCTGCCGCGCCGCGAAGTCCCGCCGCCGCTCCACCACCGCGCGAGACAGCCGCCCGCGCGAGAACAAATCAATGGCCTGCCGGCAGAACAGCTGCGCGTCCGCGTACTGCGCGCCGTTGTGCAGCACCAGGCCGTACACCGGGTCACCGGCCAGCGACGGCGCCCGCTTGTCGAGCGCGTCCTCCACCCGGCCCACCATCCGCCGGGGCACCGGCAGTCCCGCCGCGAGCCTCGCGTCCAGCGCCATCGCCAGGTCCAGCTCACCCGCCAGCACCGCGAAGAGCACCAGCAGCTGCTCCACCCGGGGGCCCTCGGGCGCGTCCATCACCCGCGCCAGGTCCAGCGCCATGCGCGCCAGCGTGCGCACCACGGCGTGGAACAGCTCGTCCTCTACCGCTCGCGCCGGGGCGTCGAAGGGCTCACCGCCATCCACCGGCGAGGGCAGCGGCACGGGCGTGCCGTAGACGAGCCCGGAAGCGCGCAGCGTGCGGCGCAGGAAGGCGCGTCCCCGGGCCCGGCCGGAGGCGGTTTCCGGAAACGGAGGTGCCGGGACGGACACGGGGGAGCGTGCATGCGCGGCGACCACATCCGTCAGGAGCGTGGCCAGCCAGGTCCCCCTTCCAAAAACCAGCACCGCCACCGGTACACCCCTCGAAAGCGCGCGGCCGGACCCCGCCGGAAGCGCACGAGGCGGGGAATAACCCAGTCGCTTCCGCGATGCCACCCGACCCCAAGCCCACGGCGGCGTCTGGCAACAGATGCTGATGCCGGGTGGAAAAACAGCGCGCCCGTCCACCCAGGGCGGACGAGCGCGCGATGAGGCCCTCGCGACAGGAAGGCCTACAGCGGGGTGGCCTTGCCCGGCTCCAGGGCGAGCACCTTGGTGGTGGCCCGGGTCTTCTTCAGCTCGGTGGTGAGCGCGTCCGGGGTGCCGGCCAGGGCGGGGAAGGTGCCGTAGTGCATGGGCACCACGGTCTTCACCTTCAGCAGCTTCGCGGCGACGGAGGCCTGCGCGGGGTCCATGGTGAAGTGGCCGCCAATGGGGAGCAGGGCCACGGTGGGCTTGAACTGCTCGGCGATGAGGGCCATGGAGCTGAAGGCCCCGGTGTCACCCGCGTGGTACAGCGTGGGGCCGTTGGCGATTTCGATGACGAAGCCCAGGGGCGCGCCGGCGTACTGCGACGCGGCCTTGGGGTCGGCCTGGTAGCTGCTGGAGTGGACCGCCTCCACCAGGTGGATGGTGGCGTCCTTCACCGTGAACGTCCCGCCCGCGTTGGCGCCCACACCCTGCGCCTCCGGCAGACCCAGGAGGTTCACCAGTTCGAAGGAGCCGTAGACCTTGGCGCTCGTCTTCTGGGCCAGGGCCTTCGTCTCACCCACGTGGTCGAAGTGGCCGTGGGACACGAGGATGGCGTCCACCGCCTCCGGCCACGTGGCGCCCTGCGGCGCCTTGGGGTTGGTGAACCACGGGTCGATGGCGATGGTCGCGCCGCCCGGCGTCTTCACCACGAAGGCGGCGTGGCCCCACCACGTCACCTCCGTCTTGCCCGCCGTGGCCGCCGCCTTGCCCGCCGCCGCCTTGGCCGCCGCCTTCACGTCGGCCTTGCCCGCCGCCGGCGTCGTCGGCGTGCCCTGCGCGAAGGCCGCGCCCGCGACGCCCAGCACCGCGCCCACCACCACTGCCTTCAGCTTGTTGCCCATCGTTGTCCACTCCAGGAGGAAGGAAAGAGACGACATGTCGCCGTGCCGCCCGGGGGCGCCGCACGGCCGGGGCGCGACATACCACCCCGCCAGGGAGGCGGAAGGGGGCTGGCGCGTCCGGCTGCCTTGGGAAGGACACATGCCTTCATCCACCCACGGCGGGGGATTGTGGCCCCGGGGAGGATGCAGCGCGCTACGCTCGACGGTCGCGTGGACCATCGATTCCAAGTCAGCCTCCGCGGGGTCATCGACCTCCTGTCCCACCACCTGTACAGCTCGCCCGGGGTCTACGTGCGGGAGCTGCTCCAGAACGCCACGGACGCCATCCGCGCCCGCCAGCAACTGGAGCCCCAGGCCACCGGAGCCGTGGGGCTGGAGCTGCGGGAGAAGCAGGACGGCGGGCCGCCCACCCTGCTCTTCACGGATGAAGGTGTGGGGCTGACGGAGGAGGAGATCCACCGCTTCCTGGCCACCATCGGCGAGTCCTCCAAGCGCGAGCAGCTGGAAGCCCGCCGCAACGACTTCATCGGTCAGTTCGGTATTGGCCTCCTGTCGTGCTTCATGGTGTGCGACGAGCTGCTGGTGGTGACGCGCTCGGCGAAGGGGGACGGGCGGACGCTGGAGTGGCGGGGCCGGCACGACGGCACCTACGACGTGCGCGTCTCCGAGCACCCGCTGGACGCCCCCGGCACGCACGTCTACCTGGTGGCCCGCCCGGACATGGCGGAGTGGTTCACGCCGGAGCGGGTGCGCCAGCTGGCGAAGCACTATGGCGGCCTGTTGCCCTTCCCCGTGCGGCTCACGGTGGACGGGCAGACGGAGGCGCTCAACCCGGACGGTCCGCCCTGGCGCCGCTTCTACGAGACGCCAGCAGACCGGCGGCAGGCGCTGCTCGCGTACGGGCGCGAGGTGTTCGGCACGGACTTCCTGGATGTGATTCCGCTGCGCTCGGAGGCGGGGGACGTGGACGGCGTGGCGTATGTGCTGCCGGCGTCGCCGCACTTCAACGCGAAGCAGAAGCACCGCGTGTACCTGAAGCAGATGTTGCTGTCGGAGAGCGCGGAGAACCTGCTGCCGGAGTGGGCGTTCTTCGTGAAGTGCGTGGTGAACGCGAACGGCCTGAGGCCCACCGCGAGCCGCGAGTCCTTCTACGAGGACACGGTGCTGGCGAAGGCGCGCGAGGCGCTGGGCCAGTCCCTGCGCAAGTACCTGATGGACCTGGCGCACGAGGAGCCCCGGGCGTTGCAGCGGTTGATTGCGCTGCACGGGCTGTCGGTGAAGGGGCTGGCGCTGGACGATGACGACTTCTACCGGCTGGTCATCCACTGGCTGCCGTTCGAGACGTCGCTCGGGGTGATGACATTGGCGGACTACCGGAAGTCGTGGCCGGTGGTGCGCTACACGCCGACGCTGGACGGGTTCCGTCAGGTGGCGCGGGTGGCGGCGGCGCAGGGGCTGTGCGTGCTGAACGCGGCGTACACGCATGACACGGCGCTGCTGGAGAAGCTGCCGCACGTGGTGCCGGAGGCGCAGGTGGCGCCGTTCTCGTCGGCGGACCTGCCGCAGAGCTTCGAGGAGCTGACGCTGGACGAACGCGAGGCCGTCTACCCACTGCTGCGTCTGGCGGAACGGGTGCTGGCGCCATTCCGCTGCGGGGTGGAGGTGAAGAAGTTCTTCCCGGCGGAGGTGCCCACGCTCTACAGCTCGGACGCGGAAGGCGCGTTCAAGCGGGACGCGGAGCGGGCGCGGGAGGAGTCGGACGACCTGTACGCGGGCGTGCTGGACGGGGTGATGGCGGGCACGGGCGGACAGGAGCGCGCGCTGCTCTGCCTCAACCTTCACAACCCGGTGGTGCGCAGGCTGGCGGCGGTGGAGGGGCGGGAGCTGCTGAAGCTGTCGGTGGAGATGCTCTACGTGCAGGCGCTGCTGTTGGGTCAGCACCCGCTGAACGCGCAGGAGATGGCGCTGCTGAACCATGGACTGCTGGGGCTCATCTCGGCGCGGCTGGATGACAGTGGCGGAGGGGGCGGTTCGTCGGGTCCGGGCTCGCGGGGGATGCACTGATGGCGGACTGGCGCCAGCAGGTGGAGGCCCTGCGCGGGCAGGCGGAAGAGCTGCCGGAAGGCGACGCGAAGGTGCGCGCGCTGGAGGAGGCGGTGCGGCTGACGGACGCGCACGGCGATGTGCCGCTGGGGTACGAGCTGCGGGACTCGCTCATCGACGCGGCGACGTTCGGGGGGTATCCGGACAAGGCGCTGGTGGCGTTCGCATGGTGCCGGGGGCAGCAGAAGAAGGACCCGCAGCGGTTCGACCCGGAGGACATGCTCTGGAAGCAGAAGTGGGTGGTGGGCCGGCTGGACGAGTTCCCGCACATCAGCCGCAAGCAGATCTCCGACGCGCTGGATGACGTGGATCAGAGCTTCGCGAAGCTGGACGCGGGCAAGCGGGCGGCGCTGAAGCTGCGCTACCAGATGGCTCGGGACATGGGAGACACGGAGGAGGCGGAGCGCCTGTGGGAGGCGTGGCTCGTCACGCCCAGGGACCACCTGACGGACTGCCGTGTCTGCGAGCTGGACGATGAGCTGGACCACCACGTGGACAAGGGCGAGTGGGAGCAGGCCATCCAGAAGGCGAAGCCCATCCTGGACGGGCGCCAATCCTGCGCGGAGATTCCACACCTGACGCTGGGCACGCTGCTGTATCCGTTCTTCAAGCTGGAGCGGATGAAGGAAGCGCGGGACTGCCACATGCGCGGTTACGCGATGGTGGCGAAGAACCGCGAGTTCCTCTCCACGGTGGGAGAGCACCTGGAGTTCCTGGCGCTGACGGGCAACCTGTCGCGCGGACTCACGCTGCTGGAGAAGCACCTGGGCTGGGCTTTGGAGCACTCCAGCTACCGGGACCGGTTCAGCTTCTACACGGCGGCGTCGTTCCTGGTGGGACAGGTGGTGGCGGACGGCCGCGACGAAGTGAGCCTGCGATTGCCCCGCGCGTTCCCGATGCACGCGGTGGACGGGGGCTACGGGACGCGGGCGCTGAAGGACTGGCTGGAGTCACAGGCGCGCGACATCGCGGCACGGTTCGACGCGCGGAACGGGACGAAGCGGTTCACGGGATTGCTGGCGCGCAATGAGGTGCTGGCGAAGGAAGCGCGGCTGTTCCCTTTGGATTGAGCTGGACCGATGACCGTCCCTCCCAAATACAAAGTGCTCATCGCCCTGGCGGCAGGCATCGCGCTGGGGCGGTTTCTCCTGCCAATTCTTGAGGGCCGCGTCTACTACGGCATCCAAGTCCGCCAGGACAAGTCCAGGGGATGCGCCCTGTTTGTCTCCGACAACAAGGAGATCTTGGGGCGCCACGTTCAACAAGGAGAAGGGGCGGACTTCGTAGACTGCGGAAAGGCCAAGGAAGTAGCGCCTGGAGCCTGGATCGTGTGTGACTGCTCTGCATTTCCGGTCAACTGATCAAGGCAGTGCATGTCCTGAAGGGAAGACCATGGACCACAATGATGCCCAAGCCATGCTCGTCGCGATGAACTCCCTGGGCACGATTGCCCAGGCGCGGTCCGCCGATGAGCTTCTGACTCATTGGAACAGCTCCGCAGAGCTGTTCCAGGCTGCGAGACGTGCCCTCGCGGCTTGTGAGTCAATGTTCGCCAAGGCATCCCAGATGCGTGGCGCCACCGACCTCCCGGGTGCAAGAGAGGCATTGCTCGAACTCAGGAAGGCGATCGACGAGGAGTCTCCAGGGCACCTGAACTCCAGTGCCCGGAGATTCTTCACCTGTCTTGGAGCGTCGATTCCGAGCGCTTCAACTTCGAGAACGGATTGTTGAACGGCTCCGGCTTCTTCTGCGGCGGTGCTGCCCTTGGCACTGCAGCGTGTCTGCACACCGGGCAAGCAACCACTCGATATCCAAGACCGGGGCGCCTGGCCTTCCCAAAAGCCCTTGAAGAACTCCGTCCAGGTCGCGAACCCATGGGTCCTTCTCACGGCCCGCCATCTCGCCGCCTACCTGTGAATATCCTGGACCATCCACTCAAGCCCGCCGGCCTCTGCCCGGTTCTCCCAGACTGACGGCTCCTCCCAATGAACGCCCATCGGACATCCTCCGCGAGCCGCGCCCCCATCTTGCTGCTCGCAGGGGGCGCTCTGTTCCTCTCGTTCGTGATGTATGGCGTTTTCACGGCCCGCCACATCTTCAACAGCGAGGATGCGCTGATCCGGATCGCGGCCTGGCATCTCCCGGTCGCCGGGCTCGCCGCCGCGCTGAGCCTCCATGCCAGCGTGAAACACCGTTCCAACGCCGGCCTGGGACTGCTCGTCTGCTCCGTCCTCGCCGTTCTGTTCTTCCTCTTCTTCAGCACCTCCTGAAGAGGAGTCAGCGCTTCAACTTCGAGAACGGATTGTTGAACGGCTCCGGCTTCTTCTGCGGAGGAGCCTGCGTCGCGGGCTTCTGCGCGGGCCGCTGCTGCTGGGCCGGTGCATTCGCGGGCTTCGCCTGTGCCGGCCGTCCCGACGGCTGCGGCGCCCCACCCTCCAGCACCGCCCGCACGGACAAAGCCAGACGCTTGCGCGCCAGGTCCACCGTCAGGACCTTCACCGTCAGCCGGTCGCCCACCTTGGCGACCTCCGACGGGTCCTTGATGAAGCGCGCCGCCAACTGCGACACGTGCACCAGGCCGTCCTGATGCACGCCCACGTCCACGAACGCTCCAAACGCCGTCACGTTCGTCACCACGCCCTGCAACACCATCCCCTCCTTCACGTCCTCCAGCGTGCGCAGGTCATCCCGCGTCGCATGCGCCGTGAAGTCGCCGCGCGGGTCGCGGCTCGGCTTCTCCAGCTCCGACAGGATGTCCTTCAGCGTCAGCTCTCCCAGCTCCGGCCCCAGGTAGCGCTTCGCCTCAATCTGGCGCACCAGCGACGCGTTCCCCACCAGCGACGCCACGTCCACGCCCAGGTCCTTCGCCATGCGCTCCACGACCGTGTAGCGCTCCGGGTGCACCGCGCTCGAATCCAGCGGCTCCGGCCCTCGCACCCGCAGGAAGCCCGCCGCCTGCTCGAACGTCTTCGGCCCCAGGCCGCTCACCTTGAGCAGCTCCCGCCTCGTGGTGAAGCGCCCCTTCGCCGCCCGGTGCGCCACCAGCTTCTTCGCCAGCGACGGCCCCACGCCGGACACGTGCTCCAAGAGCTGCGGTGACGCCGTGTTCACGTCCACGCCCACCGCGTTCACGCACGAGTCCACCACCTCGCCCAGCTTCTTCTTCAGCAGGCCCTGGTCCACGTCGTGCTGGTACTGCCCCACGCCGATGCTCTTCGGGTCGATCTTCACCAGCTCCGCCAGCGGATCCTGCAAGCGCCGGCCAATGGACACCGCCCCGCGCAGCGACACGTCCAGCTCCGGGAACTCCTCCCGCGCCACCTCCGACGCCGAATAGATGGACGCACCCTGCTCGCTCACCGACACCACGGTGACCTGCACGCCCATCGCCTTCAGCGTGTCGCGCGTGAAGACCTCCGCCTCGCGGCTGCCCGTGCCGTTGCCCACGGCGATCAGCTCCGGCTTGTGCTTGCGCACCACCGCCTCCAGCAGCTTCGCCGCGCGCGCCCGCTCGTCCGCGCTCCGCTCCGAATAGAGCGTCGTCGTCTCCGCGACCGTCCCCGTCGCGTCCAGCATCACCAGCTTGATGCCCGTGCGCAGCCCCGGGTCCAACGCCAGCACCGCCCGAGCCCCGGCAGGCGCCGCCAGCAACAGATGCCGCAGGTTCTCTCCGAACACGCCGATGGCACCCTTGTCCGCGCGCTCCTTCAACTCCCCGCGCAGCTCCGACTCCAGCGACGGCCCCATCAGCCGGTCCCACCCGTCCTCCACCGCCGCGCGCAGCTCGCCCGCGAACAGCGACTGCGGCCGGGTCACCACGCGCCCGGTGAAGAGCCCCTTCACCTCATCGTCCGGCAGGCCCAGCTTCACCTTCAGCACGCCCTCCTCCTCACCACGCAAGAGCGCCAGCACGCGGTGGGACGGGGCCTGGGACAGCGGCTCCTCGTGGCCGTAGTAGTTCTCGAACTTGGTCGTCTCGCCCTTCTTCGCGGGCACCACGTCCGAGCGCAGCGAGCCCCGACGCGCGCAGATGTCGCGGGCCTCGCGGCGCAGCCTGGCGTCCTCCGCCACCCGCTCCGCGCAGATGTCCCGCGCGCCCGCCAGCGCCTGCGCCACGTCCGCCACGCCCTTGTCCGCGCTCACGTAGGGCTTCACCCGCGCGTCCAGGTTCTCCCCGCGCTGGCCCTCCTGCTTCCACACCAGGTCCGCCAGCGGCTCCAGACCCTTCTCCCGGGCGATGGCCGCGCGCGTGCGGCGCTTGGGCTTGTACGGCAGGTACAGGTCCTCCAGCTCCGCGCGCGTGCGCGCCGCCTGGAGCGCCTTCTTCAGCTCCGGCGTCAGCTTCCCCTGCTCCTCGATGCTGCGCAGGATGGTGTCGCGCCGCCCGTCCAGCTCCGCGCGCTCCGTGGCCTTGTCCAGGATGGACTGGATTTGAACCTCATCCAGCCCCCCCGTGGCCTCCTTGCGGTAGCGCGCGATGAAGGGGACCGTGCCTCCCTCTTCGTGCAGTGCGAGGGTCCGGTCCACCTGCTCCGGCTTGATGCCCAGCTCCTGGGCCAACGCGGCGGCATAGACGTGCATGGCGCCCGTCTATACCCCGGTCCGCCCGCGCCTCCCAGAGACGCGCCGCTCGCCTACTGCCGCACCAGACGGATGACGTCCAACGCCACGTTGTAGCCCGTGCTCGCCGCGTTCTTCCCAACAGTCGTGAACGTGAACGCCTGGGGCTCCAGGTCCGTGAACGTCACCGTCCCCAGCTCCACCTCCACGAACTGCGTGGTGGCGGAGTACTCGTCCCGCGTCCCGCCCACCGCCACCCCGTTCACGTCCAGCCGGTACTGCCCCCGCCCGTTGTTGCGCTTGGTCCGCACCCGCACCGCGAACGTGCCCACCGTGCGCGGATAGAGCGTGTACGTCACCTTCGCGCCCACCGCGTTCGTGTTGTGGTAGCGCACCCCGCCCAGCTCCGGCCCGGCCTCCACGCCGGTGGACGACGGGTCCGGGGTGCTCGTCGGCTTCAGGTTCTCCGCCTGGTACACCAGCACCCGCGCGTCGTGCTCCACCGCGCGCCCCAGGCGGCGCTGCACCTGGTCCACGTAGAGCGACTGCGGCACCAGCTCGTTCCCGGACTGCGCCACCTCCACCAGGTCCGCGGGGGCCGTCTTCGTCGTCACCACCGCGTTCACCTCCGTCGCGCTGCCGCGCATCCCGATCACGTACCCCTGCCCGTACTGCTGCGAGCGCACCACGCTGTTCCCCCCGTACGGCGGCGGCTTCGCCCCGTTGGTGTTCCAGAACACGCTCTCCGTCGTGGTGACGCCGTGGCTCGTGGTGCCGTAGGGCGAGCGGTCCGCCGCCTCGAAGCGCTCCTGGTACAGCGTGGTGTTGTCCACCAGGTTCGCCGCGCTCAGGTGCATGTGGAAGTCAGACACCTTCTCGCCGTTGGACACGCGGTTGTTGAACAGCACGTTGCCGGTGGTGTGCATGGAGCGGAAGTCGAAGTTGTGCCGCCCGCCGTACGACACGCTGTCCTTCACCAGGCTGTCGCTGCTCCTGATGGAATACAGGTACCCGTTTCCGCCACCGCCCTTGTACTGGGGCTTGTTGATTTCACACCCCTCCACCGTGACGTTGCGCGCGTAGTTCAGGTCGATGCCGTTGGACAGCACGTGCACGTCCTGCGTGTTGGACGGCGGCCGATAGGAACTGACGCCGCGCACCCAGCCGTCCACCACGTGGTTCATCAAGAGCGCCGTGGACTCGTGCACCTGGTACGCGCCCGTGCCCTGCACCGTGTAGTCCTCCTCGGCCAGGCCCGGCGTGGGGTTCTCCCGCATGCCGATGGCCAGGTGCTCCACGCCCACCTCCGACAGGTGCGCGGGCACGCGGTACACCCGCGCCGCGTCGCGCATCAGCAGCCCCTGTCGCAGCGGGATGTCCAGCGTCAGCATCCGCGTGGCCTCGTCCACCGCCACCACCTGCCGGTAGAAGGACGGGCCAGGCAGCGACGTCCACTCCGTGCCCATGTTCAGCTCCGCGCTGCGCGTCGCCGTCAGGTCCGCCCGCACCACCACCCAGGTGCCCACGGTGTAGCCGGACACGCTCGCCACCTGGATGCGCGTCGCCTGGTTGGGCGCGTCCTGCGTCAGCGCCACCGACGCCGTCGAAGCCGACGTCCAGGACACCGTCGTGTCGCGTGGGCCCACCTGCACCACACGCTTGCTGCGCATGTCCGTGGCGGAGTTGTAGAGGAACGTGGACGTCGCGCCCTGCCCGCGCAGCACCACGCTGCTGTACCGGATGAGCAGCGCGTACGGCTTGCCCGCGGGCGGCGCCACCCGGTACGTGCCCCGAGGCAGGTACACCACCCCACCGCCCGCCACCGCCCCCGCGTCATCGAGCGCCTGCTGCAACACCGCAGTCACGTCCGACGCCCCCGTGTTGTCCGCGAAGTACGGCGCCTGCGTCACGTCCAGCACCCGGTCCGTCCGCACCGGCGGCTCCACCTGCCGCATCCGGTAGCCCGCGTAGGAGAAGTCATGCAGGAACCGCGACGGGTTGCCCGGCTGCGAGTACCCGGGCGTCCACGTCGACGGATACAGCACGCTCCGCCACGGCGCCGCCTCCGCTACTCCCACCGCCACGATCAGCCCCGCTCCCAGCAGTCCCTGCCATCCCTTGCGCGCGCCCACGATGTGCTCCTTCCCGGTGTCGGGTCCGGCCTCCCCTCATGGGGAACCGCGCTCAAGGAAAACAGAATAAACAAGAAAAAACCAAAAGACCCGTCCCTGTCAGGATTGGGGGGTGGCTCTCCATGAGCGCCCGGGTCAGAATCCGCGCTCGTAGCTTTTCGTCCACGGCCCATCCCGCTGGCGGCAAAGACAGCCCTGCCCCGCCAACGCATCACCGCCTGTCATTGCTCTTCATGCGCCTCGCACGTTCCTCCTGGCTCTGCCTCCTTCTTGTCCTGACCGCGGCCTGCAACGGCTCCGGCGAATCCCCACTGCCGCCGCCCGACGCAGGACCGTCCGTGGGCCGGATCTCGGGGCAGGTCGCGCTCGACGACGCGGCCCCTCCGGAGGGAATCACGGTCACCGTGACGGACACCGAGCTCACGGCGACGACCGACACGGAGGGCCGGTTCACGCTGGAGGGCGTCTCGCCGGGCGCCCATACCCTGGTCGTAACGAAGCCCCGCTACCGTGAAGCAAGTGAAGCCGTGGAGGTGAAGGCGCGTCAGACCGCGTCCGCGACGCTCACACTCCAGCGCGAGCGAGGCGGCCTCACGGGCACCGTCCAGTTGGAAGGGGGCGCCAGCGCGGAGGGCATCACCGTCGCGCTGACGGGCACCTCGCACCAGACCCAGGCGGACGCGCAGGGCCACTTCGTCTTCACGGAGCTGCCCACGGGCTCGTACACCGTGCAGGTGCTGAAGGAGACGTATGCGCCGGCCCAGGAGACGGTGGAGGTGGCAGTGGACGCCCAGGCCTCCGTCACCCTGTCCCTCCAGCGCGAGCGTGGGACGGTGGCCGGGACCCTGCAGTTGGAGGGCGGAGCCAGCGCCGGGGACATCGCGGTGCAACTCGTCGGAACGGAGCACTCCACGGTCACGGACGCGGAGGGCCGCTTCACGTTCACCGGAGTCCTCACGGGCATGTACACCCTGCGCGTGCGTCGCGATGGTTATGATCCGTATCAGCAGACGCTGGAGGTGCGCGCGAACGAGCAGACGTCCATCTCCCAGACGCTGACCCGCGAGCGCGGCACCGTGGTCGGACTGCTCCAGCTGGAAGGCGGAGGGAGCGCCGCGGACATCGCGGTGCAACTCGTCGGCACGAGCCACGCCACGGTCACGGACGCGGAGGGCCGCTTCACGATCACCGGGGTCCTCACGGGCACGTACACCCTGCGGGCCTCGCGCGAGGGTTACGCCCAGTACGAGCAACAGGTGGAGGTGCGCGCGAACGCGCAGTCCTCCGTCTCCCAGACGCTGACCCGCGAGCGCGGCACCGTGGCGGGGACCATCCTCCTGGAGGGCGGCGTCGGCGTCGCGAACATCGAAGTCGCGCTCGTGGACACGGACTTCATCACCCAGACGAACGACCAGGGCGCTTTCGCCCTCACGGGAATCCCCACGGGCACGTACACCCTGCGCGCGCGGCGCGACACCTATGTCCCGTACGAACAGCAGGTGGTGGTGCGCACGAACGCGCAGACGTCCGTCTCCGGGCTCCTCTACCGGGAGCGCGGTGGCATCACCGGACGTGTCGTGCTGGAGGACGGCGAGAGCGCCGAGGGCCTCACGGTCGTGGCCGACGGCCCGGAGCGGATGGGCACGACGACGGACGCGGAGGGCCGCTTCTCCATGCCCGAGCTGCTCGCCGGGGCCTATACGGTGTCCGCCTCCAAGGACCACTACGTCAGCCCGGAGGTCTCCGTGGAGGTCCGCGTGGACGAGCCGGCGACGGTCGAGCTCACCCTCACCCGGCAGGGGGCACCCACCGTCGTCGTGCCCAAGCTGGCGGTCCAGCGCGGCCACCTGGAGCTGACCGGCTCCGGCTTCGGAGCGCAGCGCGGCGAGTCCCACGTGTCGGTGGGCGGCGTCGAAGTGTCCGACTACTTCTTCTGGTCCGATACCCAGGTGGTGGTGCGCGTCCCCGCGAACGTCAGCCCGGGCCCGCGCGACGTCGTCCTGACGCCCGGCCCGGCCTGGCGGCCCGCCGCCACGGTGTCCCTGCACGTCGTGCGGCAGCAGACCCTGGCCGCCTCCATTGACGACTGGAATCTGGGCATCACGCCGGATGACACCGTCACCGGATGGGGCCCCAGGCTCCGCAGCCCCCCGGTGGGCCTGTCGGACGTGGTCAGCGTGGCCGTGGGCTCCGCCTTCGCCGTGGCCCTCAAGGCTGACGGCACGGTCGTGGAGTGGGGTGACCTGAGCGGCTCCCGCGCGCCGGTCCCCGCGGACCTGTCGGACGTCGTCGCCATCTCGGCGGCCTCGAACATCGCGGCGGCGCTGCGGCGGGATGGAACGGTCGTCGCCTGGGGCGGCTTCGAATACGACCGGACGAAGGTCCCCCCGGGACTCCAGGACGTCATCTCCCTCTCCGTTTCCACGTACTTCTCGCTGGCGCTCAAGGCGGACGGCACCGTCGTCACCTGGGGACGCAATGACTCCGGACAAACGAGCCTTCCTCCGGCGGACCTGTCCGGCGTGACGGCCATCGGGGGCAACACCTTCGGCAGCGCCGCGATCCTGTCGGATGGCACCCTGCGGGGCTGGGACTTCGGCGCCAGCCACAACGGCTATGAGAACGTCACGGACCCGGTCGGCTTCATCGACGTGCGCGGCGGTTACGATGTCCTCGTGGCCCTCCGGCAGGACGGGACCCTCCGCGCCTGGGGACGCGATGACTACGGGCAGGCGAGCCCGCCCGCGACGCTGACGGGCGTCGCGGACGCGATGCCCATGGGGATCTTCGACGGCGTCGCCCTGCTACAGGACGGAACCCTCACGACCTGGGGCGCGTCGGTGCAGTTCCGGCTCCCTCCGGCGGGGCTCATCCTGCGGGTCGCCCCGCGCTGAAAGAGCCCACGGGCAACGCATGAAAAAGGGCCGCGCGGGGATTCCCCCCACGCGGCCCTTCGCTTCACCTCATGCGCGTCCCGCTCAGGCCGGCTGGATGTCGCTGTTCTTCACGCGGAAGGTCTTCGCGGTGAACTTCGCCTCCAGCTCGCTGTCCGCGCGCTTGGAGTAGTCCTTGGCCACCTCTCCGGCGGGGATGAGGTGGAAGGTGGCGAGCGTCTCATCCGCCTTCACCTCCACCAGCACGAAGCCGTGCGAGTCCGCGTCCGCGAAGCGCAGGCCCGGGTTGGACGCCTGGAGCGTCTTCTCCATCTCCACGACGGCGTGCTGGTACACCGGCGCCCCCGTGGCGTAGCCCGCGCCAATCAGCGCCAGGCTGGCCAGGCTCTTGATGGAGCCGGAGGTGATGGCCGGCGCCGTCAGCGTGGGCACGCCCTCCTCCACCGACGCGAACGACGCGTGGATGTCCCCGGAGATGAACAGCGTGTTCGTCACGCCCGCCTTGAGCGCCTTGAGCATCGCCTTCTTCTTCGTGGGGAAGCCGTCCCACTGGTCCACGCTGAAGTAGAAGCGCTGGCGCAGCGTCGGGTCGCTGATGTCCGCCTGCTGGCGGAAGTCCCAGATGAGCGCCGACAGCGACGTGGAGCTCACCACCATCTTCCAGGTGTTCTGCGCCGTGGCGAGGGTCTCCTGGAACCACGCCTCCTGGTCCGGGCCGAACACGTCCTCGCTCTGGCCGGCGGTCATCTTGTACTTCACCGCCGCGAACAGGTCGAAGGTGTCCTTCACCACCACGTAGCGCGAGCCCTGGATGTTGAAGAGCGCCGCCTTGCCCATGTGCGCGTACGCCAGGCCCCGGGGCTTGTCCGCGGGCGCAATCACCAGGTCCTTGTTCACCGCCGCCAGCACCTGGTTCACGTAGTAGAGCGCCACCGGACCGGCCACCCACTTGCCGGCCTTCTGCGCGGCCTCCGCGTCCGTCAGGCCCGCCGCCTTCGCCTGGTTCAGGTACACGCCCTGGAGCACCTGCTTCTGGGCCGCGTACGCCGCGTCGTCGATGTTCACGTACGCGAACGTGTCCGCCTGGAACATCTGCTTCACCGCGTCCGGCTGGTCCTGGAGCGCCGCGCCCAGCAGCGTCGCGTCCAACGCCACGGTGCCCGGGTAGCCGTCCTCCGGGATGAGGTGGTCCGGCCGGTAGCTGCGGTAGTCCGTCACCAGCAGCTTCAGGTGCTTGCCGTACTCGAAGTCACGGTAGATGCGCGAGTTGGGGAAGCGCGGCTCGCTGCCCACGTCGATGGCGCCCGCGGCCGACTGCGCCGTGTCCAGCGGGATGTACTCCAGGAAGGCCTGCTCCGCGTTGAGCTTGCGGGTGAGCTGCGTCTCGTCCCGCTTGCCATCCTCGTACGTGGCCACGTCCTGCCAGCAGTCGTCAGAGAACTCGTGGTCGTCCCAGACGATGATGAACGGGTAGCGCTCGTGCACCGCCTGCAGCTGCTTGTCCGTGCGGGTCGTCTTGTAGAGGTCGCGGTAGTTGGACAGCGAGTTCGCCGCGAGGAACGAGGTGAGGCCCGCGCCCTGCGGGAGCGCCTCGTCCGGTGCGCTGAAGCGCATGGCCCGGCCGCCGCCGCCAGACTGGAAGGACGTGTCGCCCGTCGTCTCGTAGACGTAGTCGCCCAGGAACACGACGAAGTCCAGGTCCGCGTCCAGCTGCAACAGCCGCTGCCAGGCGTTGTAGTAGCGGCCAATGAAGTCCTGGCAGCTGGCGAAGACGAACTTCACCGGCACGTCATCCCCCGCCGCGGGCGCGGTGCGCGTGCGCCCGGTGCGAGTGGTGTGCTTCTGGCCGTCCTTCTCGTAGGAGAAGCGGTAGTAGTACGTCGTGCGCGCGGACAGACCGGTGACCTTCACCTTCACCGCGTGGTCATGCTCCGCCAGCGCCGACAGGTCCGTCTTGTCCAGCACCAGCGCCTTGAAGTCCTCCGTCGTGGAGACCTCCAGCCGCAGCGGCAGGTCCGACCCGGCGCGGTCCGTGTCCTCCACGCGCACCCACAGCACCACGCTGTCCGGGCGCGGATCCCCCGACGCCAGCGACTGCGGGAAGTAGGGCGAGCCATCCGACGCGTCCGTCGAGTCGTCGGAGCATCCAAAGGTCGTCGTCGCCGCGACAGCAACCACGGCTTGCAGGAACGTGCGGCGTTTGAAGGGGTTGAACAAGGCGATGGACTCCAGCGGGAAGCAGGGGTGAAGGGGCTCCCGGACCGCGAAGTCTAGAGTCGCTCCTCCCTCCACACGAAACATCCCGGCGACAGGCCGGTGATGACCGTGCGCGTCACGCCCCCAATCCCTCTCACGGTGAACAAAAGGGGCCGGCCCCATCACTGGAGACCGGCCCCTTTTCTGCTTCACCCGCCGCGCCGCTCCCCCCGGAGGTGCGCGGCGGTTCATTTTCGCGAAGTGCTTCGCGATTACTTCACGGCCTTCACGCGCGGGCGCTTCTCACCTTCCGGCGGCTCGCTGGGGGCGTCCGCGGCGGGCGCAGCACCCGCGGGCTTGCCGATGCCGTACTTCTCCAGCACCAGCGCTTCGACCTCCTTGTAGGTGTCCGGGTGCTCGCGCAGGTACTCCTTCGCGTTCTCCCGGCCCTGGCCGATGCGCTCTCCCTTGAAGGAGAACCAGCTGCCGCTCTTCTCGATGATGTTGTCGTTGGAGGCGAGGTCGATGAGGTCGCCCTCCTTCGAGATGCCCGCGCCGTACATGATGTCGAACTCCACCTCCTTGAACGGAGGCGCCACCTTGTTCTTCACGACCTTCACGCGGGTGCGGCTGCCCACCACGTTCTCGCCGTTCTTGATGGCGCCCACGCGGCGGATGTCCATGCGCTGCGACGCGTAGAACTTCAGCGCGTTGCCGCCCGTCGTCGTCTCCGGGTTGCCGAACATCACGCCAATCTTCATGCGGATCTGGTTGATGAAGATGACGCACGTCTGGCTCTTGGAGATGGTGCCCGTGAGCTTGCGCAGCGCCTGGCTCATGAGGCGCGCCTGCACGCCCATGTGCGCGTCGCCCATCTCGCCTTCCAGTTCCGCCTTCGGCACGAGCGCGGCCACCGAGTCCACCACCAGCACGTCGATGGCGCCGGAGCGAACGAGCATCTCCGCGATTTCGAGGCCCTGCTCACCGGTGTCCGGCTGGGACAGGAGCAGGTCGTCGGTGCGCACGCCCAGCTTGCGCGCGTAGCCCACGTCCATCGCGTGCTCGGCGTCGATGTAGCCGCACACGCCGCCCTTCTTCTGCGCCTCCGCGACGATGTGGAGGCACAGCGTCGTCTTGCCGGAGGACTCCGGCCCGAAGATCTCGATGATGCGCCCGCGCGGCACGCCGCCCACGCCCAGGGCGATGTCGAGCGAAGTGGACCCCGTCGAAATGGCCTGGACGTCCTTCATCATGGGCTCGTCGTTGCCGAGCCGCATGATGGAACCCTTGCCGAACTGACGCTCCACCGCCGCCAGCGCCAGCTCGATCGCCTTTTCCTTCTCCTGATTCACGGCCATTTCTCGTCGCTCCTTGGAAGAGTGGACCACCCCGGTCCACCTGAACGCGCTTTTAGTACGCGATGGGTAGACCCTAGTCCACCCCTCTGACATCCGTTTTGGGTCCTGGCGGTCAGCTCTTGCGCAGGGCAGCCAGGAAGGCGGCCACCAGCCCGCCCAGTCCGGCCGCCCAACCCGCCGGAACCTCTGGCACCAGCACCATCCCCAACCCGACCCCGGACACCACCGTCAGCAGCGCCAGGGCTCCGCGATACAGGGGAGAGCCCACGGAGGCAATCGTCAGCACGGTCAGGGACAGCAGGGTCAAAAGCCCCTGCAGGATGAGCAGCCCGCCGGGCACGACGACGCCTGTGAGTCCCAGCACCACCTGGAGCGCCAGCGCCCCCAACCCCACCGCCAGGGCCGGGAAGGGCCCCCCCCTGGGAGGCGTCAGCCGCGTGCCCGGGACGGGGGCGTTCGTGAGGTGCTCCAGGTCCTCCGGGCGCACCTCCAGCGCGTAGGGGAAGCCCAGCGACAGCAGGGACTCCACCGCCGTGGCCCGGCAGGAGCGCCCGTCCGAGTCCACCAGCCCGTCCAGGTTGCCCCCCTCCAGCAGCCGGTGGAAGGCGTCCGCCTCCGTCCGGCCCCCGCCCTGAGCCCCCAGCTCCTCCAGGAGCTGGTTGAGGTTCCAGGCCAGGCGCTTCTGTTCGTCCCCTCCCGCGCGCCGGGCCTGCTGCGCCAGCAGGTACATGGGCAGCGGCGAGTCCGTGGGCGGGGTGGGCGTGCCGCCCTGCGCCAGAGGCTCCGACGCAGCCTCCCAGGCCGCCAGGTCCGACGGTGGCTCCGCCTCCTCTCCCAGGTGGGGAGCCGGTGTGCGCGAACGTGGGCGGAAAGCATCGGACACGGTGGCGAAACTGTAACCGGGGCGCCCCGTGGGGTTCAAAGTGGGTGGGCCCGCAACTTCCAGCGGGCAACGGGGTTTCTGGCCTCACGGATGGATTGGGACCCGGACACGCAGGCGATGCTGAAGGTGGCGGCGGGCGACAAGCAGGCCTTCGCCTGGCTCTTCGACCGGCACCACGCGAGCGTGGCGCGCTTCGCGTTCCGCTTCGTGGGGGACGCGGCGCGGGCGGAGGAGCTCACGCAGGACATCTTCGTGAAGCTCTACCGCCACGCGCGCTCCTACAAGCCCACGGCGAAGTTCAAGACGTTCCTCTTCCGGGTGGCGACGAACCACTGCCTCAATGAGATGCGGCGCGGCGAGTACCGCGTGGCGCGCCTCACGGCGGAGGCCCCGGCGGAGGAAGACGTGGGGGCGATGCGGATGCCAGGGCCCGACGGAGACAGGCCTGACCAGGCGTTGAGCGGCCGGGAGCTGGAGGCGGCGGTGGGCCTGGCCCTGACGGATTTGAGCGACCGCGAACGGGCCGCGTTCACCATGTGCCGCTTCGAAGGCATGGCGTACCGGGACATCGCCGAGGCGCTGGAGGCGAGCGAGGCCGCCGTGAAGAGCCTCATCCACCGGGCCACCCTGGCGGTGGCGCGCAGGATTGAAGCGTTGCAGGCGGGCACCGTGCCCGCGAGGAGTCGGGCATGAGCTGTGCGTTCGAAGAAGACCTGACGGCCTGGGTGGACGGGGAGTTGCCGCCCCCGCACCGCGCACGCGTGGAGGCCCACCTGGGCACCTGCGCGGAGTGCCAGGGCACGGAGAGACTGCTGCGCCTCACGGTGGCGCGGATGGCGGAGCTGCCCGCCTTCACGCCCTCCCCGTCCGCCCGGCGCGAGCTGCTGGCGCGGGTGGACGCGCTGCCGCCCACCTGGCGTGAACGGTTCGCGCACCTCTTGAGGCCCGGCGTGCTCGTGCCCTCCGCGGGCCTGGCCGCCGCGGTGGTGCTGACGCTGCTCGTGGCCGGGCGCACGCGCGTGGAGGCGCCCGCGCTGGAGGAGTGGGACCCGGGCGCGCTGGAGGTGGCGGCGAACCTGGAGCTGGTCGAGGACTACGAAGTGCTGGGGCTCAACAGCTCCGAAGACCTGGAGGTCGTCGAGAACCTCCACGAACTGGGGGTGCCGTGATGCTGGGAAGGATGACCGCCGGAGTGCTGGCCCTGGCGCTGCTCATCGGCGTTCCGGCCCGAGCTGCCAACGCCCCCGCGCCCACCGCCGCGGAGCGCTTCGAGAAGCTCCCACCGGAGCAGAAGGAGGCCCTGCGCGCGAAGCTGCGTGAGTTCAAGGCGATGCCCCCGGAAGAGCAGGCCCGCGTGCGCGCGAACCTCCAGCGCTGGCGGCAGCTGCCTCCGGAGGAGCGCGAGCGGCTGAGGAACAACCTGCGCGACTTCCAGAGGCTGTCGCCCCAGGAGCGGCAGGCGGTGCGTGAGCAGGTGCGCGAATTGCGCGGCCTCACCCTGGAGCGCCGCGCGGAGCTGCGCGAACGGGTGCGCGCCTATCTCAAGGAACACCCGGAGCGCCGCGAGCAGATGCTGGAGAACATGCGCCGCTGGCGGCAGATGTCCCAGGAGCAGCGACAGGAGGCACGCGAGCGGCTGCGCGAAAGGCGGCGCAACAAGTGAGGCCCGCACCCTGTTGGCTGCTGCTGTTCGCGCTCGCGGCGGGTGTGCCCGCGTCCGCCCAGCAGTCCCCGCCGCCCCCGCCGACCGACGAGGTCCCCGCGACCGCGAAGGCCGTGCACCCGGAGGCCCCTCCCCCGCCCACCGACACCCGCCGGCCCCAGCCCCAGCTCACCGACGAGGACCGCGAGGTGGTGGAGAACCTGGAGCTGTTGGAGTCGCTGGACGCCGCCGCGGACCTGGAGGTGCTCCTGGAGCTGGCGGACGAGAAGTAGCGCCGGCAAACAAAGAAGCCCGGGCCCCCTGTGAAGGGAGTCCGGGCTCTTTCGCATTCAGGCGTGGAAGCCGTGAAGCGCTACTCGACGGTCACGCTCTTGGCCAGGTTGCGCGGCTGGTCCACGTCGTTCCCGCGCATCTCCGCCACGTGGTACGCGAGCAGCTGCAGCGGGATGGTGGCCACCACCGGCGCGAGCAGCGCGCAGGCGGAGGGGATGCGGATGACGTGGTCGGCCAGGGTGTCCGCCTGGTTGTCGTCCTCGTCCAGGATGGCGATGACCTTGCCGCCGCGCGCGCGGACCTCCTCGATGTTGCCGATGATCTTCTCGTACGCGACGTGCGGCTGCTTCGGCGCGATGACCACGACGGGCATCTTCTCGTCGATGAGCGCGATGGGGCCGTGCTTCATCTCACCGCCCGCGTAGCCCTCCGCGTGGATGTACGAGATCTCCTTCAGCTTGAGCGCGCCCTCCAGCGCCACCGGGTGCATGGGGCCACGGCCGAGGAAGAGGAAGTCCTGCGCGTTCATGAACTCGCGCGCGACGCGCTTCACCTGCGGCTCGCACTTGAGGACTTCTTCAATCATCTTCGGCACCTGGGTCAGGTGCGTCAGGTGCTCCTGCGCGGCCTCCACGGACAGCGTGCCGCGCATGCGGCCCAGCTTCACCGCCAGCAGGTACAGCGTCACGAGCTGCGTGGTGAACGCCTTGGTGGACGCGACGCCAATCTCAGGGCCCGCGTTGGTGAGGACGTGCAGGTTCGCCTCACGCGTCATCGCGCTGCCGATGACGTTGCAGATGGCCATGGTGTGCGCGCCCAGCCGCTTCGCTTCCTTGAAGGCCGCGAGCGTGTCCGCCGTCTCACCGGACTGGCTGATGGCGATGACCAGGTGGCTCTTCTCCACGATGGGGTCGCGGTAGCGGAACTCGCTGGCGAGCTCCACCTCCACCGGCAGCCGCGCCAGCGATTCAATCATGTGCCGGCCGGCCACGCCCGAGTGCCAGGACGTGCCGCAGGCCAGGATGGTGACCTTGGTGAAGGACTGGACCTGCTCCTGCGTGAGGTTCCAGGTCTCGAAGTGGACGTCGCCTTCGGTGAGGAGCATCCGGCCGCGCAGCGTGTCCGCGATGGCGCGGGGCTGCTCGTGGATCTCCTTGTGCATGAAGTGCTTGTAGCCGCCCTTCTCCGCCATCATCGGCGTCCAGTCGATGCGGCGCGTGGGGCGGTTCACCAGCTTGCCCTCGCGGTTGAAGATGTCGACCTTCGCCGCGGTGATGACCGCCAGGTCGCCCTCCTCCATGTAGACGAAGTCACGCGTGTGCTCGAGCAGCGCAGGCACGTCGCTGGCCACGAAGTTCTGGCCCTCGCCCAGGCCCAGAACCATGGGCGACGCGTCCTTCGTGCACACGATGCGGCCCGGGTCGTTGGAGCACACCACCACCAGGCCGTAGGTGCCCTTCACCTGCTTGATGGCCGCACGCACCGCGTCCGGCAGGTCCACGCCGCGCTCCACCTCCTCGGAGATGAGGTGCGCGAACACTTCGGAGTCCGTCTCCGACGCGAACACGTGGCCGCGCGCGCGCAGCTCCGCCTTGAGCACCAGGTGGTTCTCGATGATGCCGTTGTGCACCACCGCGACGTTCTTGTACGTGTGCGGGTGGGCGTTCTCGTCGGAGGGACGGCCGTGCGTGGCCCAACGCGTGTGGCCGATGCCGGTGGTGCCCTTGGGCAGGTCCTGCACCACGCGGTTCTCCAGGTTGCGCAGCTTGCCCGTGGCGCGAACCACGTTGAGTTGGTTGCCGCCCACCACCGCGACGCCCGCGGAGTCGTAGCCCCGGTACTCGAGCTTCTTCAGGCCCGACACCAGGATGGGAGCAGATTCCTTGTCACCGACGTAGCCAACAATCCCGCACATGTTCTTCCTGCCTCTTTCTCGTCCCGCGGCGCCGGAGCAAACCACGGGCAACCCGTTCACGCCCAACACGCCCAACCCCGCCCCGCCGACCGAGCAGCAGGCGAGCACTCTTCCTAACCAGCCTTCACCTTCACCTGCCGCGCCTTCTTGGCCGCCACCCAACCCTCCTTCACCACCTGTGGCGCGCGGGACACAGCGAGGCTCCCAGGAGGCACATTTTTCGTCACCGTGGTGCCCGCGCCGACATACCCGCCGTCCCCCACCTTCACCGGCGCCACCAGCTGGCTGTCCGAGCCGATGAAGACGCCATCGCCCAGCTCGGTCAGGTGCTTGTTCACCCCGTCATAGTTACAGGTGATGGTGCCCGCGCCGATGTTGCAGCCCGCGCCGATGTTCGCGTCGCCCAGGTAAGTCAGGTGGTTGGCCTTGCTGCCCTTGCCGATGCGGGCCTTCTTCGTCTCCACGAAGTTCCCCAGATGCACTTCCTCTGCCAACTCCGTGGCGGGGCGCAGCCGGGAGAACGGGCCGATGATGCAGCGCTCGCCCACACGCGCCTCCTCCAGCACGGAGTAGGGCTTGATGTGGGTGCCATCCGCCACGACAGAAGCCGTGAGCACGCTGCCCTGGCCAATGGTGACGTTCTTCCCGATGACGGTGCCGGCCATCAGCGAGACGCTGGGGCCAATTTCCGTGTCGGTGCCAATGGTGATGCCCTCTTCGATGTACGCGGTGGCCGGGTCCTGGATGGACACGCCCGCGCGCATGTGGGCTTCGTTGATGCGCTGCTGGAGGACGCGGGCGCGCGCCGCCAGCTCCACCTTGTCGTTCACGCCCGCGGTCTCCGTGGCGTCCGCGTCCACCGCGCCCACGGGGCCCAGCTTCGCGGCCATCTCCACCAGGTCGGTGAGGTAGTACTCGCCCTGCGCGTTGACGGGTTTGATCTCCGCCAGCGCCTTCCAGAGGAAGGCCGCGTCCACGGAGTAGATGCCCGCGTTGCACTCCTTCACCGCGCGCTGCTCCGGGGTGCAGTCCTTGTGCTCCACGATGCGCGCGACCTTGCCGGCCTCGCGGATGACGCGGCCGTAGCCGGTGGGGTCCTCCAGCGTGGTGGACACCAGCGCCAGCACTCCGCCCGCGGCGTCATGCGCGGCGAGCAGCGCCTGGAGCGTCTCCTTACGCAAGAGCGGCACGTCTCCGTAGAGGATGAGCACGCGGCCTTCGTGGCCCTTCAGCGCGTCTTCTGCCGCCTTCACCGCGTCCGCGGTGCCCTTCTGCTCCTTCTGGAGCGCGAAGCGCAGGGGCGCGTCCGGGAAGTGGGAGCGGATGGACTTCTCCACCTCCGAAGCCTGGTGGCCCACCACCGGCACCACGTGCGTGGCGCCCAGTTCCAGGGCCCGCTTCAAGGGATAGGCGCAGAGGGGACGGCCGAGGATGGGGTGAAGGACCTTCGCCTTCTCCGACTTCATCCGCGTGCCCTTGCCCGCGCACAGCACAACCGCCGCCAGAGCTGTCATATGCGGCGGAGAATTAGGGACCGCCGATCAACTCGTCAACCGCGCCCGGACGGCAAAGCGGATCGCGGGACGTCCGGGGGGGGCCGTGCGCTGACTGCCACACACAACGTGTTGCATTGGACCGTGATGCCGAAGCGCGGCTTCAGGAACGTCGTCAGCCGTGCCGTGGTGGAGGCCGGAGTCGGAACCGACGCCGGGTTTTCCACGGGGTTCGGAGGACTCATGAGCACCGCCAGTTGCTGCGCATGAGAGGAGCCTGCCCCGCCTCCACTCACAATCCAAGGAAAAAAATGTTGTCTCGTTGAAACCCTGGTCCGGGCGCGGCGCATGGTGCATTAGGGAACGGCCGGAAATCACAAGGAAAGGCGTCCACAGGTGGGGAAAGCACACATGGGAGCCGCGGGACGGAGCCTGTTCCGCGCACTGGGACTCGCGGTGTTGCTGGTGGCGACGCAGGCGGGTGCGGCACGTCCCTACCGGGGAGGTGCGGTGGCCACGGCGTATCCGCCCGCGAGCGAGGCCGCGCTCCAGATGCTGGACAAGGGCGGCAACGCGGTGGACGCGGCGGTGGCGGCGGCGTTCGCGGCGGCGGTGGTGGGTCCCTACCACTCCGGCGTGGGCGGCGGCGGGTTCGCGCTGGTGCACGACGCGAAGTCGGCAGTCACGCAGGTGCTGGACTTCCGGGAGGTGGCTCCGAAGGGCGCCTCGCGCGACATGTACCTGAAGGACGGCGAGCTGGTGCCGGGGCTGTCCACGGACGGCGCCCTGAGCGTGGCGGTGCCGGGCGCGGTGGCGGGCTACCTGGAGCTGTTGTCCAAGCACGGCAAGCTCAAGCCCGCGGTGGTGCTGGCCCCGGCCATCCGGCTGGCGAAGCAGGGCTTCTGGGTGACACCCAAGTACCAGCAGATGGCCACCGGCCGAGCGGAGTGTCTGCGCCAGGATCCGGAGGCCGCGCGCATCTTCCTTGTCCCCAACGCGCAGGGCACGCCGGACGTGCCGCCGGTGGGACATCTGATCAAGCAGCCGGACCTGGCGCGCACGCTGGAGCGGATTTCCAAGGGCGGCGCGAAGGCCTTCTACGCGGGCCCGGTGGCGCAGGCGATGGTGAAGACGGTGCAGGACGCGGGCGGGCTGCTCACGCAGGAGGACCTGACGAACTACCGCACGCGCGCGGCCACGCCGCTGGAGACCACCTACCGAGGGCACCGCATCCTCACCATGCCGCCGCCCAGCGCGGGCGGGCTGGCGGTGGTGCAGGTGCTGGGCATGCTCCAGCAGCTGCGTCCGCAGGGCGTGCCGTACCGCGACCCTGAGTCGCTGCACCTCTACGTGGAGGCCGTGCGGCGCGCGTACGTGGACCGCGCGAAGTACCTGGGCGACCCGGCCTTCGTGCAGGTGCCGCTGGAGCGGCTGACGTCGCCCGGCCACATCGCGGACCTGGCGGGCGGCATCGACCCGAAGAAGGCCACGCCCAGCGCGTCGCTGCTGGCGCCGCTGAAGGGCGGGCCCGCCTCCACGCTGCGCAAGGACGCGGGGCCGCTCACGCCGGAGCCGGAGAAGAAGAACACCACGCACATCTCCGTCATCGACAAGGACGGCAACGCGGTGGCCATGACGACCACGGTCAACTACAGCTTCGGCTCGTGCCTGGTGGCCAAGGGCACCGGCGTGCTCCTCAATGACGAGATGGACGACTTCGCCGCTCAGCCGGGCGTGCCCAACGCGTACGGGCTCGTCACGGGGGAGCCCAACGCCATCCAGCCCGGCAAGGTGCCCCTGTCCTCCATGTCGCCCACGCTGGTGTTCACGAAGGAGGCCCCCAAGCGGGTGATGCTGGCGGTGGGCAGCCCTGGCGGCTCCACCATCCCCACCACCGTCATCCAGGCCATCAGCAACGTGGTGGACCACGGCATGGACGTGACGCGCGCGGTGGGCGCGGGCCGCCTGCACCACCAATACCTCCCGGACGAGCTGTGGGTGGACAAATGGGGCCTGGAGCCGGCGACGCTGTCCACGCTGGAGGCGAAGGGCCACAAGCTTCGCCGGGTGGACGCCTGGGGCGACGCGGAGGCCGTCTACAGCGACCCGCGCACCAACCTGCGCTATTCCTCCAGTGACCCGCGCAACGAGGGCGCCGCGACGGGCCAGGACTGAAACCCAAGGAGAACGACTGCCCGTGGCCGAGCCGCTTCCGCTCTTCGATGCGCACCTCCACCCGGAGGCCCTGACGGACCAGGACCTGGAGTCCATGCGCTTCTTCGGCGTGGAGCGGGCCCTGGTGGTGGCGCACCACTTCCCGGAGCCCACGGCCAAGGGGCTGCGCCAGCACTTCGACCAGCTGGTGGAGAAGCAGCTGCCGCGCCTGGAGCGGCTGGGCATCCGCGCCTGGGCCGCCCTGGGCGTGCACCCGCGCTGCATCCCGCGCCGGGGGCTGTCCGAAGTCCTGAGCCACCTGCCGGACTACTTCGAGGGCGGCCGGGTGGTGGCCCTGGGTGAGACGGGGCTGCACGTGGGCGGCGAGGAGGAGGAAGAGGCCTTCCTGGAGCAGCTGGCCCTGGCCCGCCAGCTCAAGCTGCGCGTGGTGGTGCACACGCCGCTCAAGGACAAGGAGCGCCACACGCGGCGCATCCTCACGCTCCTGCGCCAGTCGGGCCTGCTGCCCTCACGCGCGCTGGTGGACCACGCCAACGCGCGCACCGTTCGGACCATCCTGGAGGTGGGCCACTGGGCTGGCCTCACCCTGCACCCGGAGGCCCTCCAGGCGGACCGGGCGGTGGCCCTGGTGCGGCGGCTGGGCAGCGAGCGCCTGGTGCTGGACTCCGACGCGGGCGACGGCGCGGGGGACATCCTGGGGCTCGCGCGCACGGCGAACCTCCTGGGCAAGGCGAAGCTGTCCGAGCGCATCGTCCGGCGGGTCACCCGGGACAACGCCGCCCGCTTCTTCCAGATCCACGACTGAGCGCGGCATTCGCGCGCCGTGCGGGTGGCGCGCGGCGCGTTGAAAAGTGGACGGCCACCCGGCGCTGTAAATGCGACGGGCCCCACGCAGTGAAGCGCGGAGCCCGTGGCTTTACAACCTGTGTCCCCGGCAGGGGGCCTAGTTCACCGAGACGGAGGCCTGGGCCTCCGGGTGCAGGGTGAGCCCCTGCGCGTCCGGCGCCAGCCGCACCTGCACGGGCACGCCCTGGGAGCGGTACTCCGCGAGGGAATCCGCCGCCTCGTCGAGCAGCTGCTGATAGCGCTCCTCCAGCTCCACCGCGATCAGGAGCATGGTCTCGCCGGCGTCCGTCACGCCCGGCCGGTACACCTGGCACCGCTGGAACCGCGCCCAGCGACCGTTCTGCATCTTCACAAGCTCGCCGTCGTAAGCCATGCGCAGCACCCTCTTGAGTGAAATCCGACGAACGCAATGTAGAGGCGAATCCCCGCGCTGTCATCCCCCTGCTTGAAAATTCGTAAACCCTTCGGAATTCCGAGAGGTTGCCAACACTCAAGGGCATGCGCAGGGGCCCCTCGGGGACCGGACCGGCGCAAAATGTAAAGTGGAACACTGTCAACGCCGTTAACCCGGCCCGGGGGGCAATGCCGCGTCGCGCTGTCAACACTCCGTGAACCCGCCAGCTCGGGAGGGGCGGCCAGGGGACGGGGCGGGACTGACGCGTGGCACCTGACGGGGGCATCCCTTAGATTCCAGCGGATGAAGTTGCCCCTGCCGTTCCGTCGCGACCGTCCCATCATTCCGTCCGCCAACGCGCAGGATCACGCGGAGCGGTTGATCGCCGAGTCCCTGCGCATGCTCGGCCAGGTGTGTTCGAAGGTCGCGGACGCCATCGAGTCGCAGCGGCTGGAGCGCCAGGGCTACGCACACAACAGCTACCTGCGACGCCTGGACGAGGAGGACGCGAAGAAGCCCTCCGGCCCGGGCACGGGCGGATGACGGCCCCCCGGGAGCCTCCTTCAGAGCACGATCACAGCGAGCACGAGGACGCCGACGCGCCGGTGCCGTGCCTGGCGTCCTCGCCGGCCGCGACCTGGCGGGAGCAGGGCATCCAGATGCCCATGCCCGCGCTGGCGGACGAGGAAGGGCCGCGCGTGGACCCCGGCCTGCCGCCCGTCGTGGACGCGCACGTGCACCTGTTCCCTGATCGCGTCTTCGAGGCGGTGTGGCGCTGGTTCGACCGCTACGGCTGGCCCATCCGCTACAAACTGCACACGCCCCGCGTGCTGTCCTTCCTGTTGTCCCGGGGCGTCGAGCGCGTGGTCGCCCTGCACTACGCCCACAAGCCGGGCATGGCGCGCGCGCTCAACGCCTTCGTGGCGGAGGTGGCGAAGGCCGAGCCCCGCGTCATCGGCCTTGGCACCGTGTACCCGGGCGAGCCCGGCGCCGTCGCCATCCTGGAGGAGGCGTTCGCCCTGGGACTGAAGGGCGTGAAGCTGCACTGCCACGTGCAGGCCTTCTCCCCGGACGCGCCCCAGCTGCACGAGCTCTACGAAGCGTGCGCCCGGGCGGGCAAGCCGCTCGTGATGCACTCGGGGCGGGAGCCCTCCAGCGCCCGGTACCCGGTGGATCCGCACCAACTCTGCGCCGCGGAGCGGGTGGAGCGTGTGCTCGTGGATCATCCCACGCTCAAGCTGTGCGTGCCGCACCTGGGAGCGGACGAGTTCGACGCGTACGCGCGCCTCCTGGAGCGCCATGACACGCTCTGGCTGGACACGACCATGGCGGTGGGCGGCTACTTCCCCGTGCCCCTTCCCCGGAAGGCGCTGGAGGTCCGGCCCGAGCGCATCCTCTATGGGACGGACTTCCCCAACATCCCCTATGCATGGGACCGGGAGCTGCGGGCGCTCGCCGGGCTGGGGCTGGACGAGGCCGCGCTCGCGGGGGTGCTGGGCGGCAACACGCTGTCGCTCTATGGGGAATGTTGAAAAGAAACGCAGGCCCTTCCGCAATGGAAGGGGCATTCCCATCTTCGTCCCCATAGAATCGCGGTCCCCAAGCAGACGCCGCCACTCCAGAGGCTCAAGCCCATGTCGAACTTCATCCTGGTCGTCGACGACGACGCGAGTCACCGCACGCTCATCTGCGATGCCCTCCAGGAGATGGGCTATGCCACCATCGAGGCCAAGAACGGCCGCGAGGCACTGGACCTTCTGGAGGACGACATCCCGGGCGCCGTGCTGCTGGACCTGCGCATGCCCGTCATGAGCGGCTGGGGCCTGCTGGACGCGCTCAAGAAGATGCCCAGGGCGCGCAACCTGCCCATCATCATCATCTCCGGCTACGGCTTCGAGTGGGAGGCGGAGCTGGTGGGCGCCGCCGGCTACATCTCCAAGCCGGTGGACCTGGACAAGGTGCGCACCACCGTGCAGCAGATCGTCGGGCCGCCGGAGGTGGCCATGGTGCACTGAGTCGGGAAGCGCCCGGCGGGCCGCACCATCCGTCAACCCGAGGATTGTGGGCGACCCCACGGTGCATGGTGTGATGGCGTCCTTCATGACGCCCCCTCCTGTTGAACCCGCCGGCCAAGAGCTGGCCATCGACGCCCACGGCCTCGTCAAGCGCTTCGGCACCTTCGCCGCGCTGGACGGCCTGGAGCTTCAGATTCCACGGGGCGCCTTCTACGCGTTCCTCGGCCCCAACGGCGCCGGCAAGTCCACCTCCATCGCGTTGCTCACCGGCGTGTATGGGCCTGATCAGGGCACCATCCGAATGCTCGGCGTGGACGCCGTGGCCAGGCCCCTGGACGTGAAGCAGCGCGTGGGCGTGGTGCCGGAGGAGCTGAGCCTCTTCGAGCGCCTCACCGGCCGTCAGTACCTCACCTTCTGCGCGCGCATGTACGGACTGGACGGCGCGGAGGCCGCGTCGCGCGCGGTGGAGCTGCTGGAGCTGACGGAGCTCACGTACAAGGCGGGCGCGCTGGTGGCGGAGTACTCCAAGGGCATGCGCCGCAGGCTCGCCATCGCGGCGGCGCTCATCCACGCGCCGGAGCTGGTGCTGCTGGATGAGCCCTTCGAGGGCATCGACGTGCTCGCCGCGGGCGTCATCCGCGAGCTCTTGCGCGAGCTGTCCCGCCGGGGCGTGACGCTGCTGCTCACCACGCACGTGCTGGAGATCGCCGAGCGGCTGGCCACGCACGCAGGCGTCATCCGGGGCGGGCGCATGTTGGACCAGGGCCCGGTGGAGCAGCTTCGTCAGCGCCACGGCGTGTCCACGCTGGAGGCGGTGTTCGAGAAGCTGATCGCCGTGCCCGCAGCGCGCAACGCGAAGCTGTCGTTCTATGGCGAGCCCGCGGCGAACGTGGCGCCGCTGCGCCGGGAGTCCGCGTGAGCAGCCCGCGTCCGAAGGTCCCCGGCTTCTTCCAGCACCTGCTGCTGCTCTGGGGCCTGCGCCTGCACCTGGGCCTCAACCAGGGCCCGGGCAGGAGCCGCCTGCTCGCGGTGGCCGCGTTCGTGGGCTCCAGCGCGCCGGGCGTGCTGCTGGGCCTGAGCTTCTTCAAGCTGATGCGGATGCCGCTCATCGTGCACAGCAACGTGTGGCCGTACTTCATCCTCAACCTGCTGTGCTTCGTCACCGCCGCCACCTGGGTGACGTGGCCGCTGTTGTCCGCGGGCGTGGATGACCACTCCGAGCTGTCGCGCTACGCCGCGTTCCCCATCTCACCGTTCCGGCTGCTGATGGGCTCCACGGTGGCGAGCCTCTTCGAGCCGCGCGCGCTGGTGTTCTACGCGCCCCTCACCGGCGCGGCGGTGGGCTATGCGTCGCGCCACCGGCTGGCGTCACCGTGGCTGGCGGCGGTGCTCTACGTGCTGTTCGCGCTCTTCTGCGCGGCGTGGAGCCGCGTGGGCCTCTACACGGTCATCAACGTGCTGAGGGCGAAGCACAGCGCGCGCATCATGGGCGGCGGCATGGTGGCGTTCCTCGTCGCCGCGTCGTTCATCCCGCCCATCGACACGTCGTGGCTCACCAGCGTGGGCGAGGCGGGCGTGGGCGCGCTGGACATGAGCCTCATCATCAACGCGGCGGTGGCGCTCAGCCAGGTGCCGCCGGGCTTCTTCGGTGACGGGCTGGGACAGCTGGCGCACGGGCGCGTGGGCATCGCCATGCTGGAGGCCTTCGGGCTCCTGTTCTTCACCGGCATGGGCATGACGGTGGCGTACGCGCTCTTGATGCGCTTCCACCGGCAGGCGGGAGGCCGCTCCGGCGGTGACCGGGGGGATGGGAAGGACAGCGATCCATTCGCCACCACGGGCTCGCGCTTCGACACGCTCCTGCGCCGCGAGGTGCTGGACCTGTGGCGCAACCCGCGCGCGAGGCTGCTGGCAGCGGTGCCCTTCATCCTGGCCATCCTGCTGAAGCTGCTCTCCGGCAGGGACCTCTTCGTGTACCTGCTGGGCGGCAGCGCGGACGCGTGGGTGATGGGCGGCCTGAGCATCTACGGCGCGGTGGTCATCGCGTCCACCTTCTCGCAGAACACCTTCGCGTACGACGGGCACGGCTTCGCGGTGTTCCTGGCGGCGCCCATGAACCTGGCGGACGTGCTGCGCGCGAAGAACCGGGTGCAGGGCGTGGCGGCGCTGGGGATGGCGGTGCTGGTGGGCGCCTTCTACCGGGTGTACTTCGGCACGGGCACGCTCGTGGACTTCCTGTGCGCCATGGCCGCGGTGGCGGCGGTGGTGCCCATGCTGCTGGCCGCGGGCAACTTCCTGTCGCTGTACTTCCCGGTGAAGTTCCACGCGAGCCTCAAGCGGCGCGACCGCATTCCCCTCACCGCTTCCATGCTGGGCATCCTCGCGGCCAGCGTGGGCTGCATGCCGTTTGGCCATGCGCTGCGGGCCGCGGGGAAGGACGGGCCGGGCTGGCAGTCCGTGGCCTTCATCCTGGGGTTCGCCGTGCTCCACTTCGGCGTCTACCGGGTGACGCGGCCCTGGGCGATGCGGCTGTTGGATCAGCGTCGTGAAATCGTGCTCCGGGCGGTGACGCGCGAGTAACCGCCCGGAAGCGTGTGGCGTCACTCAGTACGTGACGCCGAACTTCGCGGCCTGCGTCTTCACGCTCTTCATCACGTTGGCGTCGAAGGCGTCCTCCTTGGTGGGGGCGTTCTTCGTGAGCCACTGGTCGCGCTCGGTGGCGAGCTTCGCGACCTTCTCCTCCAGCACCTTGCGCTCGTCGGCCAGCTGCTTCACCTTCGCGGCCTGCGCCTCCTTCTTGAGGCCCTTGAGCTCCTGGGGCAGCTCGTCGTCCTTGAGGGTGGCGAGCGCGGCCGGCTTCTCCAGCAGGTCCACGCCGCCCGCGACGGCCGCGGGCGCGCTGCTCACCGCCCCGGCGCTGGCGGCGCTCTTGCCCACACCCCGGCTCTCCTTCATGAAGCTGATGCGGTCCGCGACGGCCTCCGCGGCCATGCCCTTGGTCGCCTCCGCGCGGGCGCGGTTCACGGCCTGGGCCTCCGCGCGTCCGCCGTACAGCGTCTTGGACGCCAGCTCCGCGTTCACGCGAGACAGCTCCGCGTCAAAGGGCGTGGCCACCGCCACCATCCCGCCCGCCGCGTCGATGGAGTCGAAGGTGCCGTCCGTCAGCTTCGCCACGTAGCGCCAGGACTCCTCGGTGGTGGGGTCCGCGCCGCAGCGCACCGTGTTCACCACGATGTGGCGCTCCTTCGCGCGCTTGGACCAGAGCTTGAAGTCCCAGGCGGCCTCGCGCTGGGCGGGGGGCGCGTCGCCCACCAGGAAGATGACCTTCATCACCTCGCGGTCCTGGCTCCACTTGAGCAGCGACACGGCCTCGCCCAGGCCGCGCCCCACGTGCTCGGGGAAGTCCCCGCCCCCGTTCGCCTCCAGCTTGCGCAGCTCCGCGAACATGGAGTCCATGTCGTCGCTCAGGTCGAAGCGCTTCGTCACGTACGCGTCCCCCTGGTCCCGGTACGCCACGAGCGCCACCTTCAGGTGCGGCGTGGGCTTGCCCTTCGCGATGCGCGACGCGATGGAGAAGATCTTCTGCTTGGCGCCCTCCAGCAGGCCGCCCATCGACCCCGTCGTATCCAGCACGAACGCCACTTCGATTTCAGGCCGAGGGCCCTGCGGCTGGGCCTGCGCGTCCTGCCCCTGGGCCTGAGCCTGCGTGCCCTGCCCCGTGGGCGTCTGGGGGCCGGTGGCCGGCGTGTCCGTGGGCTTCGTGGGCGCCCCCTTCACGAAGGGCTTCTCCGAAGCGGCGGGCTTCTGTGTGGACGACGGCGTGCGGACGGGCGTGACGGCCCAGGCGGAGGTGGCGGACAGACCGGTGGCGAGCGCGGCCGTCAGGACGGCCCGCGAGAGGGGCTTCAGGTTCATGGGTGGGCTCCGGATGACGGGCTTGCGCGGCGGGCACATCCGCGCCGCCTGCTCCTGTAACGGACAGGCCCGCCGGAAGTTCTACGCCCCCGGTTGCACCCCTCCGGAACGGGCGTTACGCCCCGGGTCCGTGCGCGTCTTCCACATCGGCCGGTACCTGGTCCCCCTGCCCGACGGGCACCGCTTCCCCATGGAGAAGTACCGACTGCTGCGCGAAATCCTGCTCGAGCGCGGCATCCTTCCCCCCGCCGCCTTCCACGAGGCCCCTCGCGCGGAGCGCGATGAACTGGAGCGCGTCCACACCCCGCGCTACCTGGACGCCTTCTTCGGCGGCACCCTCACCGGCGCGGAGCTGCGCCGGCTGGGCTTCCCCTGGTCCCTGAGGCTCGTGGACAACGCGCGCGCGTCCGTGGGCGGAACCCTGGCCGCCGCCCGCGCCGCATTGGAGGACGGCTTCGGCGCGAACCTGGCCGGCGGCACGCACCACGCCTTCCCGGACCACGGGGAGGGCTTCTGTGTCTTCAACGACATCGCCGTGGCCATCCGCGTGCTCCAGGCCGAAGGGGCCATCCGCCGCGCGGTGGTGGTGGACCTGGACGTGCACCAGGGCAACGGCACCGCGGCCACCTTCGCGGGCGACCCGTCCGTCTTCACCTTCTCCATGCACGGCGAGCACAACTTCCCCTTCCGCAAGCACTCCTCCCACCTGGACCTGGGGCTGGAGGACGGCGTGGGGGACGCGGAGTACCTGGCCGCGCTCGACGCGCACCTGCCCCACGTCCTGGAGTCCGCCCACGCCGACCTGCTCTTCTTCCAGGCCGGCGTGGATCCGCTGGAGGAGGACACCCTGGGCCGGCTTTCGCTCACCCACGCGGGGCTGCGCGAGCGCGACCTGCGCGTCATGCGCGCGGCGAAGGAACGCGGACTCCCCGTGGTGCTCACGCTGGGCGGCGGCTACGCGCGGCCGCTGGCGCCGTCGCTGGAGGCCCACGTCGGGACTTATCTCGCCGCCTGTTCGTTGTTCCGCTGACGCCCGTCTTCCCCGGGGACGCTTGCGGGCCCGTTCGCCCCGGCCCCATGCTCAACCCCGCTTCACCACCCCTGGAGCCCTCCCATGCCGCGTTCCCTCCCCCGTCTCGCCGTCCTCGCCTGCGCGCTGGCCCTGGGCTGTGGCGGCAACACGCCCTACTACCACCTGGATTGGGGAGGCCAGGACACCGTCACCACCGCGCCCGGCGACTCCGTCCCCTATGACCTCGCCATCCAGCGCATCGCGGACAACCTGGGCGAGGTGCGCGTGCGCGCGGCGATCGCTCCCGAGGGCGTCACCTTCGGCCCGGACTTCTCCCTCCCGGAGGGAGAGACCCTCGCCAGAACCACCGCCACCATCACGGTGGCCCCCAGCGTCACGAGCTACGGCGTGAACGCGCTGCAGCTCGTCGCGGAGGACCCGGCCAACAACGTCACTGCCCGGGGCAACATCTCCCTGATCATCCTGGAGCCCCCCGAGCCCAACGAGGACTTCTCCATCGCCGTGGAGCCCCGGCAGGTGAACGTGGCGCCCGGCCAGTCCGCCCAGGTGACGGTGACGGTGACACGCGCGGAGGGCTTCACCGGCGCGCTCACCATCACGCTGGATACCCCCGGCACGACGCGGCTCGGCTCCGACCCCGTCACCCTGGCCCCGGGCGAGACGACCGCGCAGGTGCGCGTCACCACGGACCGCTCCCTCTCCGTGCTGCCCTACGTGGTGAAGTTCGTGGCCACCGACGAGACCGGGCGCACAGCCAAGACAGGCTTCACCTTCAACCTGAACTTCACCTGAGCAGGCCCCGCGCCGCCCGGTGTCAGGCGCGGGGTACCGGTGGCGTCTTCGCGGCGCTAACTTGAGGACCTCCATGACGCCGCCGACCACACCCATCGCACCCGCTCGACGCCAGGCCGCCCGGGAGGCCCTCGCCCTGGATGACGAGGCCCTGCTGAAGGTCTGCGACGTGGAGTTCTTCATCGCCTCCGGACCCGGCGGCCAGCACCGCAACACCACCGCCAGCGGCGTGCGCCTCAGCCACCCGCCCACGGAGCTGTCCGTCACCGCCACCGAGCGCCGCAGCCAGTCCCAGAACAAGGACGCCGCCATGCGCCGCCTGCGCGCCGGCCTGCAGGCCCTCACCTTCGTCCCCAAGGTCCGCAAGGCCACCCGCCCCACCCTGGGCTCCAAGCGCCGGCGCCTGGAGGACAAGAAGCGCACCTCCGAGAAGAAGGCCGGCCGGGGCGGCAAGCTCGCGGATTAGGCGACCAGGCCTCCGCCGCTACGCACGACGTGCGGACCTCGCAAGCTTTGCGTAGCCGCTGACCTCGCCCACCCACAGCCACACGGTTTCTTTCCAAAGCTCCCCTCGCACGGGAGTCCCCCACGCCGGGGCACACGGTGTGCACAAGCCGAGGGTGACCCCCGACCCCGAGGGGGTCAGTCGGTCCCCAACCCCCGGTGAACCCTTGGCCTCCATCTCCCCCAGAATTTCCGCGGCGCGGCGAATCCTGCTGGGCCTGGCGCTGCTGACGGCGCTGCCGGCGTCCGCGACGGACATCGTCACCTTCAGCCAGGGCGCGCTCATCATTCCGGAGCAGGCCACCTTCCAGCAGGGCTGTGGAAGCCTGTCGGCCTACGGCCTGGTGTGGCGCCTGCTGCAGTCCAACGAGGCGGGCGGATTCAACGCCAACCACCCGGTGACGGTGTACCTGGCCATCGACGACACGAAGCGGTCCCCCAACCGCTGCGTGCCCACCAACAAGCACCTGCCGCCCCTGCCGCACAACGGCCAGTGGAACGACCCCAGTTGGAATGACGGCTGCGACTTCCACATCTCCCGCGCGGACGCGGCGCCCGTCGTGCCGGTGCCGCCCCTGCAGGCGCTGCCCTCGAGCGGCCTGTTCCCCGAAGCGAACATCGACAACTTCACCACCAGCACGAACCAGGCGCGGCCGAACTTCACGGCCACGACGCTCAACACCGCCAGCGGCTTCCGCGACGTCCAGTACATGGGCGGCGCGTTCATCATCGACGCGAAGGACGCGAAGAACGCGCTCGACTTCCTGAACTCCTCCGCCGGGGCGGACGCGCCGAACAAGTTCCGCACGACGTGCAACTGCAACACGTTCAGCAACGGCAGCGGCTGCTTCTACGTGCGCATGCACCAGGCCACCATCGAGTTCAACGCGCCCATTGGCCGGCGGTTGAACCGCGTGCCTCCGAAGATCGCCCTGCTGGACCTGGACGACGACAACGCGACGGACAAGTCATTCGTGAAGGGCGGCATGCTGGACGACTACCTGCGCAACGCGGGCCTGGACTTCAACGGCGCGGGCGGCTGCCCGCAGGGCACCACCAGCGGCTGCAGCCTCAACGGCGGACGGCCCGGCCTCATCTACGACGCGCTCCACGCCAACGCGGACCTCATCTCCACCACGGCGTTCCCCAACGGCCTGCTCAACGCCGTGGACCCCGCCACCCAGCGCCCGCGCTACCGCGTGTTCTGGGCGCCGCACTGGCAGATTGGCGACAGCACCCGCGCCGAGTACCGCTCCAACGGCGACGGCGCCGGAAACCAGGCGGAGAACGTCCTCAACAACATCGCCTACTTCACCAACCAGCGCGGCAACGGCCTGTTCGCCGAGTGCACCAGCATCTGGTCCTACGAGCACACCGACAAGGTGGGCGGAGGGCTGGTGCCTTCCACGCGCTTCCAGGGCGAAGACCTCTTCGAGAAGAACAAGCTCGGCGGCAGCGGCAAGAACTGGGACGGCCGCAACTGCACGGACCCGGACTACATGAACGAGTCCTCGCCCCGGCCCGCCTGCATCCTCTACCCCAACCCGGGCGACCCCTTCTCCCAGTTGGGTGACTTCCGCTTCAACAACGTGGCGGGCGAGACGGAGAACTACCGGACGACCTTCAAGAACGGCGTGCGGCGGCTGGCGGTGAGCTGGGTGAACTACGCCACGGGCAACCAGTACGACAACCCCACGCACGTGGCGGCGCACACCCTTCGCGGCAACGACTTCTTCTCCTTCAACCAGAAGGACAATGATCCGCAGAAGGCGACCATCGTCTATCTGGCGGGCCATGACTTCAAGGACAGCGTCGCGGGCACGCGCATCGTGCTCAACACGCTGCTCAACCTGGGAAGCGAACCGCTGCAGAGCGAGCGCACCGTGTCCGCGCCCGTCGCGCTGGACGACACCAACGGCAGCGACACCAACGGCTCGCGCGCCCTGCTGTTCAAGACGTCCTACAACGCCGTGACGGGCTACCCGCCCGGCGCGGACACGTACACGCCCGCGCAGGGCTCGCACTGGGTGTTCCCCTACTACCCGGGCACGCTGCGCGCGCACTCGCTCATTGGCGGGGATGCGCTGTCCACGGGGGAGAACTCGCTGTCGGACGGCACCCTGTGGAACGCGGACGCGCGCATGCCCGCGCCCGGCGACCGCAACCTCTTCACCTACTTCGGCGGCGAGGTGACGGTGAACCCGTCGCTGGGCTCCGGCCGCACCGCGCCGCACGGGGTGATGCAGGTGGGCTGGCAGCCGGAGGAGGTCTCCGGCACGCGCATCAACCGCAGCTACGGCTCGGCCCCCAATACCGGCTGCGTGGACGTGCTGAAGCTCGGCCGCGCCACGACGCGTGACGGCAGCTTCCGCTACGACTTCGTGAAGGGCCCGGACGGCGTCTGCGACCTGCAGCAGGCGACGCAGTACTCACCGCAGCTGGGCGGGGCGGACTTCGGCGTCACCAACGAGCTCATCAACAAGACGCAGCTGTACGTGGACTTCAACGCGGTGGCGATGATGCTCCAGCGGGTGCGCGGCTACTGCTATGCCACGGAGTCCGGCCGCGACGGCGCCAGCGAGACGCCCATCCTCGAGCCCTCCATCACCCAGTGCAACAACGACGACGCGGACAACAAGGCGCACCTGGGCGGCTTCATCCACTCGTCGCCCGTGGTGGTGACGGCCAGCCCCCACATCCCGGACACCAATGCCGCCCGGCCCACGGTGGCCTACGCGGCGGGCCTGGACGGCCAGGTGCACGCCTTCTACGTCTCCGGCGGCGCGCGCTATGACGGCCCCGCGCAGAGCCTGAACTTCCCCAACCCGGACGCCAGCGCTCGCTTCAAGACGGACTTCGCCCAGCGCTTCCGCACCGGCACCACGCCCCCGCCGGGCACGGAGCTCTGGAGCTTCCTGCCGGCCACGCAGCTGGCGGGCCTGCGCAACAACACCGCGCGGGTGAACAGCGCGCCCGCCGTCTTCGACGTGTTCGCGGACTTCGTGGGCACCGGCCGCCGCGAGTGGCACACCGTGCTCGTCGCCAACGTGGGCCAGACGGGGCGCGACCTGTTCGCGCTGGACGTCACCAACCCGCTCAAGCCCGTGCTGCTGTGGCACCTGGTGGGCAGCCACTACGCCACCGCCAGCGCGCCGAACTCCGCGGTGACGCTGGCGGACAAGGGCCAGGGCGGCCTGGACTGGACGTACACCTGGGACGAGGACTCGAGCCTCTTCCTCCTGCCGCCGCGCGCGGACCCGGGCCGTCAGCCGAGCGGCCTCTATGACTACAGCGGCCTGGGCGGCTCGCGAGGGCTGTCCGTGGGCGTGGGCCGGCTGGGCATGGAGCCCGTGTACGCCGTCTTCGTCGCCTCCAGCAGCTCCGGCGCGCTGCCGGTGGCGGGCTCTCCCGGCTCTCCCGCCAAGGGCGTGCAGGTGTTCGCCATCGACGTGGCCACCGGCCAGAAGCTGTGGCAGTGGCAGCAGGCCTATACCAGCAGCGTGGACAACAGCGCGCCCGCCGCGCCCACCGTGTCGCAGGACTCGAGCGGCGCCGCGCGCCTCTACGTGGGTGACATGGAGGGCCGGCTCTGGGAGCTGGACGCGTCCACCGGAATGAACGTCAACGTGGCGCGCACGGGCCCCGTGTGCACGGAGGCCACGCCCTGCAAGTACTCGGCGATGAACATCGGCGGGCTGCCCGTCACCAGCCAGCCCATCAGCACCAACGTGGGCCTGGCGCGCATTCCGCTCGACGCGGCGAACACCTCCGCCTTCGGCCAGTTCAAGGGCAAGGTGGTGGCCCTGGTGGGCACCGCCGGCATGGACTGGGTGCCGGACACGGTGGGAGGCCGCTTCCACGCGCTGCTGCTGGACGCGGAGCTCCGGCTGCCCCTGGGCATGGACGGCAAGCGGCTGGACGGCTCGCTCATCAACGCGAACCTGGCCAACACGGAGGCGAACACCTACGGCGTGCTCCAGGAGCCCGCGCCCTTCCCGCTCATCTTCCCCGCGCCCGAGCACGTCTACGGCAACATCACCATCGCCGGGCGCACCGCCTACTTCAGCACCGCGGAGGAGTCCGTGAACGACCCCATGCTGCTGAGCGCGTCCGTCGGCGGCCACACCTACAGCATCGACCTGGGCAACACGGCGGCCACGCAGGCGGGCATCCAGCCCATGAGCGGCGCGACGCTGGCCAACTACGGCGGCGTGGCCGTCTACCACCGCGACAGCGGCGGCGGGTCCACGGACTACGTGGTGGGCGCGGAGGTGAGCGCCCTGCGCGTCACGCGCATCGACAACGCGACCAGCACCGGCGCCTCCAGCCCCAACGCCAAGGACTCCGTGGCCGGCAACAACGGCGTGCTCTACCAGCTGCTCAACTGGAGCCAGAGGTTCCTCGAATGAGAGCCCTTCCCTCTTCCACCGCCCGGCGCGGCAGCGGCCTGCTGGAGGTGCTCATCGCCATGTGCGTCCTGGCGCTGGCCGCCGTGGGCGCGGTGATGGGCATGGTGGCCGCCACCCGCGACGTGAAGGACGGCCAGGTGCTCCAGGGCCGGCGCATGCTGCTGGAGGCGCGCGTGCAGCGGCTGTGGCTCGCGTCCAAGATGGACCTGGCGAACCAGGCCGTCCCCCGGCCCGCCCTCTTCCCGCCGGACGTGGCCCTGGCCACGTTGCCCTGGGTGCTGGACCCCAGCGTGCCTCAGACGGGCGACATCGGCACGGGCGCGTACTTCCGCGTGCGCCCCACGGGTCAGGTGGAGCCCGCGCTGGACGTGCCCGCCGGCACGCCCTGCACCACCGCCACCCCGGACACGGTGCTGCCCCGCGACGTCTACTGCCGCGAGGTCCTGGTGACGAAGGGGCTGCCCCTGGACCTGCCGCCCGCGGCCCAGGCGATGGTGCCCGCCGGGGCGCTGCCCTTCACCTTCTGGACGCGCGCGTACCGCAAGGGCGACAGCCTGGAGCGCGCCATCGTGCACAGCGAGGTCTTCGTCCAATGAGGATCCGGTCGAGGTTCCAGACGCAGGCACGCGGCATGACGCTGTTGGAGACGATGGTGGCCGCGGCGCTCACCACCATCATCCTGGCGGCGGCCACGGCCCTGCTCCTCGCGGGCGGGCGCGTGGTGCACAACACGGAGCACGTGGCGGACAGCCACGACCACGCGCGGCTCGCGGGAGAGACGCTGCTGTCGGCGGTGCGCCAGGCCGGCGCGGGCATGTCCGAGGGCCTCTGGGTGGTCTCCAGCGGGATGCCCCAGCGCATCAACCCCGTCTTCGGCGGTGACGGCGCGGGCGCGGGCGTGCTCGCCGCCACCACGACGGGCAACGTGCCTGGCGCGGACGGCAGCGACGACCTGTGGCTGGTGGTGCCGGACCGCAACTACCTGGGCCGCGACTGCGCGCCGGGCGCGGCGATGACGGTGGTGAAGCCGGGCACCGGCGCGCTGGAGGTCAACTGCATGGGCACGTTCGCCGGCACCGCGCCCGCCAACCCCATGCTGGTGGCCAGCAACATGAAGAGCGCCGCGCTGCTCACCCAGACCTCGGTGATGAGCACCCCGCCCACGGCCACGGTGAACTACCTGGAGCTCGGCGTGCCGGGCTTCTCCAACGCGCCCCACAAGGGCGGCTTCCAGAAGGGCGACCTGGTGTACCCCGTGCGGCTGTTGCACTTCTTCATCGGGACGAACGCGAGCAACGGCCGCAAGGCGCTGATGCGCGCGGAGGGCATCCCCGACAGCGACGTGTCGGGGCGCCCCTTCGTGGACATGGCCGACCCGGTGGTGGTGCAGGACTTCGTGGAGGACTTCCAGGTGGCGTTCGGCATCGACGCCACCAACACGGGCGACCCCTCCCGCTACGACTTCCAGAACGGCCTCAAGCCCGAGTACACGCCGGGCCTGCGCTCGGTGCGCATCAGCGTGGTGGCCACCGGCCGCTCGCCCCGGCGCGACACGCAGAGCAAGTCCGTCCTGTCCGAGGACCTGCCCATCGCGGTGGAGAACCACACCCCGGCCGCGGCCCCCGCGGACGGCTACTTCCGCAGCCTCTTCTCGCGCCGGGCGGAGCTGCCCAACCTGGCCGCCGCCAGCCTGTGAATCCGTCCTCCGTGAGGCCCTCCGCCATGTCCCCACGCGCTTCGTCCCGCTCCACCCGCGGCGCCACGCTGCTGCTCGTCGTGCTGCTCGTCACCGTGCTCCTGGGCCTGGTGGCGGGCGTGATGGCCTACGCCAGCAGCGAGCGCACGCGCGCCGTGACGTCCAGCCGCGCGGGCCAGCGTCAGGGCTGCGCGGAGAGCGGCCTGCAGCTGGCGCGCGGCTACTTCGGCCGCAACTACGCCCAGTGGAACACCTTCCTGAGCACGCCGGGCGCCTACGACCCCATCGCCTCGCCCACCAACACCGCGCCCGCCAACCCGCGCACCGCCGCCGGCCGCGCGGCCATCAAGACGGTCAACCCCGCGCTGTTCGCGGACCTGGACGGCGACGGCAAGGACGACGTGTACCTCTACATCCGGGACAACGAGGACGAGTTCAAGCCGCTCGCCCCGGAGTGGAACCGCGACAATGATCAACAGGTGGTGGTGGGCGCCATCTGCATCAGCGAGACGATGATTCCGCGACGGGGTAACAGCAACCAGTTGGACCCCAACGCGCTCGCCGTGGAGGGCATCCTCCAGTACAACGGCGGCGGCCACGCCTACACGGCGCAGACGGCGGGCGGCACGGGCTCCGGCAACCTCAACCGTTGAGCCGTCCGCCGGGCGTGAGAAGCTTCCGCCCATGCCCACGCTCGAAGACGCCATCGCCCTGGCGGTGGCCGCGCACCAGGGTCAGCGCGACAAGGCAGGACAGCCCTACATCCTCCACCCCATGCGGGTGATGCTGCGTCTGTCATCCGACGCGGAGCGCACCGTGGCCATCCTCCACGACGTGGTGGAGGACACGCCGTACACGCTGGAGCGCCTGCGCGGCCTGGGCTACCCGGAGGACGTGCTGTCCGCGCTGGACTGCCTGACGAAGCGCGAGGGCGAAAGCTACGAGGCCTTCATCGAACGGCTGCGTCCCCACCCCCTGGCCCGCCGCGTGAAGCTGGCGGACCTGGAGGACAACATGGACGTGCGCCGGCTGAAGGACGTGACGCCCAAGGACGCCGAGCGCCTGTCGCGCTACGTGGCCGCCTGGACGCGCCTGCGCGCGGAGTAGCCCCAGGAAAGACGACGGCCCGGCGGCCCTCCCATGAAGCGAGGGCGGCCGGGCCGCGAATCCAGCGTGACGGAGCCTGCCCTTACGCCTTGGCGAGCTGGCGCAGCACGTACTGGAGGATGCCGCCGTTGCGGTAGTAGTCGAGCTCGTTGGGCGTGTCGATGCGGCACACCGCCGTGAACTCGATGGGGCCCTTCTCACCAATGGCCTTCACGGTGAGCTTCTTCTGCGGCGCGAGGCCGTCCGCGACGCCGGTGATTTCGAACGTCTCGTGGCCGGTGAGGCCCAGCGACTGCGCGTCCTGGCCCGCCTCGAACTGCAGGGGCAGCACGCCCATGCCCACGAGGTTGGAGCGGTGGATGCGCTCGAAGCTCTTGGCGATGACGGCCTTCACGCCCAACAGCTGCGTGCCCTTGGCCGCCCAGTCGCGGCTGGAGCCGGTGCCGTACTCGGCGCCCGCCAGCACCACCAGGGGCGTGCCGTCCGCCTGGTACTTCATGGACGCGTCGTAGATGCTCATCCGCTCACGCGTGGGGATGTGCACCGTGACGCCGCCCTCCACGCCGGGGACGAGCAGGTTCTTCAGGCGGATGTTGGCGAAGGTGCCGCGCACCATCACCTCGTGGTTGCCGCGGCGCGCGCCGTAGGAGTTGAAGTCCTTGGGCTCCACGCCCTCCGCCATGAGGTACTTCGCCGCGGGGCTCGTCTTGGCGATGTTGCCCGCCGGGGAGATGTGGTCCGTCGTGACGGAGTCACCCAGGAGCGCCAGCACGCGCGCGCCCTTGATGTCCTGCACCGCCTTGGGCTCCTTCGGGAGGTTCTCGAAGAAGGGCGGCTTGCGCACGTAGGTGGACTTGTCATCCCACTTGAACGTGGAGCCCTTGCTCACCTGGAGCTGCTGCCAGAGCGTGTCGCCCTCCATGGCGTTCGCGTACTGGCTGCGGAACTGCTCCGGCTTCACGGCCGTGCGGATGGTCTCCTTGATCTCCTCGTTGGACGGCCAGATGTCCTTGAGGAACACCGGGCGGCCGTTGGGGTCGGTGCCCAGCGGCTCGTTGTCCAGGTCGCGGCCCACTTCACCGGCCAGCGCGTACGCCACCACGAGCGGGGGGCTCGCCAGGTAGTTCATGCGCACGTGCGGGTTGATGCGGCCCTCGAAGTTGCGGTTACCGGACAGCACCGCCGCCACCACCAGGTCGCCCTCCACCACGGCGTTGGACACGGCCTCCGGCAGCGGGCCGGAGTTGCCGATGCAGGTGGTGCAGCCGTAGCCCACGACGTGGAAGCCCACGGCCTCCAGGTAGGGCAGCAGGCCCGCGTCGCGCAGGTACTCGGTCACCACGCGGCTGCCCGGGGCCAGGGACGTCTTCACCCAGGGCTGCGGCTTGAGGCCCTTCTCCACGGCCTTCCTCGCCAGGATGCCCGCGGCCACCAGCACCGCCGGGTTGGACGTGTTGGTGCAGGAGGTGATGGACGCGATGACCACCGCGCCATGGCCCACCTGGTAGCTCTGCTTGCCCGCCTTCACGGTGACGGACTGGGCCAGCCGCTCCGGGGCCACCGGGGCCGCGGGGGCCTTGGCGCCCTTGGGGCCCTCGTCGTCCTCGCCCTTGCTCTTGCCGGCGGACAGCATCTCCACGAGCGACGCCTCGTACCCGGCCTTCATGTCCTTCAGGGGCACGCGGTCCTGCGGACGCTTGGGGCCCGCCAGGCTGGGCACCACGGCGGCCAGGTCCAGCGCCAGCGTGTCGCTGAAGAGGGGCTCCTCGGCGCCGGCCTTGAACCACAGGCCCTGCTCCTTCGCGTACGCCTCCGTCAGCGCCACCACGTCATCCGGGCGGCCGGTGAAGCGCAGGTAGTTGCAGCTCTCCTCGTCCACCGGGAAGAAGCCGATGGTGGCGCCGTACTCCGGGGCCATGTTCGCGATGGTGGCGCGGTCCGGCAGCGACAGGTTCTTCAGACCCTCGCCGTAGAACTCCACGAACTTGCCGACCACGCCCTTCTTGCGAAGCATCTGCGTGACGGTGAGCACCAGGTCCGTGGCCGTGGCGCCCGCGGGCAGCTTGCCGGTGAGCTTGAAGCCCACCACCTGCGGGATCAGCATCGTGATGGGCTGGCCCAGCAGCGCCGCCTCCGCCTCGATGCCGCCCACGCCCCAGCCCACCACGCCCAGGCCGTTGATCATCGTGGTGTGGCTGTCCGTGCCCACCAGCGTGTCCGGGTACACGGTGCTGCCCTGACGGAACGTCACCTGCGCCAGGAACTCCAGGTTCACCTGGTGGCAGATGCCGATGTCCGGCGGCACCACGCCAAAGCCCTTGAACGCGCTCTGGCCCCAGCGCAGGAAGGCGTAGCGCTCGCGGTTGCGCTCGAACTCCAGCTCCGCGTTCTCCTTGAAGGCCGCGGTGGTGGCGAACGAATCAATCTGCACCGAGTGGTCGATGACCAGGTCCGCCGGGTTGCGCGGGTTGATCTTCGCCGGGTCACCGCCCATGGCGGCGAGCGCCTCGCGCATGGCGGCCATGTCCACGACGGCGGGCACGCCGGTGAAGTCCTGGAGCAGCACGCGCGCGGGGTGGAAGGAGATTTCGGTCTCCGGGGCCGCCTTGGGGTCCCAGGCGAGCATCTTCTCGATGTGCTCGCGCTTGACGACGCGGCCGTCCTCGTTGCGCAGCAGGTTCTCCAGCAGGACCTTCAGCGAGAACGGGAGGCGGTTGACCGCCGGGTGCGCCTTCGCCAGCGTGGCCAGGCTGAAATAGTCGTAGGTCGCCGAGCCCACCTTGAGCTGGGCCTTGGTGCCGAAACTGTCCGTCATGTGCGTTGCCGTCCTTCCGTGCCGGAATGACGCAACTTCTAGGCGTGTCCCCCCCGGCATGCAAAGGGTTCCTGCACTGCGTTGAAGACGGTGGACGGTTGGTTGGGACCCCGGGCTTACAGACCCGCTCAGAGCACCTTGCGGAAGAAGTACAGCACCCGCTCCACGGCCTTCTGCCAGAGGGGACGGCGGCGGAAGACGGCCAGGTCCACCTCGCGGCAGTTGCCACAATCCAGACGGAAGGAGTCCTCCAGGTCGCGCCCCAGCCGGGGGTCCGCGAAGACGGCATTGACCTCGTGGTTGAAGGCCAGCGACAGCCGCTCCAGGTTGAACGATCCGATGGTGCCCCACACCCCGTCCACCACGGCGGTCTTGGCGTGCAACACGCCCCGGCGCCACTCGAAGATGCGGATGCCGGCGTCCATCAGCGGCTCGTAGAAGGCGCGCGTCGCATGCTCGAGGAACGGGTGGTCGCTCTTGCCCCCATTGAGCAGCAGGCTCACCTCCACGCCCCGCTTCGCCGCGTCCTTGAGCGCGGCCACCATGCGCCGGTCCGGCACGAAGTAGCCCGCGGCGATGAGCACGCTCTGCCGCGCGCGCTGGATGGCGTGCAGGTACGCGCGGTGGATGCTGCGGCGGCTGGACAACACCGCCAGCCCCACGTCGCCCTTCCGGGGCCGGGCCTCCAGCGCGTGGGCCCCGCCGCGGATCCGCCGTCGCAGCCGGCTCAGGCGGTCGCGGAACATCATCCGCCACGTGGCCAGGAAGCGCCGCTCCAGCTCATGCACCGCGGGGCCTTCAATGCGCAGCACGTCGTCGCGCCAGGCCACGCCCTGCCCCTCCGGGGCCCAGTGCGCCGCGATGTTCACCCCGCCCGTGAAGGCCACCGTGCCGTCCACCACGAGAATCTTCCGGTGGTCCCGGCGCAGCAGGTGGCGCAGCCCACGCTGGAGGCTGAAGGGTTTGAAGGCCCGCACGTCCACGCCGCGCTGGCGCAGGCCTTCGAAGAAGCTCCTGCGGCTGGTCCATGAGCCCACCGCGTCGTAGAGGACCTTCACGTGCACGCCGCGCTCGGCGGCCTCCGCCAGCGCCTGGCCGAAGAGCTCGCCCACCGCGTCGGTGACGAACATGTACGTCTCCAGGCGGATGGAGCGGCGCGCCCGGCGGATGGCCTCCAGCATCTCCGGATAGGCCTCCACGCCGTCGCGCAGGAGCCGGCACGCATTGCCCTGGAGGGTGGTGTGGTGCTGCGGCAGGTAGTACCGGGCGAGCAGGCGCCGGGACACCCCGGCGCTCCACACCGGGCCGTGCTCCGGCACCGGTCCCGGCGAGCGCGTCGCTGGAACCAACCCTTCCGTTCGCCCGTCCTCCCCCGCCAGCTCACGCATCACCCCATTCAGGGTGGGAACGGAGGGAGGGACCGGCAACCCGGACGGGCCCCGCCCGCCTTCCTGGCGGGGTTGCACCGTCCGTTAGACGACGGCTTTAGCTACAGGCCGAACTCGACGCGCTTGTTCTCCGCGCGCGTGGCGCACGGCTGGTCGTACTCGGGGAAGTACTCGCGCATGTGATCCAACGTGAAGGCGGCCTGCTTGAAGTGGCCCTGGTTGTAGTAGCCCTCCACCTCCAGCAGCAGCTTGGAGCAGGTGCGGTCCAGCTCCAGCTGGGCGCGCCTCATGGCTTCCTGGGCCTCGTCGTACAGGTCCGGCTTCGGGTCCGGGTGGGCCTCCAGCATCAGCCACGCCTCGCGGAAGGACTTCCAGGCCTCGTAGCGGTTGCGCGCGCCGATGTCCGGCGTCTGGAAGTTCTTTTCGCCCTTCTTGAAGAGATCCCTGGCGTTCGCGATGAGCTGCTGCGTGGTCAGCTGCTCCGGCAGCAGCGCGCGCTCCACCCAGACGTTCCACACGCGCCAGGTGTCCTCGCCCGGCGGGTTGCGGGTGTTGTCGAAGATGATGCGGTTGGGCTCGCCCTTACGCAGCTGCTGAGGCGGGATCATCATCTCCAGCGAGCGCTCCTGGCTGGCCAGCGTGTCCGGGGGCACCTTGCCCACGTCCACGCCGTTGACGCTCACCACCACCTCGTCCTTGGAGATGCCCTGGGCCTGGTAGTGGAGGATGACCACCGCGCGCGTCGCGGCGACGAACTCCCACTCGAAGACCTTCATGTCCGGCCGGTTCCAGGTGACGCCGTCACCCAGGCCGAACGAGTCGTTGATGGGCTGGTTGGACAGGCGCACGGGCTCCTCGCCCTTCGGCATCTTGTCGTCCACGCCATTCGCCAGCCAGACGACGAGGGCGAAGAGGCCCAGCACCACCACGCCGCCACCGGCCATCACGCCCGCGCGGACCTTGGAGTTCGCCTCCGCCCAGAACAGGCGCAGGTTGGCCATCAGACCCGGCGTCTCACGCCGGATGCGGGCGCGCTCGGCCGCGGACAGGCCACCACCGCCGCCGCTGGCGCCACCGGCGCGGGGCGTGCGGGCCACCGCGCGGGAGGACTGGGAGCCGGTGCGGCGCGCGGGCGGGGGCGCGGGAGCGGGCTTTTCAATGGCCGCCGGAGCGTCCTCTTCCGGAGGCGGCTCCTGCGGGATGGCGCGCTGGGCGTTGGAGGTGGGCCGGCGGATGGCGCGCATGTTCATGCGCGTGGACTCCGCGCGGATGCCCTGCAGGTCCTCCTCGTCCGCGCCTTCCGGCACGAGCGCCGCGCCCTTCTTGTTGCGCGACTTGCGCACGGAGTCGATGGAGACGATGCGCGTGCTGTTGGCGCCGTCCTCCGCGGGCTTCTCGTCCTCGCCGGTGGGCGCGTCCTCCGCGGCGATCGCGAAGAGGAACGTCACCGGGCCCAGCGTCAGCGTGTCGCCGTCCGCCAGGGTCCGCTTCTGCACTGCGGCGCCGTTGACGACCGTGCCGTTGGCGCTCTTCTGGTCCTCCACGGCGTAGCCGTCACTGTCCTTGAAGATGCGGCAGTGGCGGCGGGAGATACCAGGGTCGTACAGCACCACGTCGCACTCGGAGGTGCGCCCGATGAGCACGGAGTCCTGGTCGAAGACGAACTCCTTGCCGGCGTCTTTTCCCTCGGAGATCGTCAGTTGGAAGGCCATGTCGTCCTAGGAGCCTATCGAGGCATGTACGGCTCGGGCAACGGCGGCGCGCGCGCTCGCCGGCTCCAGCACTTCCGCCTCTCCACCGAAGGATAGCACCCACTGCGTGAGCCAGCGCTCACTGTCTCCGGCCACCCGCACCTCCACCCCTCCGTCAGCGAGCGGGCGAGCGTCCTGGCCGAAGCGCTCCTTCACGTAGGGTGCCGCCGTGGGGGTGAAGCGCACCCGGACGGAGGCCTCGCTGGCGCCGCGCGCCGGGTTGGGCACGTCCGCGCGGGCGTCCGGCGGGGGCTGGAAGGCGGTGGTGGTGACGGCCAGGTCCTCCATGCGATCCAACCGGAACAGGCGCGCGTCCTGACGGGTGTGGCAGAAGCCTTGGAGGTACCACTGGCCCCGGTGGCTGAGCAGCTCGTAGGGGCGCACCCGGCGCGGCTCCGGCGGGCGGCCGGGGCTGGCGTAGCCGAACGTCACCTCCAGCCGCTCCAGGATGGCCCGGGTGAGCGGCCCCAGCGCTGGGGGCGCGTCCGCGGAGGCGTCGATCTTCCGGTACATGTCCCGGAAGCGCTCGCGGGCGGCGGGCGGGATGATGCCCTCCAGCTTGGTGAGGGCGCTCTGGAGCGCGTCGCCGGTGGCCGGTCGCAGCAGCTCCGCCGCGGCGGCCAGGGCCGCGGCCTCGCCCGCGGTCAGCCGGGGCGGCGCGAACAGGCGCTGATCCAGGTCCACGTAGACGCGGTCGTTGTCCACGTAGATGTCGATGTAGTCGTCCGGGTTGAAGGGCGGCCGGCCCACGCAGGTGAGCAGGTCCAGCTCCTCCAGCAGATCCTCGCGGCTGATGTTGAGGGCCTTGGCCAGGGCCTCCACCGTGACGCCGGGGTGCTTGGAGACGTAGGGGACGAGGAACAGCAGGCGGCGCAGCCGCTCGTGGACGTTGCTCATGCGCTCACCCGCTGACCTTCCACCGGCGCGTGCTTCGCCAGGATGTTCGCGGCCATCCGCTCCAGGCGCTCGCGCGCCTCCGGAGGCCCCTCCACGCGGCAGTCCTGCCCCAGCGACAGGACGAAGCGCGTCAGCCCGTCCAGGAACGTCACCGGGAAGCGGGCCCGCACCACGCCCTCCGACACCGGCTCCAGCGCCGCGCCCGGGAACAGCGAGCCCGCGCGCGAGGCCTGCGGCCCGGTGAGCTGGAGCGTCACCTCCAGCGGTTCATGGAAGCGGTACTGCCAGGGGAAGTACGCCACGTGGGCGTCCAGCGAGAAGTCCGCCGGCACCTCGAAGTCCGGCGTGCGCGGCCGGGCGGTGTTCACCTTCAGCTCGCGGATGCGGTGGACATGGAAGGTGCGCAGGCCCTGGCGCAGGTGGCAGTAGCCCACCAGCGTCCACACGCCGCGCCTGAGCGCCAGGCCGTACGGGTCCACGCGCCGCTCCGTGACGCCGTCCTTGCGGGGGCTGCCGTAGGTCAGCTGCACCCACTTGTGGGTGGAGCACGCATCCCAGAGCTGCTCCAGGCGGGCGGAGACCTCCTTCTCCTGGCCCTGCTGGCCGGTGCCCAGCTCCATGCGCACGCGCGGGGTGGGCAGGGATTCGCCAGCGAAGAAGCCGATTTTTCGCAGCGCGTGCGCCAGGTCGTCGCGGCCGGGGAACGCGCCGGACGCCAGCGCGGCGGAACCGGCGGCGTAGAGCACGGCCAGCTCCTCCTTCGTGAGGTCCGCCTCCGGCAGGTAGTAGACGTTGCGGTCGACGAGGTAGCCGTCGCGCCGCTCGTCGTCGCCCTGCACGTAGCTCAGCGGGAAGCCCAGCTCGACGAGCTCCGCCTTGTCGCGTTCGAATTTGCGCTCCGCGGCGTCATCCGAACCGCCGTAGTCCGCGGGGAAGTGCTCACGCAGCTCGGCCCACGAGATGGGTTCCCGCGCGTCGAGCAGCAGTGCCACGAGATCAAGGATGCGTTCCGTGCGGTCCATTCAGGTGATCGGTGACCATGGCGGACAGGACCCGGGAGATCAAGAGACCGGGGACTTCCGGGGTGGGAGAAGGGGGCAGGACGTGAAACGAACAGAAAAGGAACAGCGGAGGGGGCTGGCTCCGTCCAAGGGGGGATAGCCGCCCCAACCTGAACAGGCAAGCAGGTACTGCCATGTACCCCTCGTTTCGTCCGCAAGCCAGCAGACAACCCCGGGCGTGGGGCTCGCACTCGGGGCGCGTCTGGGTTATTCCTTGGATATTGTCGATTTGGGTGAGAAGCGACAGCGGGCCTCCTGGAGGCTTTGCTGGCTGCCGTGGGGCCGACGCGGCGGACCGAAGCTTTGACGAGGGCTCGACCATGGACCGCACCTCCCTGCTGAAGAAGTGGCTTCCCGGGCTGGCGCTGGTGCTGCTGGCCTTCGTCTCCACGCCGGCGCACGCCCGCAACGAACCGCTCTACTTCGCGCTGGAGGTCCGGCGCGACGGCCGGCTGATCGCCCAGCCCAAGCTGCTGGGCGAGGCGGGCCGCACCCTTCGCGCCGAGCGCCGCCGTCCGGGCGCGACGGTGGCGGACTACCGGCTGGTGCTCACGCCCAAGGGCGAGGGCGACTCGTTCCAGCTCCAGGTGGACCTGTCCCTGCCGGAAGGGGAAGGCCACTCGCAGCTCGCTCTGCTGCACGGCCAGGAGCGCAAGCTCCAGCTGGGCCGGGTGCCGGGGGAGCTGGAGGTGTCGCTGCTCCTGATGAAGGTGGACTCCCCTGAGTTCCGCGCGCTGATGCGGCTGACGGAGCCGGCGACCGGCACGGTGAAGTCCGTCTCCAGCTCCATCTAGGCGCACGTTGCGCGGACCGCGGCTACAGCACCGCCAGGTCGTCGCGGTGCACCGCCTCATCCAGGTAGCGGTAGCCCAGCACCGCCTCGATGTCCGCGCTGCGCCGCCCGGCGATGCGCCTGAGCTCGTTGGCGTCGTAGGTGGACAGGCCCCGGGCGAACACCGTCCCGGCCGCGTCCGTCAGGTCCACCGGGTCTCCCCGGCCGAAGTCCCCCTCCACGTCCGTCACGCCGCTGGGCAGCAGGCTGCGCTTGCCGGTGAGGATGGCCTCCTTCGCGCCCGCGTCCACCACCAGCCGGCCCCGGGGCCTCAGGGCGTGGGCGATCCACGCGGTGCGCGCGCTGCGGCGTCCGGCGGGCTCGAAGAGCGTGCCCACGGCCTCGCCCTGGAGCACGCCGCGCAGGCGGCCCGGCACCGCGCCGGAGGTGATGACGCAGGGGATGCCCAGCTCCGCGGCGCGGGCGGCGGCGCGCACCTTGGACGCCATGCCGCCGGTGCCCACCGCGCTGGTGGCGTCGCCGGCCAGGGCCAGCACGTCCGCGGTGACGCGCGGCACGGCGGGCATCAGGCGGGCTTCGGCGTCCCTGCGCGGGTCGGCGGTGTAGAGCCCCTCCACGTCCGACAGGAGGACCAGCGCGTCCGCCTCCACCACGCCGGCCACCAGGCTCGCCAGCGTGTCGTTGTCGCCGAACTTCAGCTCGTCCACGGACACGGTGTCATTCTCGTTGATGACCGGCACCACGCCCGCGGCCAGCAGGCGATCCAGCGTGTGCTTCACGTTGAGGTAGCGGCGGCGCTCCTGCACGTCCTCGTGGGTGAGCAGCACCTGGGCCACCGTCCGGGCCGCGTGGCCGAAGGCCTCCTCGTACGCCTGCATCAGGCGGCTCTGCCCCACCGCCGCGCACGCCTGCTTGCCGGGGATGTCCCGGGGGCGAGCGGGCAGCCCCAGCCGCTCCATGCCCAGCGCGATGGCGCCGCTGGACACCACCACCAGCTCCCGGCCCCCGGCGGCCCACAGCAGGTCCTGCCCCAGCGCGTCGAAGTGGGCACGGTTGAAGCGGCCCGTGGCGCTCGTCAGCGCGTTGGTCCCAATCTTCACCACCACGCGGCGGGCCCCGCGCAAGGCGTTGCGTGCGGAATCAGTCACGGGAGGCAGCGTAGGCTGGAACGGGAAAGGACGCGCGTGGCCGGTTGTTCACCAGGCGGCGCGGCACACCGGCTGAGGGCCTTTGTCATGAAACGCGGGTGGCCCCAGTCCATCCAATGCCTTGAATGCGGCGCGGGTCGTTCGATGTCCGCGCCAGGAGAAACGGTTTGAAGGAAATCTACGGCAACACCCTGGGCCTGAAGTCGAGCGAGCAGCAGCGGCTGCGCAACACCTTCCGCCGCCGTGTGGATCCGCGCGAAATCGTGTCCGCGGAGCTTGCCCGCCACCTCACCGAGCTGTCGCACGAGCTCAACCGTCAGGTGGGCGTCCTCATCAACCGCAAGGGCGACATCGAGCACGTCGTGGTGGGCAACGCGCACAAGCTGGAGCTGCCGGACATCGGCCGTGCGCGCGCGGGCCAGATTCGTCTGCGTGGCCTGCGGCTGGTGCACACGCACCTGAAGAGCGAGCCCCTGACGAAGGACGACCTCACGGACCTGGCGCTCTTGCGCCTGGACTGCGTGGCGGCCGTGGGCGTGGGCAACGAAGGCCTGCCCGGCGTGCTGCACTGGGCCTACCTGGTGCCGGAGAACGGCGCGGGTGAGTTCTGGCACGTGTCCACCCTGCCCTCCGTGCACGTTGAACAGCCGGACCTGCTGTCCACGCTGGACGCGCTGGAGGAGGAGTTCAACCGCAAGGCGGCCGCGCGCACGGTGTCCGGGAAGGAGCGCGCCATCCTGGTGGCGGTGTGCCTGGACGGCAACCGCGCGCGTGCGGAGTCGTCCCTGGCGGAGCTGAAGGAGCTGGCGCGCACCGCGGGCGTGGAGGTGGTGGACAGCGTGCTCCAGATGAAGCGCGAAGCGGATCCGCGTTACCTCATCGGCCGGGGCAAGCTGGAGGACCTGAACCTGCGCTCCATGCAGTCCATGGTGGACCTGCTCATCCTCGACAAGGACCTCACCCCGTCGCAGGGCCGCCACATCGGGGACGCGACGAGCCTGAAAATCCTGGACCGCACGCAGCTCATCCTGGACATCTTCGCGCAGCGCGCGCAGACGGCCGAGGGCAAGCTGCAGGTGGAGCTGGCGCAGCTGAAGTACCGGCTGCCCCGGCTGGTGCAGGGGGATGACTCGCTCAGCCGCCTCATGGGCGGTGGCGTGGGCGGCCGCGGTCCGGGTGAGACGAAGCTCGAAATCGACCGTCGCCGCGTGCGCGAGCGGATCACCAACCTGGAGCGCCGCATCGACGTCATCAGCCGCGAGCGCAGCGTCCGCCGGGCGCAGCGCAACCGGCGCGAGGTGCCGGTCATCTCCATCGTGGGCTACACCAACGCGGGCAAGTCCACGCTGCTCAACGCCATCACCAACGCGGAGGTGCTGGCGGAGGACAAGCTGTTCGCCACGCTGGACCCCACGAGCCGGCGCTTGCGCTTCCCGCAGGAGCGCGAGGTCATCATCACCGACACGGTGGGCTTCATCCGGGACCTGCCCAAGGACCTGGTGGCGGCCTTCCGCGCCACGCTGGAGGAGCTGTACGACGCAAGCCTCCTCTTGCACGTGGTGGACGCGAGCGACCCGGCGCGCGACGACCAGGTGGAGGCGGTGGAGAAGATCCTCGCCTCGCTGGGCCTGATGGAGAAGCCGCGCCTGATGGTGTGGAACAAGGCGGACCAGCTGTCCGAGGACGAGGTGGAGTCGCTCTTGCGCTCCCGGGGCGGCGTGGCCATCAGCGCGGTGAAGCGCGAGGGCCTGGCGACGCTCCTGGCCAAGGCGGACACCACCCTGTTCGCCGAGGGTGCGTCCGAGTCCATCGGCGTCGTCTGACGGTGGGCGGGTTGTCGGCGCGGGGGCCCTCCCCGTAGAGTCGGGGGGCCTTGGCTCCCGCGCTGAAACTGCTCATCCCTCTGTTGACGGCCCAAATCGAAGGCCTGCCCGGACAGGACTCCGGGCCGGGCTACGACCGGCCCGTCTCGTCCATCTCCACCGGCTACATCGAGCTGCTGGAGAAGAACAGCCACATCGTCTACCCGGTGCTCGCCGTGGTGACGCTGCTGCTCATCGGCTGGGGCATCCTGTCCTCGTGGCGGTCGCAGGACATCGACGGCCTGCAGAAGAACGAGTTCAAGCGCGCCATCATCAACGAGCTGCGCTCCAACCTGAGCGGCATGCCCGGCGACCTGCTGGGCCGCACCATCGGGCTGGACCGGCTCAAGACGAACCGCCTGCTGGAGGAGATGCAGACGGAGGGACTCGTCCTGAGCCACACCAACTCCGAGCGGCTCACCGTGTGGCGCGTGCGCGGCGCCAGCCCCGAAGCGAAGCCGCGCCGCTACTAGCGCCTTGCGGCGTCTTCAGACGCCGGACAGCTCCGACTTCGGCTGGCGCGTCATCAGGTCCACCACCGCCATCTTGGCGTTCTTGCCCTCGTAGGCGATGAGGTAGACCTGCTCGCAGATGGGCAGCTCCACGCCCGTCTTGAGGGACAGGTCGCGCGCGCTCTTGGCGGTCTTCACGCCCTCGGCGACCTCCTTCATCTCCGCGAGGATGTCCGGCAGCTTGCGGCCCTTGCCCAGCTCCATGCCCACGTGGCGGTTGCGGCTGAGCTCGCCCGTGCAGGTGAGCACCAGGTCGCCCATGCCGGACAGGCCGGAGAGCGTCAGCGGGTTGGCGCCCTTGCGCACCGCGAGCCGCGTAATCTCCGCCAGGCCGCGCGTGATGATGGCGGCCCGCGCGTTGTGGCCCATGCCCAGGCCGTCCGCCATGCCCGCGGCGATGGCGATGACGTTCTTCAGCGCGCCGCCGTACTGCACGCCCACCACGTCCGTGGACGTGTACGAGCGGAAGGTGTCCGTCTGGAGCGCCTTCTGACAGCGCTGGGCTACCTTGTCCCAGTGCGACGCGATGGTCACCACCGTGGGCATGCGACGCGCCAGCTCCTTGGCGAAGCTGGGGCCGGAGAGCACCGCGACGTACGGGTGGAACTCCTCCGGCAGACAGTCCTCCAAGAGCTCCGTCATGGTGAGCAGCGTGCCGTTCTCGATGCCCTTGGACACCGTGACGAGCGGCACGCTCTTGGGCAGGAAGTCCTTGGCGCGCGCGAGCACTTCCCGCGTGGCGTGGCTGGGCGTGGCGAGCACCACCATCTCCGACCCGGCCAGCGCCTCCTCCAGGTCCGTGGTCGCGCGCACGCGCTCGGAGAGGGGGATGCCCTTCAAGTAGGTGTCGTTCTCGTGGCGGGTGTTGATGGCCTCCACGGTGGAGGGCTCACGGCCCCACAGGCGGACTTCGTCGCAATTCACCGCGAGCACGTTGGCGAGCGCCGTTCCGAACGAACCTGCACCGATGACACTGCCGCGCATGTGATGACCTCGGGTCTAGCGGGGGGAGGGGGGATTTTCAGAACAGCGTGGACACCACGCCCACGGACAGCGTGGGCATGAACTCCGCGTCCGAGGACCGGCTGCGGAAGTCGCCACCGAGCGAGACAGCGTAGGACGTCTTCTCTCCGACGGGAAACTCCGCGCCCAGCCGCACAAGGACGGAGGCATCCAGCTTCCACGCGGGCGGCATGCCGGACAGCGGATCCTTCTGGACGGGGTCCATGTCGAAGGCCATCAGGGCGCGGACGTCCAGGTACGGCCGCCACGCGCGCGGGCTGTCGCCCTGGAAGGACGCCACCAGCCCCGGGGCCACGTTCCAGTCGCGCCGGCCGCTCAGGTAGCGCGCGCCCTTGTCCTCCGTGTCCGGGGGACGAAGGAAGAACGCATGGCCGCCGTCCACCACGAAGGCGAGGCTGACGTTGTCGCTGTCCAGGACGGTAAGGCGGGCGCTGGCGCGCAGCTCGGTCATCAGGCCGTGGACGGTGTCCACGCCCAGCCCCAGGTCCAGGTGCTCCAGCACCCCGTACACGCCGCGCGCGGACACGAAGGGAAAGCCCAGCTCCATGCCCACGCCCGCGTGTCCGGAGCCCAGCGACCGGCCACCGTAGAGGCCGTAGCGGTTGGGGGCCTGGGGTGGCGGCGGCGGACGGGGAGCCTTGACGCGGCGGCCCGCGGGTGGCGGCTCGGCGAGCGGCGGCGGAGCGGCCTGGGGCGGCGGAGGCGGAGGTGGCGCGGGGACGGGGGCGGAGGCGCCGGGGAAGGACTCCCAGCCCTCGGCTTCGGTCGGCGGCTCGACGCGGGAGGGTTCTTCCTCGCCAGGCGCGGCCTGGGGACGCGCGGGTGGGGCTTCGGAAGCGGTCTTGCCGGGTTCGCTCCAGGACTCGTCGGGGGTCGCGCTCCGGGGAGGCGGACTGGACGTCTGGGCCCGGGCGGAGAGGGCCGGCGCCAGGGCCAGGAGCGACAGGCTGAGGAGACCGGGGAAGCGCATGGTGGAGGAAGGCAGGCAGCCTAGCCCACGCTCCGGCCGTGAACGAGGTCGGCCTGCCCGGCCTCTCCCCCGCCATCCGGTCGCGTCCGGAAAGAGGCAGCCGCGCCACAATGCTGATGACGGGGGCCGGGCACGGTCTACCATCCGCGCCGCGCGCATGGCGTCGGTGAGGAGAGCCAACGGGATGAGGGTCGGACGGGGTGCACTGCTGATGGCGCTCGCCCTGGGCGCGTGCAGCAGGCCCGGTGCGGGCACGGACGCGTCGGACGCGGGGCCCATCGGGCTGCCGGGACGGCCGTCCACGCTGACGGTGCCCTCGTGCGAGGAGCTGCTGCCGGCGGACCTGCGCGACCTGACCCTGAATGGCTTCACGATGAAGGAGGAGCGCGCGTGTCCCACGTGCGGGCCCGTGTGTTCGCTGCGTTCGGCGGCGCTGGCGGACCTGTCCGTGTCGGTGGCGTATGACTGCCAGCCGACCTACGCGAACGCGGATGTGCGCGCACTGCTCGCGCCCACGTTGAACGCGGGCGGTGAGGAGATTCCGGCGCTGGGCCGCGCCGCCGCGCGCCGCAACCCCGTGCAGGGCATGACGCAGGTGGTGGCGTGGGATGACGACGCGCCGTGTGTCGTGGTCGTGACCTGGCTGGGCGACGACCCCGACCGTGCGATGGACGTGGCCCGGCTCGCGGTGACGTCGAATCACGGCGTGGTGGATTCGACGGCGGACGCGGGCACGGAGCTTCCGGCCGACGCAGGGGGCAGCCTCCTCCTGGATGCGCCGCTGGAGCCGCTGGACAGCCTCACCGCGCCGCGCGCGGGCTCACCGGACCGGCTCTCCGCGCCTCCGGGCTCCGTGACTCCGGCTCCGCCAAAGCCCGCGGCGCGGTGAACGGCCCCACTCAGTAAGGCCACTTCGCGATGGCATAGGCATGAGTGGCCTTGTGATTGAGCCACACGAGCAGCAGCGCCACCGTCCAGCGCAACGCCTTGGGACGCGTGGCCAGCCAGTCGCCCGCGACGAACATGACCGGGAAGAGCACCGCGCCAAAGCGGAAGGCATTTCCCAGGTCACCTTGGGGCAGCATCACCAGGAGCGACAACAGGACATAGAGGCCCAGGGCCCGGTCGCGGCGCCACAACATCACCCCGAACACCAGCCACGCCGCCCCGAAGACGTTCCGCAGCACCAGCCAGCCGTTGAACCCCTTGTGCCAGGGGTTGCCGAACCACAGTCCCCGGACGGCGCCCCAGAGGGAGTCCACGTGGTTCCACTCCCGCTGGGCCTTCAAGAACATGAAGGGGTCACCGGAGCGGCTCCACTCGAAGACGAGCAACCCTCCGAACGCCACCAGCGCCATGCACCCCATGAAGCCGAAGCGCACGATGCGCTCGCGCCACGACGGCTCGCGCATGGCGGCCAGGAGCGCGGCGGCGATCGCCACGAAGCAACCCTGGTTCCGGGTGAAGATGCAGAGTGAAACCAGCACGGCGGAGGGCAGGAGCTGCCCACGCGAGGCACACACCAGGGCCCCGAACGACAGGAGCAGGAAGAGCCCCTCCGTGTGGTGCGAGTGGAGCGCGAAGCTGGCGGGACCGTAGAGGAAGACGAACCACCCCCAAGGCGTCCGGGCCGTCATCCCTTCGCGCTGCGGCCCCTGCCGCGACTGGTGGGTGTTCCACGCGACGAAGCCCAGCAGGCAGGCCGTGGACAGGGCCGCGCCGACGACCTGGGGCGGCAGCGTGCCCCCCAGCCCCTGCCGCACCAGCCAGACCAGGCCCGGGTACAGCGGCAGGAAGGCCCAGAGAGGCCATGAGTAGCCCTCCAGGACCAGCGTGCTGTAGTGGTGCGAGTCCCAGCGATCCAACACCAGGAGCAGTGGGAGGTCCCGGCGCCAGGCCGTCCAGGCCCAGAGCCCGAAGTGGTGGACCAGCAGCACCACCACGAGCCCCCAGGGCGACGGCGCGAACTTGAGACGGAGCTGACCCGCCGCCTGCGAGGAGGGACCCATGAACGAGGGTCTTCATGCCCGCGCGGCAGTGCTCAAGCAAGAACCCTGCGCGGCGCGGCCATCTCCAGAGGCAATGGCCGCGCTGGTGCGGTTCGCTTCTTCCGCTACAGCGTCTCCAGGTACGCCACCAGGTCGTCCACGTCCGCGTCGGACAGCCCCGCCGTCGTGCCGTGCAGGTTCGACTCGCGGCCGTTCAGCAGGCGGGCCTTGAGCGTGGGCGCGCTGCCGTCATGCAGGTACGGCGCGGTGCGGCCCACGCCCAGCAGCGACGGCGTGTTGAGCCCCGCCTCGATGACCGCCGCCGCGTCCCGCAGCACGCCCGAGAGCACGAACGTGCCCACGTCCACGTTGCGGTTGTCCGTGAGCGCCGCGCCCGTGTGGCACGTGTCGCACTTCGCCTGAGTGAAGAGGGCAGCCCCGCGCGCCTGGGACTCGGTCAGCGGCTCGCCCCGGGACACGTTGTCCGGCGCGGGGATGGCGTCGATGAACGCTCCCAGCTTCGCCACCGTGTCCTCGTTCAGCACCTGGCCGCCCATGCGGTCCTTCACCGTGGCGTTCATGAAGTCCCCCAGCGCGGAGAACTCACCGCTCCAGTGGAACGGCGCCGTCGCCGTGGTCATGCGCCCCGCCAGACTGGGCGTCTGGCGCGGCCCGTCCGGGAAGCCCCAAACGTGGCCGTCCTCGCGGCCCTCCAGGTGGCACGACGCGCAGGACACCGCCACGGCCGGGCTGGTCATCCGCGCATCCACCGCGCTGAAGAACAACCGCCGGCCCTCCGCCGCCATCGGAGACAGCGTGTCGCCCGCGATGACCAGACGCTCGCCCTCCTCGTTGATGTCGCCCCATTCATTGCCGCTGGAGCCCAGCGTGCTGACCGTGTGGTCGAACGCGTTGTAGACGTACGCCTTGCGCCCGTCCCGCGTGAGCGCGATGCCGTTGGGCCCCGCGCCCACGGCCACCAGCTGCCGCACCGGGCTCGTCTCATTCACCAGGTCCGAACCGGAGCGGCGCCACGAGGGCAGGATGGCCACGTTGTTCGAATCCTGGTTCACCAGGAACAGCCACGCGCCCGTGGGGTCCACCACCGCCGCCACCGGCCCCTGCAAGGGCGTTTCGAACAAGGGGCTCGCGATGAGCGACGTGGGGTAGTCCGGCTTCTCCTCCGGCGGCGGCTTGCACTCGTCCAGGTCGTCCACCACCGGCCGGGGCGCTTCGTCCTCCGCGTCGAAGGTGATGAGGCCCGCGGCCACCACGCCGCCACCGGCCGCCGCGCCGCAGGGCGTCCCGCCGCCGTACATGGACTCCCCCGGATTGGGCCCGCGGCCGTCCACGGGCCCGCCCAAGGGGTCTTCGCGCGACCACAGCACCGGCGCGAAGAGGCGCCGCCCATCCGGAGCGCTCAACAGGTCCACCATGCCGCGCGACCGGAAGGAGCGCGGGCCCTGCTGGGGGTTCATGGGCAGCGGCTCGAACTCCGAGGGGGCAGCAGAGGGCGACGGCCGGTTCGCCTTCGCGAGCAGGTCCGTGCCGCCGCGCAGCACCCGGGGCTGGGTCGCGTCAGACAGGTCCACCGTCATCACGTCGCCCTGCCGGAACAGCGACACCGCCGCCTTGCGGCCGTCCTCCAGCAGCGCGATGCCTCGCGGCTCCTCGCCCAGCGGCAGCTCCCAGCGCGCAGTGAGCGTGCCCGTGTCGATGGCGGTGAGGCTGCCCCGCGCGGCGGACTCGCGCATGGCGCTGTTCACCACGTACAGCGTGCTGCCGTCCGGAGACACCGCCATCCCCGTGGGCTCCACACCCACCGGGACGCGCGCGGCCTCCACCGCGTCACCCTTGCGGATGACGGACACGCTCCTGCCGCCCCGGTTCGTCACGTACACGGTGTCGTCCGGGCCCACCGTCACGCGCTCCGGACGCGGGCCCACCCGCACCTCGGACACCTTCTCCCGGCGGGCCGTGTCCACCACGGCGAGGATGCCGTTGTCCGCGTCCACCACGTAGAGCAGCGAGTCGTCCCGGCTGAGCGCCACGGACCCGGAGGCATTGCTCCAGGTGCCCGAGACCTCGCGCTCCTTGCAACCCGACAGCACCAGCGTCGTCACCGCGCACAGCGCGGCCCATCCCTGCCGTCGCATCGGAAATGCCATCCCCTCCCGCGAAGGCTTTCGCGCGCCCCTCCAGCCCCACCCTGCGCGCATGCCCCACGGCCTGTCTGGAAGCGTGCCGGCCCTGCTCACACGCCTTCCCGAGAGCCGCATGCTCGCTCAGCCGCCCACCCGAAGTCGACGCCCTCCCCACCCGCCGTATGCCTCCGGACAATGTCGGGAAGACTCCCCCCTCCCCCAAAAGCCGCGAGCACCCGGCCGCCGTCGCGTGTAGACACAGGGAGCCGTGTCTCGTCCCGCGCCCGTCATCCTCAGCTTCCGGCGCACGTTCGCGCTGCTCATCCTGCTGGTCGTGCTGCCCTCGGCCGGCCTGTCCGGATTCGGCGTCGTGGCCATCATCAACGAGCGCGCCGCGGTGGAGAAACGCCTGGAGGCCGCGTGGCGGGGGACGCTGGCGGACCTGTCCGCGGAGGTGCCCCGCGCGCTCAGCAGCGGACGGTTGGAGCGCGTGGGCACCGAGCGGCTGGCCTTCCTCCTGCCGGATGACCAGGAGCTGTCCGACCCGGACGGCACCTTCCACGTGGAGAACGGGCTCATCCACACGAAGGACCCGCAGCTGGCGGAGGCCCTGGCGGCGCTGGTGCCGGAGGCCGCCTCGCTGCCCACGGTGCCCACCGTCTTCTCGCTCGCCACGGGAGGCCGCGCGGTGATGGTGGCCGCCGAGCGCCAGGGCGCCACCGTGCGGGGCGTGCGGCTGTCGGGCGTGGCGCTGGACTCGCTCCTGTCGGACAAGGCGCAGGGGCGGGCCACGTCGGAGCCGGTGCGCTTCACGCTGCTGCCCGTGCCGCGCGACACGTCCAGCGAGGGCGGGCTCGTCAACCGGCTGATGTCGGAGGTGGCCCAGGCGCGACAGAACGCGATGGGGCCGCCGGTGCTCGCGGAGCGCGTGCTGTCCGCGCCGTTGCAGGACTTCCGCCTGGTGGTGCTGCCCATGGGCGAGGACCCGGTGGCGAGCGCGTCCACGCGCAACCGCGCCGTGTACGGCGTGCTCCTGGGCCTGTTCTATCTGACGCTCACCTTCGGCGTGGGCTACACCGCCCGCGTGCTCTACCGCGAGGCGCGCCTGTCGCGCATGAAGACGGACTTCGTGTCGCTGGTGAGCCATGAGCTGCGCACACCGCTCACCTCCATCCGGATGTTCATCGAGACGCTGGCCCTGGGCCGGCTGAAGGACCCGGCGCAGCAGCAGGAGGTGCTGGACCTGCTCACGAAGGAGACCGAGCGCCTGTCGGACCTCATCGAGCGGGTGCTGGACTGGGCGCGCATCGAGAGCGGCCGCAAGGTGTACCAGCGCGAGTCCCTGCCGGTGACGGACGTGGTGGACGCGGCGGTGGTGGCCTTCCGCACGCAGCGGCACGGCGACGGCATGGAGTTCACCGTGAAGGTGGAGGACGGGCTCCCCCATGTCGACGTGGACCGGGTCGCGGTGGCGGGCGCGCTGCTCAACCTGTTGCAGAATGCCTACAAGTACAGTGGGCCCACCCACCGCAAAATCGCCCTCCGGGCACAGAGAGACGGCGGACACGTGAACCTGTCGGTGGAGGACAACGGAGTGGGCATCGCCAAGAAGGACCGCAAGCGCATCTTCGAGCGCTTCTACCGGGTGGACAACCTGCTCACGCGCAAGACGGAGGGCAGCGGTCTGGGGCTCGCCATCAGCAAGCGCATCGTGGACGCGCACGGCGGCCGCATCACCGTGAAGAGCGAGCCCGGCCAGGGCAGCTGCTTCACCCTCCAGCTCCCGGTCAGCCGCGCATGAGCACGTCCGTTCCCCAAGAGGAGAAGCCCCAGCGCATCCTGGTGGTGGAGGACGACCTGTCCATCCTCACCGGAGTGTCCATGAACCTGCGCTTCGAAGGCTACGAAGTGCTCCAGGCCCAGGACGGCCGCACGGGCCTGGCCAAGGCGCTGGACGAGGCGCCGGACCTGCTGGTGCTGGACCTGATGCTGCCGGAGCTGAACGGCTACGAAGTCATCCGCGAGCTGCGCCAGCGCGGCCGGGACACGCCCGTGGTGGTGCTGTCCGCGCGGGGCCAGGAGTCGGATAAAATCCTGGGCCTCAACCTGGGCGCGGACGACTACGTGGTGAAGCCCTTCGGCCTCCAGGAATTGCTCGCGCGCATCAAGGCGGTGCTGCGCCGCCGGTTCGGTGCCACGGGCATCACGCCGCCGCCGGTGACGTTCGGGGACGTGAAGGTGGACCTGTCCCAGCGCACGGTGGCGCGCGACGGGCAGCCGGTGGAGCTGACGGCGCAGGAGTTCAAGCTGCTGGCGCATTTCCTGGCGCACCCGGGCCGCACCTTCACCCGCGAGGAGCTCCTGTCCGGCGCGTGGGGCTACCACTACGAAGGCAGCGCGCGCACGGTGGACAACTTCATGCGCCAGCTGCGGCTGAAGTTCGAGTCGGACCCCGAAGCGCCCCGGCACTTCCTCACCGTGCGCGGCCTGGGCTACCGCTTCGAGCGCTGAAGCGGGCGTTTCAAGTCCCGGCGACGCCAATCTGGCGCAGGTCCTCCAGGTCGAAGGGCTTGCCGTCGAAGCGACCGTAGCGCTCGCGCAGGGTGAGGCCGCTGGCGATGAGGGCGTTCTCCAGCTCCTCCGGCAGGAAGTGCTTCAGCTTGAGGCGGCGAATGGGGCTCTGGCCACCCGCCGGACGCCGCTCGCGCAGGTGCAGGGCGAAGAGGGGGCGGCGGGGCTCCACGGCGGAGCCGGGCTCGTCGTCGTCGCGAGGCAGCACGGGTTCGCGCGGGGCGTTGAGCACGTCGTAGATGAAGGTCCCGCCGGGGGCCAGGTGGTGGCGCACGGTGGCGAGGAACGCCTCCAGGTCGTCGCGGCCGGGCATCAGGCCCAGCGCGTGCTGCGGAGCGAGCACCAGGGGGAACTGCTCTGGCAGCCGCAGCGCGCGGGGGTCCGTGGCGATGAGGCGCGTGCGCGCGGAGACGTCCGGGGATTCGGAGGCGCGGCGCTCCTCGGCGGAGCGGATCATCGCCTCGGAGGGGTCCACACCGACGGTGGAGAAGCCGTGGCCCGCGAGCGCCCAGGGCACCCGGCCGTTGGCGGCGCCCAGCACCAGCACGGGCCCGCCGTGTTCGGCGGCCTGCCGTGTGTAGAAGACGAGGTCCGGCTCCTGTCCCACGAGGGACAGCGGGGTGCGACCGCGTGCGTCGTTGCCTGCCATTGCCCAGGCCCTAGCACGGTTGGGGGGCGCTCCGGGACCCCGGCGTTCACACATTGGGTACAGGGTTGCCCACCCGGTGTCGCTCAACCGACGCACACTGCCAGTGCCCCGACGGTTACCGGCCCCCGGGGGCTGGCACCCTCCTTGCCTTGATGGCCGCGAACAATGGTTTCGCGCCGGGGGACCTTCCCCCGGACCAGCGTGAGGTGGGCGGCATATGAAGCACGGGTGGCGGTGGACGGGGGCGCTCCTGCTGGCGGGAGCGCTGGGGTGGACGGGCTGCGGCGGGGACGACGGCGACACGACCCAGGTGGAGGTGCCGGTCACGCCCGTGGACGAGGACCCGCGGCTGCCGGACGCGGGCACGGGTGAGGTGGACGCGGGCACGCAGGTTCCCGACGCGGGCACGCAGGTTCCCGACGCGGGCACCGGGACGGATGCGGGCACAGGCACCGACGCCGGCACGGGGACGGATGCGGGCACCGGCACGGATGCAGGTACCGACGCGGGCACGACGGATCCCGGTGAAACGGAGTACGAGCTGCCGTCCGCGCCGGGCTGGACCTTCTACGGCCGCGAGCAGGGCGGGCCCCGCTTCGTCTACGGCGTGACCGCGGATGAAGGAGGCAACGTCTGGGTCGCGGGCGGCGAAGAGGGGCTGTTCCTCCTGAAGAAGGGAGAGAGCACCTTCCGGAAGTTCACGATCGCCGACGGCCTGCGTCCCTACGGCTACATGCCGGACGGCAGCGCGCCGACGGGCACGCCCTATCTCAAGGTCATCTCCGTCGCGGGCGCCTGGGACGGCGCGGTCTTCGTGGGCTACGCGGGCAAGCCGGCACCCGTGGACTGCGAAAGTGAATGGGACACCGCTGTTCAGGCCAGGCGGCCTGCGGACGCCAGCGTCTACAAGAGCGGTGACGCCGACCGCGTGGAGCTGCGTGCCGACGGCACCCTGAAGGTCGTGCACTACGACATCTCTTCCGGTCCGGGCGTGGTTTCAGGCTACGAGCGGCGGGAGAAGCTCTGCCACGTCTACCGGATCGCCTACGACAAGGACTCCAACCCCGATAACAGCAGCGTCTGGTTTGGCGGAAACCACGGCTTCGCCCGTGGAGATGCGCACTACGCGGGCGACCCGACGTGCAACGGGAAGCTGGAGTGCTCGGGCCTGGAAGAGCACAGCCACCCGGCCTACAGCGCGTTCATCTACAGCAACTACGCGAGCGATAAACTCCAGTACGGCACCGACTTCAGCAAGTACCAGGTCCGGGATGCGCTCCTGACGGACGCCTACTACGGCATCGCGCCCCTGCCCAACCACGACGTCTGGATTGGCGGCGCCAACCGCTCCACCAAGTACTACTACGGCACGACGGGCCTCAACTTCTGGAGGGCCCAGGAGATGACTGAGAATCGGGAGTACAAGTGGAACCGCCGGGACCTCTGGACGGATGCGGTGGGTGAGCAGGAATGGCCCTACGCCCGCCCCGAGGAGCGGACGGAGGACCTCGTCTCCGCGATGGCAGTCGTCCCCGACGGTACCAATCGCGTCTGGGTCAGCTCCTTCGCCAACGGGCTCCTGCAGCTCGACGCTGAGGGAAATGTCCTGCGCAGCTTGAAGAACGACCTCATCGCTCCGCACGTGGCCAGCGTCGCGGTGGATCCCCTGGACAACAGCGCGTGGGCAGGAGCTGCCTGGGGCGGCGGAATCAGCCGCGTGGGAGGGGGCGTCACGAAGTACAGCTACTCGCTCTTCGGCCAGCCTCTCTCCGGGCTGCGCATCCCGGACATCCAGGTGGACCGCTCCGGAGCCCGCCGCCGCATGCTCGTGGCCTTCACGCCCATTGAACCGGTCAAGGGTCCTGTCACCCCGGGCGCCATCGGCATCTACGAAGGCGACTGACGCCGCATCCACACCGAAGTCCTGACACGGCCGTCCTTCCCGTCATGGGGAGGGCGGCCGTTGTCTTGGAGCCCACCTGGGCCACCGCGATGCTTTCACCCTGAAGCATCCCAACCCGCGGGCACCGCCCCCCCCTCTCGCACCGCGAGAAAACAAACCGGCACACACGCTTTTGACGCGCCGTGCCCGGCTGCCCACCTGCCGGGCACGGCCTGCACCGACAGACAGCCCGCGCGAGCCCGAAGCCGTCTAGAATCCCCGCCCGCTCATGCCCTCCGTTCCTCCCGCCCCCATCCCCCTGCACACCGTCGTCGCCGAGCGGGCGCAGGAGGAGCGGTTGTCCGCGCAGCGCTTCCACCTGGTGCTGCTGGACACCGAGCGCGCGGGCACCGTGTACCCGCTCGCCACGGAGGACCTGCGCGTCGGCAAGTCCACCGACAACGACGTCGTCATCGACCACCCCACGGTCAGCCGCAACCACCTGGTGGTGCGCCGCCAGGGTGACCGCTTCCTCGTGCAGGACCTGGGCTCCACCAACGGCACCTTCCTGGACGGCGCCCAGGTGCGCGAGGCCTTCCTGCGCCCCGGCGCCCTGCTGGAAGTGGGCGACGTGCGCCTGCGCTTCAGCCCGCAGATGGCGCCCGTGCAGGTGGAGCCCACCGCCGAGGACCGGCTGGGCGACCTCGTGGGCCGCAGCCTGCCCATGCGGCAGATTTTCGCGCTGCTCCAGCGCATCGCCCCCACGGACTCCACCGTGCTGCTCGTGGGTGAGACGGGCTCCGGCAAGGGCGCGGGCGCCAAGGCCATCCACAAGTTGAGCCCCCGCGCGGCCGGGCCGCTCGTCGTGTTCGACTGCGCCAGCGTGTCCGACTCGCTCATCGAGTCCGAGCTGTTCGGCCATGAGAAGGGCGCCTTCACCGGCGCGGTGGGCCAGCGCATCGGGTGCCTGGAGCGCGCCCACGGAGGCACCCTCTTCCTGGACGAAATCGACGACCTCGCCCTGGACCTGCAGCCCAAGCTGCTGCGCGCCATCGAGGACCGCGAGTTCCGCCGCCTGGGCTCCTCGACCCCCATCTCCTTCGACGCGCGCATCGTCGTGGCCAGCAAGAAGGACCTGTGGGCGGAGACGCAGGCGGGCCGCTTCCGCGAGGACCTCTACTTCCGCCTGTCTGTCTTCACCTTCAGCCTGCCGCCCCTGCGCGACCGCAAGGAGGACATCCCGCTGCTCGTGGAGGCCTTCGCGGGCGAGGGCCTGTGGCCCCGGCTGCCGGAGAAGATTCAGGAGCAGTTCCTGGGGCACACCTGGCCGGGCAACGTGCGCGAATTGCGCAACGCCCTGGAGCGCGCCCGGCACATGGTGGACATCCCGGGCCTGGCCGGGGAGAACCTCCTGCGCGAGTTCACCCGCGACGTGCCCGCCCCCGCCGGGGACTTCCTGCCGGTGGAGTTCACCGGGCCGTTCAAGGTGTGCAAGGACGAGCTCGTCCGCGCCTTCGAGCGCGAGTACCTCACGCGCCTGCTGGGCCGCGCCCGGGGCAACATCGCCCGCGCCGCCCGCGAGGCGGAGCTGGACCGCAAGCACCTCTATTCACTGCTGCACAAGTACGGGCTCGTTCAGAGTGAGCCGGACTGAGCCCTTCGTGGCATGGTGGCGGCCGCGTTCACGCGGTCCCCCATCCCCCAGGAGGGCTTCATGAAGTTGCGTCCGTCCCGCTGGCTCGGTGTGCTGTGCGCGAGTGTCCTGATGATGCACGCGACAGGCTGCTTCGGCTCGTTCAAGCTCACGACGAAGATCTGGCAGTTCAACAAGGGCATCTCCGGCAACAAGTTCGTCCAGTGGCTGGTGTTCCTCGTGTTCATCGTGGTGCCCGTCTATGAAATCGGCACGCTGGTGGACGCGCTCGTCGTCAACAGCATCGAGTTCTGGACCGGCGGCAACCCGGTGAGCAGCGTGGAGGGCGAAGACTCCAACACGCGCATCGTGAAGCTCGGCCCCACCGACACGCTGAAGATGTCCCGCGACGTAGAGTCCGGCGTCATGCGCCTGGAACTCCAGCGCGAGGGCCAGGAGCCCGTGGTGCGCTACTTCGAACCGCTGGAGGACGGCATGGTCGCGCGCGACGAGGCGGGCGCCCTGCTCATCCGCGCGCAGGGCCAGACGGACGGCGCGGTGAAGGTGACGGACGCCACCGGCTCCACCGTGACGGTGCACGCGCGGGACGCGGTGGACGCCGCGCGCCAGCTCTTCCTGGACGGCGGCGCTCCGGCGCTCGCGCAGTTCGCCACGCACCAGGGACAGCTCTCACAGGGAATGGCCGCGCTCGACACCTGCACGCCATAAGAGAAGACCCAGGGCTTCCGGCGTGAAGTCACCGGAAGCCCCGGAGTGATTCAGGGCGCGGGCTCGTCGACCACCACGTCGCCCAGGTCCGGGCCGAAGCCCGCGTCGAGCGCCAGGGAGTTGAACGTCCCCTCCATGCTGCGCCCCGCGCCGTAGCCGTCGCCCTTCTTGAACGACAGGGAGAAGTCCCCGCGCGTGGCCTCGCCCACGTTGCCGCCTTCGTCCAGCACCAGGTCGCCGCGCTCCACCCGGGTGAAGACGCGCGCGGGCTCACCCGCGGCCACGTGCACCACCGACGCGCGTTCGCGGCCGGAGGGCGTGGTGCCGCCGAGCTGCACCTTCGTGCCCGGCTTCAGGTCCACGCCTTCCGTGTCCACCGTGAGCCGCGCGACCAGGTCCACGTCCAGGCCGTTGTTGCGGAAGTAGCTCACCTGGAGCGCCTCCGGGTTGCGGCGGATCTCCACCCGCGACACGTCGGTGACGGGGAACAGCTCCGACACGCTGCCGGACAGCTCGTTGTCTCCGCGGCACGCGACGGCGCCCGCGCCGCTCAGCACGGCCGCGAGCCCCAACGCCGCCACGGCGCGTCCCGCGAGGCTCACCGCTCCACCGCCAGGTGCAGCGCGGTGGTCGCCGGGTTGCGGTAGAGCACCACGCGCTGTCCCGTGGACAGGAACGCCAGCTTCGGCGACCAGCCTCCGTCGAAGTCCACCGTCGTCTCACGCCACTGGCCCTCCACGCGCGTGGCGATGACGAGCGCGTCGTCCGACGGCGAGCAGCCGCCCTCGTTGCGTCCGGGCTCCAGCGAGCAGACGTGGAACGCGATGGACGGATCATGCGTCGCCGGGTCGAACGCCAGCGACGGGTACCAGCCCCCCGTGCCCGTCTGGTAGACGGGATCCGGCACCGTCCAGTCTCCCGACAACGCGCACTTCGACCCGGTCTTGCCGTCACAGGAGATGAAGGTGAGCTTGTTGTCCGAGCGATCCACCACCGCGATGCCGAAGCCCACCACGGGGTCGTACGCCAGCGACGCGCCCAACTGGGTGTTGCCCACCGACTGGATCATCCTCGCGGGCGTCCAGCTCTGTCCGTCCGAGCCCCGGCGCTGGAAGTACACGTTCGTTCCCGGCGCGTCCGCGGCCCCGATGGCCAGGTCGAACACCAGCGCCGGCTGCCCATCCGCCATCACCACCTGGGAATGGCCGCCATACGCGGGCTTCTCCTCGCCTCCATTGCCTCCCGCGGCCGCCATCTGGTGCTGCCATGACGTCGGCCCACCGATGGCCAGCTCCATGTCACTGGCGTTCCAGTCCTGCTGCGGGAACTGCCCGTTGTGCACGTCCCGGTAGGAGACGATGGCCTGGTTCCCGTTGAACACCATGGACGGACTGATGCCCACCACGTGGCCCGTGTCGCTGACGGAGTTGGCCGGGGCCTCGTTGCTCATCCGCACGGCGACCTGTTCGGTCCACGTCCCGTTCGCGTTGCGGTAGGCCACCGCCAGGTCGCTCTGGAACCAGAAGATGGACTCCGGCGAGGTGCCGTCGTTGACGCCGCCCAGGTAGCTCACCGCGGGCTGCCCGTTCGCGGCGAAGGCCAGCGACACGCCGTATACGCGCTGCACGGTCCGGATGACTTCCGGGGTCTGCTGCACCTGACCGTCCTTCACCTCGCGGTAGCGCAGCTCGTAGTCCAGCTCCTTGCCGGCCACCTTCACGAAGTACGCGATGCCGATGCGGTCATCGGGGCCCACCGCCATCGCGATGGAGGAGATGCGGTGCAATTCACTCGCGCCGGTGTCCACCACCAGCCGCACGAAGGGCGTTTCCGTCGTGCCCGCATCCGTTCCAGGCTTCGGTCCCGCGTCGGGATTGGCCGGCTTGCCGCCGCCACATCCCAGCGCGAGCGCCGCTCCCAGTAGCCACGCGTGCCGTTTCATGCGGTTCTTCTCCTTGGTTCAGTCGGCCTGGTTGAGTGCGCCATCCTATGTCAGCCGCGCGCGTTGTCCGTCACGCCTCGCGGTGCGCCCATACGTCACGCACGCGGTGGGCGGCCAACCGACCCCGGCCCCTTCTCAGGTGCCGTGAAACACAGGCACCTGGGTTAGGCTCGCGCGCCATGGCTCGCGCGCGTTCGCTCCCCCCGAAGCTGTCCCGGCGCACCTTCATCCAGCGGCTCACCTTCTTCGGCGGCGGCGTGGTGCTGCTGGGTGGCGTTGCGTGTAAACGTTCGAAGGAGGCGGAAGCGAAGAAGGCTCCGGAGCCCACCGGCACCACCACCGCCGGGCAGACGCTGCGCACCTTCTCCGCCTTCGAGTACGCCGTCGTCGCCGCGGCCACGGAGCGGCTGCTCCCCCGCGACGAGGACCCGGGCGCCCAGGACGCGGACGTGGCGCTCTACATCGACCGCATCCTGGAGACGCAGGGGCTGGAGTCCATGCACCGCGACTTCCTCCAGGGCCTGTCCGCGCTGGAGCGCCGCGCGCAGCGCATGTTCCAGAAGGGCTTCGCGCAGGCCACGCCCGCCCAGCAGGACGAGCTGCTCGCCATCTTCAAGGACAGCCCGGCCGGCAGCGGCGAGGCCCACTTCTTCGAGCTGTTGATGACGCTCAGCCTGGAGGGCTTCCTGGGCGACCCGTCCTACGGCGGCAACAAGGGCCGCGTGGGCTGGCGCCTGATGGGCTTCGACACCGTGGGCACGCTCGCCATGGCGCCCCCGGAGGGCTACGACGGGCCCAAGTGCCTGCGCGAGTGCGGAGGTCACCACCCGTGAGCCTGCCTTCCGTGGACGTGTGCATCGTGGGCAGCGGCGCGGGTGGAGCGCCGCTCGCGCTGGAGCTGGGGAGAGCGGGCTTCAAGGTCGTGGTGCTGGAGAAGGGCCGCCACTACCAGCCCAAGGACTTCGTCCACGACGAGATCCTCAACAGCCGCCGCAACTTCTTCATGCCGCTGCCCTGGGAGGAGCCGCACCTGGTGCGCCAGGGGACCAAGGGCCGCTACGAGCGCAGCAACGCCGCGTGGACCGCCAACTGCGTGGGCGGCGGCACCGTGCACATGAGCGGCTTCTTCTACCGCCTCAAGCCGGTGGACTTCCGCCTGCGCTCCACACTGGGCGCCGTGCCCGGCACCACCGTGGCGGACTGGCCCATCTCCTACGAGGAGCTGGCCCCCTTCTACGACAAGGCGGAAGCCGAGCTGGGCGTGTCCGGTCAGGCCGTCCCCCACCCCTTCGCGGAACCCCGCAGCGGCCCCTATCCGCTGCCGCCCCTGGACGTGCACCCGGTGGCGTCCGAAATCGACAAGGTGTGCTCGGCCATGGGCTGGCACGCGCTGCCCACCGCGCGCGGCATCATCAGCAAGGCCTACAAGGGCCGCTCGCCGTGCGCGTACTGCGCGCTGTGCGGCAGCTACGGCTGTGAGACGGGCGCCAAGAGCAGCACGCTCGCGAGCCTCATCCCCAACGCCATCGCCACCGGCAACGTGGAGGTGCGCCCGGGCTGCATGGCGCGCTCCATCGAAGTGGACAAACAGGGCCGCGCGAAGAGCGTGGTGTACCTGGACAAGGACGGCGTCGCGCAGGAGCAGCCCGCGAAGGTCATCATCGCCTCCGCCACCGCCGTGGAGAGCGCGCGCCTCTTGCTCAACTCCACCTCCAGCCGCTTCCCCAATGGCCTGGCCAACGGAAGCGGGCTCGTGGGTAGGAACCTCCTCTTCAGCTCCTTCGGCGGCTCGCGGGCGCACTTCCGCGTGTCGAAGCAGAAGGCCGCGCGGCCGTGGCTCACGGACCCGGCGCCCTTCGTCAACCGAAGCCTCCAGGACTTCTACGTGATGCCGGACGCGCGCCACGGCTTCCGCAAGGGCGGCACGCTGGGCTTCATGTGGGCGCACCCCAACCCCATCTACGCGGCGGTGGGACTGGCGGGCACCGGCAAGTCGGGCGTGTTCGGCAAGGAGCTGAAGGACCGCATGCGCGCGTACCGCGACTCGCGCATCCTCGAGTTCGAGGTCTACGCGGAGTTCCTCCCCACGCCCGGCACCTCCGTCACGGTGGAGCCCGAGGTGAAGGACAAGTACGGCATCCCCGTGGCCGCCATCACCCTGGACCGGCACCCGGCCGACTTCGCCGCCACGCGCTTCCTCGTGGAGCGCGGAGAAGAAGTGCTGATGCGCCTGGACCCGGACAGCGTGGAGCGCGTGGGCACGCAGGGAGAGACGACCATCCTCCAGCACGGCACCTGCCGCTTCGGCGATGACGCGGCGGCCTCCGTGCTGGACAAGCACTGCCGCGCGCACGAAGTGCCCAACCTCTACGTCGTGGACGGCAGCTTCATGCCCACCGGTGGCAGCGTGCCCTCCACGCTCACCATCGTGGCCAACAGCTTCCGCGTGGCGGACCACCTGGTGCGCACGCTCAAGGGCTGAAGCGGCGCACTACTGGAGGCGCAGCGGCGTCACGTCCACCTTCACCACGTAGCGCGCCTGCATGTCGGAGTCGAACTCCACCAGGTGGTCACCCACGCCGGTGACGTCCGCCTGCTGGGTGAAGACGCCGAACTTCTCCATCTGGTCCAGCGCCGCGCGGCCCGTGGATGCCTTGCGCTGCCGTGCGCGGCAGCCCTCTTCGTGCACGCTGATGGCCGTCTCCTCGCCCGCCGCCGTCACCTCCTCCAGGTAGAAGCTCACCTTGATGGTGGACGCCTCCGGCACGCGCACCAGCACCTGCCCGCGGCCGGGGAAGCGGCCCTCGGAGTAGCTCTCCGGCCCGAGGATGCAGCCCGCGTACTCACTGCACACGGGCCAGGACGCCTTGCAGACATCCAGCACGCGCGCGCCGATGAAGTCATCCCGCGAGCCACCGCATGCGACGAGCATCAATCCCATCACCGCGCCCGCCAGTCGCGAGACATTCCGTGTTACAACACCAGACATTCTTTCAAACCTCACCGAGGAGTGGATGTCCATGCGCATGCGCAACCTGTGGCTGCCCCTCACCATCATCGCCCTGGCGGGCTGCGGAGACGAGTCCGAGGACCTGCCGAACACGCCGCAGTTGCTCATCGACCGTACGGAGCTGAGCTTCGACACGGAGTTCTCCGCTGGGACCTACGTGGGGGCGACGACCTTCAACACGCTCTACATCGAGAACCGCGGCCTCCAGACGTTGGAGCTCAACGAGGCCTCTATCTCCGGCCCCAGCGTCTTCACCATGAAGAAGCCGGAGACCTGGCCGGAGAACGGCCCCCTGAAGCTGGAGACCTACCAGCGCGCCTTCATCGAGGTCGCCTTCAAGCCCAACGCCGCGAAGGAGTTCACCGGCACGCTCACCCTCAAGTCCAACGCCGCCAACGGCGAAACGCGCGAGCTGGCGCTCAAGGGCAAGGGCATCGCGCCGTAGTCCCGGCGGTGCCCCCGGAGGCGGCGGAGGCGTGAAGCCCCGCCGCCCGCCCGGGCCCGCTAGCGGGTGAACTGGCAACCGCCCACCCACGTGCCACCGTCCTGCGTGGGCGCCGGGCACGACGTGGGCGAGCCGCCATCCGCCGCATTGTAGCTGCGCGGGTAGTCGCCGTAGCCGGTGCGCAGCGTGTAGCCCACGGGCGTGTAGTCCGTGCGCTCGGTGGCGCTCACCGCCACCTTGAGCGTGCCGCCCTGGATGAAGCGCCGCTCCAGGCAGGAGCACGTGTAGGGCGACACCGTGACGCGCGTCGTGGTGGCCGTCTTCTCCAACTGGTACAGCGCCTGGTAGCTGCTGAGCGGCGCGCTCACGGAGGTGTGCCACGCGCGCATCGCCGTCGGGTTGTAGGCCAGCGTCAGCGCGCCGCCCGTGCTGGTGGTCGTCACCGGCATGCACCCGGTGGTGCCGCCGTCCGTGGCGGAGCCGTCGCAGAAGGTCAAATCCAGCGCCAGCCCGTGCGGCGTGCCGCCATCCGGCAGGTTGTCCACGTCCCACTGCACCAGCCACGCCGCGTCCTCGGGCGCGCTCAGCGCGGGGAGCTGGTACTCGAAGGTGTCCGTGTCGGAGGGCACCGCGTCGTAGTCCGTGGGGCCGCGCACGCCCAGGCCCGTGGCGCGGTCGTTGTTCCGCAGCCGTCCGTGGCCGTGCGTCAGCTGGCCCTTCGCCTCGAAGGTGGCGTTGCCCACCGGCAGGTTGCCCGTGCCCACGCCGCCGAGCGTCTTGGAGCGCGGCTGCTCCACGCCCCCGCTGTAGGCGTTCTCCTCATCCGTGTCCTCCGCCGCCCAGGACACCTCCAGCCGGTAGTCGCGGTCATCCGCCCAGTTGTTGCCGTCGTCCTGCACCGCGAAGTGGTACGTCACCTCCGTGCCGTGCGCGGGCACCGGCAGCGCGCCCTGGAAGTTGCTCAGGCCGGGGAAGCGCGCCGGGTCGCTCTCCTCGCGCAGCGACTGGATGCACAGCACGGCCTCCGCGTTGTTGCAGTAGGCCTGCACCAGCCCCGGCGCGTCGGGGTGCTCGCGCGTGTCGCGAGGGCACACGGTGGCGTCGCTGGTGCAGGTGGCGCGCTGCTCCGCGGTGACGGACGTGCTCACCGTGGTGAACACCAGCACCTGCCGGTCCGCCAGCTGGCCCAGCGGCAGGGGCAGCGGGTCGAAGCGCGTGGTGGTGGGCCGCTCCGTCAGCCGGTAGCGCAGCACGCTGGGCTTCGTCAGGCTCGACAGCTTCACCGCGAACCAGTCGCGGTCGCCCACGTAGCCCAGCCGGCCCTCGAAGGTCGTGGACGCGCCCGGCGCCCCCAGGTTGTTCGAGTACGCGCGCGCGTAGGCGTCGTTGTCCCCGGACTGGTCGCGCGGGTCCTCCTCGTCCACCACGCGAATCTCCACCTCGTAGGGCTGGCGCAGGTCGCCCGAGGGCACGGGCTCGTTGTTGCCCCGGTAGCCCTTCACCACCAGCACCCAGGTGCCCGCCAGCTTCACCTTGCGCGCGGTGGCCATCACGCCCGGGTGCACCTTGGGCAGCACGTTGCCCTCCGACTCCTTGTCGGTGCTGCCGGGGCGCAGGAGCTCATAGGACAGGCGGTAGTTGGGCGCGAAGCCCTGGTCCGGCGCGGTGATGCGCACGTAGGCGATCTTCCCCGCCGTCAGCGGGAAGCTGAAGCGGTCCACGTCGTTGTCCGTGGCCAGGTAGCCCTGCGCGGTGCCCACCTGCACGGCCCCCTGCGCCGCGAGCGCGATGGGCGTGGGCGTGACGTCGTTGGGCTCGTTCGCGTCCGGGTTCTCCAACAGCTCCACGGTGAGCCGGTAGGGGTTGCGCGCGTCGTAGTTGGGGCGCGCGGGGTTCGTGGGCGCGTCGCGCACCACGATGATGAGCTGCGTGTCCGGCGTGCCGTACGGCAGCACGATGTCCACCGGCTTCGGGGCGCCCGCGCCGTGCTGGTCCGACTTCGCCACCAGCGAGGTGCTCTTGTCCTTCTCCAGCACGGAGACGGACAGGTTCACCGGCGTGCTGGACGCCAGGTACGTGCCGGTGACGTGCACCAGCGTGCGCGCGTTGGCGGTGGCGGGGATGCGGACGCTGTACCAGTCCTCGTCACCGGCCTTCACGTCGCCCGTGAGCGCCAGGAAGCGCTCCATGGGCACGCCGGGCTTCAGCTCGCAGTCCGCGTTCGTCAGCGCCTCCTCGCGGTTGTTGCAGAGGTCCTCCACCACGCCCGTGCCAGCGTCCGGCGTGTCGTCCCCCTCGGAGGAACAGGCGGCCAACAGGAGGAGCGCGAGCGGGAGCAGTCGGGTGCGGAGGCGCATGGGGGAATCCGGAGGCGAAGAAATCAGGGGACGGGCGAGAGGGTCGGGGCGGCGCCGGGGCAGCCGTCCACGAAGTCCTCGGGGTTCACGCGGATGACACCATCCGGAGGCGACTTGATGCCGCCCACCGGGTAGCGCACGGAGTCCACGCGGAAGGTGCGCACCAGCGTGCGCGCGGTGGGGTCGTCCGCGGGCAGCATGGACACGGAGAGGTAGATGTCGTTGTAGCCCGCGCCGCGCTGCACGGTGCCGGCGTCCACGCCCCCGTCCTCGCCGCCGTCGGCGATCATGGCGATGGTGGGCGCCAGCAGCACGTTGTCCACGCGGAAGCGGTAGCACTGGCGGCCCTGGTCATCCACCGGGCCGTCCGCCTCCATGCTGTAGCGGTACGCGTCCGAGGCCAGGTTGGCGGTGTCCACCTGCAGGGGGCGCATGTGCATGCGCGCCTCGCTGCGGTTGGTGAGCCCGTCCGTGTCCGGGTCCTCATCCATGTCGCTGCTGGAGCCCTGCGTGCCGCCCCGCCACTCCATGCCGTCCGGCACGCCGTCGCCGTCGCTGTCCTGGAGCGTGGCGTTGGTGCCGATGAACTGCTCGTCGCAGTCCAGCAGGCCGTCGCAGTCGGTGTCCACGCCGCGCAGCGCGGGCGGACAGCCCTTGTCCAGACCGCCGCCGTCCGGCTGCACTTCCTGGGTGGGGTCGAACTGCACGCCGCGGTCGCGGAAGTACACCTCCACGCCGTCGCTGAAGCCGTCGCCGTCCGTGTCGCGCAGGTTGGGGTTCGTGCCCAGCTCGTACTCGCGCGCGTCGGTGAGGCCGTCACCGTCCGTGTCCGCCTCGTCCAGCGGGCTGCCCGGGGGCGCGGAGAAGTTGGAGGCCACGAAGTCCTTCACGATGAAGGCGCGGCGCACCTGGCCGAACTGAAAGTTGAGGAAGTTGATGGGCTCGTTGTTGCGGAAGTCGCGGAAGTTGCCGCCGCCCAGCGTGGCCATCTTCTCCAGGCGGTCCGCGTTCTGGTTGATGATGAGCAGCGGGCAGCCGCCGTCGCCAAAGCCGCCGTCCTCCGCCACCAGGTCGCACACGGACGGCACGGGCTGGACGGGGTTGAAGACGTGCACGGTGTTGAAGCGCACGTCCTCCACCAGGTCGCGCAGTTGGCGGATGCGCACCACCGCGTCGCCGCGGATGAGCTCGTCGTCCTGGTTGTTGGTGGGCTTGCCGTCCGACAGGAAGATGACCGAGTAGCGCGCCTGCGCCAGCGCGTCGCCCCCAGTGGGCTGCTGCCGCGCCCGCGCGATGTCCGTGTTGATGAGCGAGTAGATGTCCGACAGCGGCTTGACGAAGTCCGTCGAGTCCCGGTTCGGCGACGTGTCCGTGTTGCGGAAGGTGAGCAGCTTCTCCGTGAGGATGGCCTTCGCGGTGGCGTCCAGCCGCGACACTTGCACGAAGCCGTCCTCCGCCGGCGGCCCGGGGTCCTGCGTGAGGAACGCCGTGGTGCTGCCCGCGAAGAGCATCACCGCGATGGAGACCTCGTCGTCCTGCGGGAGGTTCTCGATGAGGTCCACCAGCGCCGTGGCGCGCACACCGTCCGGGTCGCTCACGCGCATGGACTGGCTGGCGTCCATGGCGACGATGATCTTGATGGGCCGGATGACCTCATTGGCGCCCAGCGTGCAGAAGCGCCCGTCCAGCGCCACGGCCCGGTCCGCGGGCACCTCCGTGTCGCGGCGTGGGTCGTAGAGGTACGAGTCCGAACAGGCCACCACCACGGCGAACCCCACCAGGGTGAGCGCCAACCAACGTCCCGCGTGGCTCACGGCGACGCGCCTCCCTGCGACGGCGACACGCCGACGCAACTGCCCTGGGTCCTCCAGGGGTCCACCAATTGATCCGGCCGGCGGAAGTCACTGTCCTCCATGGCCAGGTCCGGCCCCAGCGGCACGCGCACGCTGGGCGGCGCGTACTGCGCCCACGCGCACGCGGTGCGCCAGACGCCGTAGTCCGTGGACACGCCGCTCTCCGGCGCCTCCGCGAACCACACCTTGAACAGGTTGTAGCCCTGCTTCACACCGGAGCGGTCCGGAGGTGTCACCAGCTGGAGGTTGGACACGGTGAAGTCGTAGCAGACGCCGTCCGTGTCGGTGCCGCCCGGGACCTTCTTCACCTCGTACTGGATGCCGTACTTGTCGTGGAAGGGCCGGTCGCGCCGGGTGGGGTCGCTGCCGGCCTTCAACTCCTCGTCGTCCGGGATGCCGTCGCCGTCCGTGTCCAGGCCGGACACGCTCGACTGGAGCGGGTTGAGGCCGTACTTCGCCTCCAGCCCGTCCGGCGCGCCGTCGCCGTCGCTGTCCACGATGCCCTGGCGCGTCTTGAGGTAGTCCTCTGCGAACTGCGACAGCCCGTCACCGTCCGTGTCCCGGCAGGTGCAGCCGGGCGTCAGCGGGGACTGCGGGTTGCAGCCGCGCGCGTCCAGGTCGTTGCCCGCCTTGAAGCCCTGGTCCTGGCGCCGGTACTCGAAGCCGTCGCTCAGGCAGTCCCCGTCACTGTCGATGGTGAAGGGGTTCGTCTTGAGCGTGAAGCTGTTGTCCAACGAGTCCGGGACGCCGTCGCCGTCGCTGTCCAGCACGCGGCCGTCATCCCCTGGCGCGGAGCTCAGGGGCTCCACCATCAAGGTCTTCATCACGTTGGGCGACGCGAAGGAGGAGTAGTCCAGCGCGCCCAGGCCCAGCTCGGAGATTTCGGCCGTGTCGCTGAACTCCTGGTACACGCCGTTGCCCATCTCCGCGAAGCGCTTGAGCAGGAAGGAGGCGATCTTCTTCGCCGCGGCCGGGTACTGCGCCTCCGGGACGCCCGGGTAGGTGCCGTAGATGTCCTGGCAGATGGGGCCGCAGGCGCGCACGGCCTCCTCGTTGAAGAGCAGCACCGTGTGCATGCGCACGTCGCCCACGTTGTACTGCGTCTTCAGCTCCATCAGCCGGCGCACGTAGCTGAAGAGCTGGTAGTTCTGGTTGCGGTCCGTGCCCACCTCGAAGCCGGTGATGGCGTCGGTGGTGCTGGTGGCGTTGCAGAAGCTGGAGATGGAGTCGCGCCAGGTGAGGTCCGGCGTGTCCGGCCCCGCGTAGACGGACAGGGCGTCGTTGGCGGAGCAGCGCGGGTACGGCGTGCCGTCCGTGAGGAACACGACGACGTAGCGCGTGCGCGGCAACAGCTCCGGCGTGGACTGGGACACCGCCTCGATGTCGCTGGCGATGAGGCTGTACGCGTAGCTGAGCGCGCCCTGGTAGTCCGTGCCCTTGCCCAGCTGCGACTGCAGGCCCTCGATGTAGCCGTTGATGTTGCCCGGCGGCGCGAAGCGGTCCCCCGTGGAGGCCGGCGGCCAGGTGTTCTTCACGTTCGTTTCGAACGGGGCAATGGCGATGCTGATGTTGCCCTGGCCCGCGGCGTTGATGCGCCGGAAGCCATTCACCACGTTCTTCAGGGCGCGCACGCGCGCGGGCTCCGTCACGCCCGGCGGGATGATGGCCTGCACCTCCGCGCGCTCGCAGAAGCCGCTGCCCTCCTGCGAGCCCGGCGGATCCGACACACACATGCTGCCGGACTCGTCCACGACGAGCACCACCTTCACCGGGAAGCCGGTGGGGTTCGCCGGGCGCGTGCACACCCGGCCGGTGAGCGTCAGCCGGTCATCCAGCTGGGACTGCTCCTGGGCGCGCGGCTCCAGGAGCGTGTCTGAACAGGACAGCACACCCAGGACCAGGAGGCCGGTCGCAAGAAACGGAACGACGAGCAGACGGCGCATGCGATGCGGACCTCCTGGCACGGGGAACATCCTTGGTTACGCCTTCTTGCGGCGGCGCAGGAGCAGGCCGAGCACGCCGGCACCCAGGGCCGCGGCGCTGCCGCCCGCGGGCAGCGAGGTGCAGCCACCGCCGTCGGAGTCCTGCTCGCCCACCTTCACGAAGAGGCTGGACACGGAGGCGCGCTCATTGGGGAACACGCGGTCCGCGAAGGCCAGGCGCGTGGACACCTGCAGCTCGTACTCACCTTCCTTGTCCGGGTTGAAGTTGGGCACGCTGCCGTCCACGTACTGGTACTCCCAGTGGCGGCTGTAGGTGACGGCGCCCTTGGGGTTCTCCACCACCGCGGTGGAGCCGGAGGGACGCTTCACCACCGTCCACGTGTACTCGATGGCCGCGCCGTTGCGGTTGGCGAACAGGGGCGGGCGCACCGCCATGCCCGTCTTCTCCACGCTGATGCTGCCGCCGGTGCCCACGCTGAAGGGCGACTTCGGGTCGAGGCAGTCGTTGGGGTTGTCCTTGTTGAGCACCACGCAGTAGCGCGTGTCGCACGCGTCACCCAGGCCGTCGCCGTCGTCATCCGCCTGGTCGCGGTTGGCCACCGCGGGGCAGTTGTCCACGGTGTTGAGCACGGAGTCGTTGTCGATGTCCGGATCGCACTTGTCGCCGATGCCGTCCGCGTCCGTGTCCTTCTGGTCCGGGTTGGACAGGCCAGGGCAGTTGTCCAGGTTGTCGGAGACGTTGTCGCCGTCCGCGTCCACGCGGCACAGGCTCACGTCCGCCGGCAGCGCCTGGTCGTCGTTCGCGATGAGCGGGCAGTTGTCCTCGCCGTCCGGCCAGAGGTCGTTGTCATCGTTGTCGTCACAGACGTCGCCGATGCCATCCTTGTCGTTGTCCGCCTGGTTGGCGTTGGGGATGGTGGGGCAGTTGTCGACGGTATCCAGGACCTTGTCGCCGTCGTCGTCGTCGTCACACGCGTCGCCAATGCCGTCGCCGTCGCCGTCCAGCTGGTTGGCGTTGGACACCGCGGGGCAGTTGTCACAGGCGGTGCCGACGCCGTCCCTGTCCGCCGTGTCGTCCTGGTCGCGGTTGGACGAGAACGGGCAGTTGTCCTTGTCGTCCGCCTTGCCGTCGCCGTCCGCGTCGTCCGTGTACGACAGCGTCTTGCCGTCGTCCGTGTACGCCACCCAGACGGAACAGCCGCAGCCGCAACCGCAGCCGCCGCCCTCCTCCTTGGGCCTGCCGCACTCATCTCCGAGGCACTCCGGGTTGTCCGGGTTCTGCTCCTGGGCCTGCACGGTGCGGGGGCTCAGCACCAGGAAGGCTCCGAGCGCCAACATGGGGGCAATGCGACCGATAGTCATGGTGACTCCTTTCACAACCCCTGCCCCTAGCAAGAGGCGATCCCGCGTCTGTAGGAGTTTCAGGGTGAGGAACTTCAAGGGGTTGCGCGTTCGAAAGAGCCTGCTACAGGAAGGGTGTGGGGGGGACACCCCATTCAGACTGTGGGGAACACCCCACGCCAGCGGGCCGGCTCAGTTGCTCACGATGAAGTCGTCGGAGACGAGGGGAACCATCCCGGCGGGGGTGCGGCCCGTGTCGGGGTCGTACTGGATTTCCTGGATGAAGAGCGAACCCACACCGGCGCCGCGCGGATCATTGTCCCGGCCCACCTGGAGGTAGAGGTAGACCTCGTTGGTGCCGGCGGAGATCACCTCGCCGGGAATCAGCGGGTGGGGGCGCTCCAGGGTGGGGACCAGGGAGACGTTCTCCACGCGGGTGCGGTAGCAGGCGCGGTCGTTGGTGGCGGTGGGGGGCAGCGGGACGATGGAGTAGCCGTAGCCGCGCTCACGGTGGAAGTCGAGGTCGGCGCTGAGCGGGTCGCCGTGGGCCTCCACCTCCGCCACGTTGGAGATGCCGTCGCGGTCGGTGTCGAGCAGGTCCTCGGCGATGAGCGGGTTCGTCTGGGACAGGGCCTCCACCAGGTCCGGCAGGCCGTCACCGTCGGTGTCGCCCACGCAGGGGTCGCTGCCCAGCACGCGCTCCTCGCAGTCGTTGAGCCGGTCGCCGTCCGTGTCCTGCACCACGCTGCAGCCGTTGATGATGTCCACGGCGAGCGGGTCCAGGCCCATGCGCAGCTCCACGCCGTCCATGAGCCCGTCCTGGTCGGTGTCGGGGACGGTGGGGTCCAGGCCCATGGCGCGCTCGTCGTCGTCCGCCACGCCGTCACCGTCGCTGTCGATGAGCATCTGGCCGTTGCGCACCTGCACGTTGCGGTTGAAGGCGAGGAAGCGCTTGAGCTTGAGCGAGTTGTCCAGCGCGCCGTAGTCCAGCCGCGCGAGCGCGTTGGGCAGGCCCTGCCAGTCGGTCTCCACGGGCGCGCTGCCGCCCGCGTTGGCGATGGCGGCCACCTGCAACCGCGTGACGGGGTCGGGCGTGGCATCGCGGACGTAGATGGGCTGGACGCTGACGTCGCCCGCGCCCAGCTGCTCCACCAGGCCCTTGAGCTCGCCCACCACGGCGGTCAGTTCGCACTGGCTGCACGAAGCGTTGCACCGGGCCTGGTCTTCCGGGGTCGCGTTGCAGCCGGCGGCCTGGGCCAGCGCGGTGCAGCGGCTGTCGATGCCGATGTTGAAGGCCGGGTTGTCACAGCTCACGTCGGAGCTGCGGATGACGGGCGCGACCACGTAGCGCGAGCGCGCGACCTCCCCCTTGCAGGAGGACTGCATCTCGCCGGACATCAGGCTCTTGGACAGCCGCAGCGCGGAGCGGATGCTGATGGGGCCATCCTGCTGGTAGCTGGCGTAGCGCGGCAGGACGGTCTGGAAGGAGGCGGCGTCCGTGAAGCTGCCTTGCAGGCCGGTGGCCACCGAGTGGAAGGCCACGAGCCCGAAGCGCACCTGCGGGCCGGTGAAGCGCGAGGTGAGCGTGGTGAGCCCGTCCACCGCGGAGCCCACCACCTCCGGCTCCACGCCCGTGCCGCCCTGGAGCGCGAAGACGACCTTCACGGGGAACGCGTCGCCGGTGGCCTCGGGGACGCAGAGGTCGCCCTCGAAGTTGGCGCGGTCCCGTGTGCCGCCCGCGCGGTCATCAATCGAATAGAGCCCCGCGTCGGTGCACGACAGCCACAACGTTGGAAGCAGGAGCCAGGCGACCCGGGGGGAGGAACGCATTCGTTGGATTGTAGACCTCAGCCCCCCCTTCCAACGCAAGCGACCCGCGTGCCGGATCCACGTGAAGCCCCCGACACCACTCCCGCCTTTTCGCGCCGGCGGAGAAAAGCTCGCCGCCAACCAGGCTGGAATGTCCACATCCCGCCTGGAATCAGCCCTCAACAGAATCCTGGTCTTACCGGGATGGTTCCGATTTCGGGGAGGGGAAAGACATTGCCCGTGCTGTCCAATCCCCAAGGAGCAAGACCATGAAGAAGACGCACATGAAGCTGGGCGGGACCGTGGCGATGTTCGTGCTGGCGCTGGGTGCGACGGGCGCGATGGCTCACAACCGCGAGGTGAAGAGCCACGACCCGCGCATGGCGGTGTCGATGGAGGAGGTCGTGCTGGTGTCGAAGACGGGCCCCCTGGCCGGTGGCTCGGGCAGCGGCAACGGCAACTGCGGCATCCTCAGCAACATCCTGGGTGGCGGCAACATCCTGGGCAACACCACGGGCAACCTGCTGGGCATCTTCATCGGTGGCGGCAGCATCTCCGGCAACTGCAACTGACGCCGGCTGACGTCACAACCCCCTGAAACGAAGTAGCGGTTCATTCAAGACGGACCCGACGCCGGAGGTGCCCCCTCCGGCGCTCGGTCTGGAGCCCCCATGCGACACACGTTGACTCCCCGGCACGGGTTGTTGACCGGCCTGGCCGTGCTGCACCTGTTGATGGTGGCCCGTGGCGCGCTGCACGTGCCCTTGCTCCCGCTGACGGACACCACGAGGCCCTGGGCCCAGGCCTATGGACATTGGACGGGGTCGAGCAGTGGCTTCAGCTTCTTCGCCCCCGGGGTGAGCCCGGCGGTGCGTGTCTCCTTCGACCTGGAAGGTGCGTCCGGCGAACCGCTGCATGACGACTTCCGGTCCGACAATGGCGCCGTGAACGTGCGCATCCATTCCATGAACCTGCGCTTCAACCTGGAGGAGAGCCGGGACGCGCTGGCCCGCGCGTGGGCGGCGGCGATGTTCGGCCGGCACCCGGACGCGCGCTCCGTCACGGTGCGCGTGGAGTCGCTCCAGCTGCCCGGCATGGAGGCGCACCTCCAGGGGGCACGCCCCCTCTGGACGGAGGCCTACCGCGCGGAGTTCCAGCGGCGCGTGCCCGCGGCCGTGTCCACGGGGGAGGTGACGCCATGAGCGCCCAGACCTGGAGGTCCGCGGTGGGGGCCAGGCTGGCGGCGTTCGTCGGCGAGCCTTCTTCTCCGCAGCCGTTGGGCGTGTTCCGCATCGGCGTGGCGGCGCTGCTGCTCATCCAGGCGTGGAGCCTGTCGGAGAGCCTGCCGGAGCTGTTGGGCAACCGGGGCTGGGTGCCCTGGAGCGTCTCCGAGGTGATGGCGTCCCCGTCCGTGCCCCGGGTGGGCGCGGTGGTGGCCGCGCTGGCGCCGCTGGGCTTCTCGCAGGCGGCCATCATCCAGGGCCTGACGTTCGTCTATGTGGTGGCGCTGCTGGGGCTCCTGCTGGGCCTGCACACGCGGCTGTCGGCGGTGGTGGCCTGGATCCTCCACACGGTGCTGCTCAACAGCATCAGCTTCTTCTCCTACGGCGTGGAGACCTTCGCGCACATCAGTCTGTTCTATTGCGCGGTGATGCCGGTGGGCACGGCGTACTCCCTGGACGTGCGGGCGGGGAGGCTGTCCGGCGCGCCGTCCGCGCTGGCGACGCTGTCGCTGCGCGTGTTGCAGGTGCACCTGTGTCTCATCTACCTGACCACGGGCCTGGAGAAGCTGCTGGGGCCCGTGTGGCGGAACGGAACTGCGCTCTGGGAGGTGCTGATGCAGCCGCAGTACGGCCAGTTCGACTTCGCGTGGCTCGCGGTGGTGCCGTGGCTGGTGAAGCTGGCCACGTGGGGCACGCTGGTGGTGGAGGTGGGCTACGCGTTCTGCGTCTGGCCCCGGCGCACGCGGGGGCTCTGGGTGGCGCTGACGCTGGGCCTGCACCTGGGCATCGCGGTGATGATGGGGCTGTGGATGTTCAGCGGGATGATGGCCGTGCTCACGTTCGCGGCGTTCGGGTGGCCGCTGCTCTCCGAGGCGCTGGCCACCCGGGTCCGCGCCGCGGTGCTGATGCCCTTCCACTCCAATCCCGCGCGTTAGGGCGTGGGTGACGGCTCCCGAGCAGTGCCGTCAGCGGGAGGAGCTTCTGACTCGGGAGCCGGGACACGCGTCACGCGCAGCCTCGGCTTCGCGATGTTGGCGGCATCCAGTGCGTGGACGGACAGTTCCACGTCGACACAATCAGGTCCGGGCTGCCCGGTCGCGGACTGGGGGAAGAGCGGGACGACTACATCCCGCCCGTACCATTGGCCTGGCTCGAGGAGGAGAATGTCCTCTTCCCGGCGCGGTGGCGTCCGGACGTCGACGACGAGGAACGGCAGGGGCTGCCCGCTGGCACAGTCCAGGACCCGCTCCACGGTCAGCGTGTGGCTCTCAATGAGACGCCGGTCCAGACACAGGCTTCCACTTGAGGTCCCCAGCAACAGGCGCCCTGACAGGGTCTGTCCGTCGAAGCCTGCGTGCTGGAACTCCACCCGCGCGGACGCCGGTTCATGTTTCGGGCAGGTGGCGGCCTGAGCGTCGGCACCGGGCCTCGGTGTGCCAGGAGCTTGAGCCGCGGCACACGCCCAATGCAGAGCTAGCGCGCTGATGAAGACTGCCAGTGATAGCAATCGCGGCACGCGCCAACTCTACTCACAGCGTGAGCAGGTATGCGAGCAGGTCGTCGCGCTCCTCGGCGGTGAGTTCCTGCGCGGCGCCGTGGTTCAGGCCTGGAGTCTCCAGCAGCGTGCGCAGCGGGAAGCGCGAGCCCACCACGAGCCGGTCCTCCTGCACCGCGTAGCCCGCCGTGGCGCTCGTCAGGAGGGGCCACACGTCCCAGGTGCCCACCAGTGAGGGCGGCGCCGCTCCCGTCACCAGTTGCTGCTGATCCAGCCGCAGCGGTAGCGCGATGGGCGTGCCGACGTCCTGGTACTGGCCCCGCGTCGAGGGGTCCTGGTCCAGCGTGAAGAGGGGCGCGGGATGGCAGGCCAGACACCGGGCCTTCCCTTCGAACAATGCCAGGCCCTTCACCGGATGGCCGGTCCTGCCGTCCGGCAGCGTGACGGTCTCCAGCGGCGCGCCGTCCTCTCCTCGGTAGGGGTTGGGCGCGGTGGGCAGCAGCGAGGTGTAGAGCGCCAGCGCCTCCACCTCCGACGGCGACGGATCCGGGTTGTGGTAGCGGTTACGCCCACCCACCGTCTCCGCCGTCTCCGCGAGGCTGCGCGTGCTCGCGGGCGTGAAGTAGGGCGGCGTGTCCCGGCTGCCCAGGGCCGTCGTGGACCGGTAGATGCGCATGGGGCGCGTCTTTTCGAAGAAAACGCCGCCGGTGTGCCCTTCGATGTGGCACGCGTCGCAGCTCATGCCCGTGCGCCCCACGTCGGCGAAGTAGAGCACCTGCCCCAGCCGGCGCTGCTCGCGCGAGCGCACGTCCACCACCGGCCACTGCCGCGTCACGCGCGCTTTTCCCGCGCGCGCCTCGCTCACGTCCACCACCGCCACCGTGCCCGTGAAGCGGTTGAGCACGTAGAGCGTGCGTCCGTCCGGGGACAGCGCCAGCGAGCGCGGCCCGGAGTGCAGCTCCAGCCCCGCCCTGCCCTTCGTGCCCAGGTCCTCCACGGGGCGGATCCACGGCGTGCCCTCTGGCGCAAGCACCGGCAGCGTCTGGAGCACCGCCTCGCGCGCGGCCGCGTCGCCCTTCACCAGCGCCTTCGCGTCCAGCACCCGCACCTGGCCCAGACCCACATCCGCCGCGTAGAGCAGCCCGGCGCGGTCATCCAGCGCCAGCCCCTCCGTCACGCCCGCGCCGAAGCCCCGGTGCCGCACCACCTCTTGCCGGTCCAGGTCCAGCACCGCGACGCCGCTGTTCGCGCTCACCTCCATGCGCTGGGCGTTGGGCCCCACGTTCGGCCCCAGGCTCGACATGAAGAGGCGCTTCAGGCGGTCGCTCGCGACCAGGGCTCGCGGCGCCTTGCCACCCATCACCTGCGCGGAGAAGGCCTCCGTGGTGCCTCCAATGATGGGGACGCCGGGCTTCGGCACCACCGGCGCCAGCTCCCGGCCGTCGTCCTGGCGAAGCAGCACCACCTGCCCCGTCTGGAGGCTGCCCACCGCGAGCAGTCCGTTCCACCGCGCCATCGCGCGCGGGTTCGGATCCACGGCCGCGCTCCACTTCTCCCGGCCATCCTCCAGCGCGAGCGCGTGCACCGTGTCGCGGTGGTGCTCGGCGACGAAGGCCACGCCCTTCGCCCCGTCCACCTCCAGGCCCCACACACCCGGGGGCGCGGGGACGACCCGGGCCTTCCGCTCCGGCGCGTCCAGCGCGTACAGCCAGAGCTCCGCGCCGTACTGGTGGGCCACGCCCAACCAGGGATGGCCGCTGGCGTCCTTCCAGGTCGCCAGCGCGGACGGCCCGTCCCCCACCGCCATCGCCTCCACGCGGCCGGACTCCACGTCCAGCGCGAACACCGTGTCCGTGGGCGGCGACGCGACGAAGAGCGTGCGCCCGTCCGGGGACAGCGCCATCGCCATCAGGTCCGGGAAGGCCGCGTCGTTGACCAGGGTGAGCCGCGCGGTGCCCGTGGGCCGGGGACCGGTCGCGGCGAGCGACAGCTGCACGTCCGTCTGGAAGGTGCCCTCGGGGAGCTTGAGGTCGGGGGGGAGCCTCGCGTAGCCATGGCGCGCGTCCACCACCGTGAGCGGCACCTCCCGCGACAGGGGCGCGCCGAGCACCAGCCGCAGGCCCGGCACCAGGTTCTCTCCGTACAGGGCGAGCGGCTGCGAGGTCTGGTTGCTGGTCAGCTTCGGGCCCACCGCCTGGAGGATGGGGCGCGGTTCAGCGGGAGCGGCGGACGGCGCCGGCGCGGGCGTTGGCGCGGGGCTGCTCGGGGGCTTCAATACGAAGACCCCGAGGCCCAGGAGCACCAAGGCTCCGAGCACGGCCGCGATCCATCCCCGATTGCGAGTGACACCTATCACGCGTGGGCATGCCTCCCGCGCGCGAGCATCCTCCATCCGCCCACCGTGTCACGATGACTTCGTGCCACGTCTGCTCGCATGCTGGGGAGGCGCCGCTCGGAGGGAACCCCACGGGACGTTTCCAGCGTACCGGCACGAAGAAGGACGAGTCGTGGAGAGTCCGCCCCAGGTGAGGTGGACTGCCCCCCACACCTGATCGCCACAGGCCATGCCATGGGGCTGGAGTGTGCGTTGACAGGTCGGGGCTCGCATCGCTTAACCTGTTGATGATGCGACGTTTCCTCCTCTTCTGTGCCGTCGCCAGCGTGCTCGGCTTCGGTCCCCTCTCCCCCGCGAACGATGCCTGGGCCCAGGGGCGTGCACGCGCCTCCAAGACGAAGGCCGCGAAGGCACCCAAGGCCAAGAAGGGCTCGAGCAAGGCGCCCCCGCGCATCGAGACGAAGTCGAGCACCGCCGTCACGGACCCTGTGACGGGGGATGCCTCGGCCGCCGCGTCGTCCGCGCCGCCGCAGCGCGGCCCGTCGCGCATCGACTTCGACGACCGGCTCATCCAGGGCCAGACGAACAAGTCCGGCGCCGTGTACCTGTATGACCGCAAGGAATTGAAGACGCGGTCGATGCTCCGCGAGCGCGACAGCTTCCGCTCGGAGACGCTCGCCACCGTCTACGATCAGTAGGGCCGTACCGCCCATCACCCCTCGAAGGGAGCGTCACCGTTGAGCGGCCAGCCCAGCGTCCTGCAAGTCGTCATCCTCCGCGACGGCCTCCTGGTGGGGACGGAGGTCTTCGTCCCCGGCACCTACGCGCTCGGCTCCGATGCGTCGTCGGACCTGCGGCTGGACGACGCGTCCGTGTCGCCGCGCCATGCGTTGCTGTACTTCCAGAACGGCCGCACCGCGATCCAGGACGCGGGCGGCGGCGCCAGCGGCGTCTTCGTCAACGGGCACCAGGTCACCGCCTGTGAGATCCGCTCCGTGGACGAGGTGCTGTGCGGTCCGTTCGTCCTGAAGACGCGGATCCTCAACCAGCGTCCCGTCGAGTCCAAGCCGCAGCCGCCGCCCGAGGTCGCCGCGCTCCTCGGAGGTGCGGGGGCTCCGCCCGCCGCGCCCCTGAACGGAGGCAACGGGGCGACGCACGCGTTCGGGCCCGCGAATGGCTTCGCGCCTCAGCACGCCGCGCAGCAACAGGCTCAGCAGGCCGCGCTCGCCCAACAGCAGGCGCAACAAGCCGCCTACGCGCAGCAGCAGGCCGCGCTGGCGCAACAGCAGGCGCAGCAGGCCGCCTACGCCCAGCAGCAGGCTCAGCGAGCCGCGCAGGCCCAGCAGGCCGCACACGCGCAGCAACAAGCCGCGCTCGCGCAGCAGCAGGCCCAGCAGGCCGCCTACGCCCAGCAGCAGGCTCAGCAGGCCGCGCTGGCACAACAGCAGGCGCAGCAAGCCGCGTACGCACAACAGCAGGCGCAGCAAGCCGCGTACGCACAGCAGCAGGCTCAGCAGGCCACGCTGGCACAACAGCAGGCGCAGCAGGCCGCGTACGCACAGCAGCAGGCCGCTCTCGCGCAGCAACAGGCCCAGCAGGCCGCTCTCGCGCAGCAACAGGCTCAGCAGGCCGCGAAGGCGGCTCATGCGCAACAGGCCGCGCACGCTCAGCCCGCGGCGTCGAAGCCGGCTCCCGCTCCCGCCGTTCCCGCGGGCACCGTCCCCTCCGCGCGGCGCCGTCCTCCGTCGGAGGTCATGCCCAGCCTGCTCGCCGTGGACGACCTGCTCGCGGACCTGGACACGGACGTCGCCGCGCCCACCTCCGGCCCCCTCGTCCTCGACAAGGCCCCGGCCAGCCGCCCCACGCACGCGCCGAAGATCGGCCCGGGCAAGGGCGCGGCCCAGCTCTACCTGGAGCTGTACTGGGGCGCCGTGCGCCGCGACGCGCGCCGCTTCGTCCCGGACGCGAAGAAGCCCGTGAAGGCCGCCGTTGACGAGCTGGCCCCCATGCCACTGTGGGGCTTCACCCTCCCGGAAGGTGACGACTTCACCCTCGCCGAGTCCGTCAACGGCAACTACCGCCTCTTCGTGCCCCCCGGCACAGACGTGGAGAAGGCGCACAGCGACGGCCACTTCGCCCCCGTCACCACCGCCGCGCTCGAGTCCGACGGCAGCCGCCGCTTCGTCACCCTGCGCGACGGCGCCGCCGCCCGCCTCACCCAGGGCAAGATGTCGCTCGTCGCCTACGCGGCCCCCGCCCCCGAGCGCATCTTCGTCAACCCGCTCAAGGGCCTGCCCTGGCTCACCCTCTTCTTCCTCGCCATCTTCGGCGGCGGCCTGGGCTGGTTCATCGCCACCCGGCCTCAAGGCCCCGCGACCGCGGACTTCACCCAGAAGAACCTGCCGCCCGTCGCGCTGCGCCTCATCGCCCCCGAGCCCAAGAAGAAGGAAGAGGCCAAGAAGAAGCTCGAGACCCTCAAGAAGAAGGAGCCCGCGAAGGAGAAGCCCGTCGTCGCGGAGAAGGCTCCTCCCAAGCCCGTGAAGGAAGTGCAGGTCCCCAAGGCCGTGGCCGCCGCGCCTGAGAGCAAGGCCCTCAAGGCGCTCGCGAAGCTGTCCGCCGCGGGCCCCGCCACCAACGACCTGCTGGCCGCCGTGGACAAGCTGGGCAGCGGCCCGGGCAGCAAGAACGCCAAGCAGACCAACTACAAACTCGCGGGCCTCATCGGCAAGGCCCCCATCGCCAACGCGGGCCTGGGCACCTTCGGACTGGGCGGCGGCGGCAAGGGCGGCGGCGCCACCCTGGGCGCGGAGCTGCTGCGCGGCAAGGGCGGCGGCGGCATTGGCGCGCTGGGCGCGGGCGGCGTGGGCAAGGGCGCGGTGGGCGGCACCGTCACGCGCGCCACCGCGCGCAGCATCTCCTCCACCCAGGGCACCGTGGACCGCGAAGCCGTGGCCAAGGTCATCAACAGCCACCTCAATGAGGTGCACGGCTGCTACGAGCGCGCGCTGCTCAAGGACCCCGGCCTCGCCGGCAAGGTGGTGCTGGAGTGGGCCATCGGGCTCAACGGCCGCGTCGCCTCCGCCAAGACGAAGTCCTCCACCCTCCGCAACGCCTCCGTCGAGGCGTGCATCCTCAGCAGCCTGAAGGGCTGGCAGTTCCCAGCTCCCAAGGGCGGCCAAGTCATCATCACGTATCCGTTCCTCTTCAACTCGGTCGGCTACTGACGCGGGGGCGCTCCCCCCACCCCACGTCGTCCCCCGCCTCCTGACAGGAAAAAGTCCCCGTGCGATTCCTCCTGCTCTCCCTCCTGTGCCTGGTGCCCGGCCTCGCGCGCGCCCAGGCCGAGGAACTCGAGAACCCCGGCACCGTCTCCGCGGTGCAGGACCGGCTCTACCGCATGCACCACGAGCTCTCGCTCGGCGTGGGCGTGCTGCCCGCGGATGCCTTCTACAAGGGGCTCATCGGCACCGTCGGTTACACGTACCACTTCAGCGACAGCGTCGCGTGGCAGGTGGGCCGCGGCACGTACAGCTACAACGTGCAGACCAGCCTGCGCCGACAGTTGGAGCGGGACTTCGACGCCGCCCCCACCGCCACCGCCTTCGAGGACCAGGTGCAGTGGATGGTGGGCTCCGACCTCATGTGGAGCCCGCTGTACGGCAAGACGTCCTTCCTCAACTCCAACGTCATCCACTTCGAGGTCTTCCTGCTCGCCGGCGGCACGGTGGTGAAGGTGGACCGCAGCGACGGCTTCCGTCCCGCCGTCAACCTGGGCCTGGGCGTGCGCATGTTCTCCAGCCAGAACGTGTCCTTCCGGCTGGACGTCACCAACAACACCGTCTTCGCGGGCGCGGCGCGCATCATCAACGTGCCCACCGTGCAGATTGGGACGGCCTTCAACTTCGGCGCCACGGAATGACGTCCCGCCCGCTCATCGTCGCCGCGCTCGCCAGCGCCGCGCTCCTCGTGTCCCCGACGGTCGCCCATGCGGCACCGGACGCGGGCACGCTGCCCATGCCACCTCCACCGGCCGCCGCCGCGAAGGCCGCTGGCGCTCCCACGGACGCGGGCACCACCGGTCCCACGGACGCGGGCACCGCTGCTGCCACGCCCGCTCCCGCCAAGGCCGCCGTCGCGGAGGCGCCTCCACCCCCTCCGCAGAAGGTGCCGCCGGAGACCTTCGACAACGCGCTCAAGGCCTACTTCGACGGCAAGCCGCGCGACGCCGCGGGCCCGCTGTACGCGTGGCTCCAGGCCACGCCCCGCACGGATGACAACTACGCGTGGGGCCAGTACTTCCTCGCCCGGAGCCTCATCGACCTGGGCCTCACGCACGCGGGCGCGACGTACCTGGCCCGCATCGCGCGTGAGCGCTCCAACCCCAACGTGCTGCCGCGCGCGCTGGACGCGCTGAAGGGGCTGACGGACCGGCCGCACGACGAGGTGATGATCGACGAGCAGGTCTTCGGCGCGCTCGACCTGGGCTTCCTCCCGGACGAGACGGGCGCCTACGCGCACTACCAGCAGGGCCTGGTGGACCTGCGCGTGGGCAACGAGCGCTGGGCGAACACGCACTTCTCCAAGCTGCCGGAGACGAGCGCGGAGGCCAGCCGCGCGAAGTTCGCGCTGCTCGTCACCCGGCTCAAGCAGGTGAAGGATCCGCCGGAGGAGATGGTGAAGGACTTCCTCGGCCTTTCCCAGGACGAGAAGCTCACCCGCGAGGCGCGCAACGAGGCGGCGCTCGCGGTGGCCCGCCTGCGCTACGAGAAGAAGGACTTCACCGGCGCGCTGGAAGCGTACGGCAAGGTGAAGCTGCCGGACCTGGACCCCGGCCGCGCCAGCCTCTACCTGGAGGAGGCGTGGACCCGCTACAAGCTGGGCGAGCTGCGCGCGTCGCTGGGCATCCTCACCACGCTGGACGCGCCGTCCTTCCGCGATGAGTTCATGCCGGACAAGTACCTGCTGCGCGCGCTCATCTTCCGCGACCTGTGCCACTACCTGCCCGCCAAGCGCGCGGCGAAGGAGCTGACGCGCCGGTACGCGGACTCGCTGGAGTCCGTGCGCAACCGCGAGGACCTGAGCCAGGACGCGCGCCTGCGCCGCGCCGCCAATGCTCACGGAAACACCCAGCGCGCCGCGAAGTTCGTGGCCCTGCTGGACCTGGAGGGCGAGCGCCTGGGCCGCTTCGCCGGCAGCTTCGGCGACCGGCTCTTCGGGCACCTGACGCGCGTCTACGACCTGTCCCACGCGGAGGCCGTGCGCGTGTACGACGCGCGGCTGCAGGACGCCGTGCGCCAGGAGGCGGACACGCTCTTGCGCGCCGCCGAGCAGGTGCGCCTCATGGAGTACGAGGTCGGCCTCAAGCTGTACGAGCGCGTGAAGAAGGGCGCGCAGGTGGTGGCGGCGCAAGAGGAAGAGCTGCTGTCGCCCGCGCAGGTCGCCTTCAAGTTCGACAACGAATACTGGAACGACGAGCTCAAGTCCTACCGGGTCCGCATCGAGAGCCGTTGCATCGAGGAAACCCCATGACCGGCCCGTTCACCGGCCTCATCACCGCCGCGCTGCTCGCGGCCGCGGCCCCCGGCCCCGGCCGTGTTGGGCCCAACACCAACCCCATCGTCTCCAAGGCGAAGGAGCGCGAGGAGCTCGTCGCCAAGCTCAAGCGCGACATCTTCAAGGTGGACCGCGCCATCGGCGAGACGGAGAAGCTCATCTCCAAGAGCCGCAACGCCCCCTACCTGCCGGACCTTCAGTTCCGGCTGGCGGAGCTCTACGTCGAGAAGAGCCGCTACGTGTACTACCTCCAGGCGGAGACCCGGCCGGAGGGCGCTACCGGCGCCATCGTCTCCCCGGAGACGCGCCTGATGAAGCAGAAGGCGGTGCAGATGTACTACCGCCTGCTGCGCGAGTACCCGGACTTCAAGGACGGGGACCAGGTGACGTTCTACCTGGCGCACGAGCAGCGCGAACTGGGCCAGTTCGACGAGATGCTCAAGACGCTGGGGGACCTGACGCGCAAGTTCCCCAACAGCCCGCTGCGCCTGGAAGCCGAGCAGATTCTCGGTGACCACTTCTTCGACAAAGCGGAACTGGTCGAGGCGGAGAAGCACTACCAGGCCATCCTGGAGCTGCCGCCGTCGCCGGTGCACGACCTGGCCCGCTACAAGATGGGTTGGATCCGCGTGAACCAGGCCAAGCACGCGGAGGCCGTCACGTTCTTCGAGGCGGCGGCCGCCAGCGCGCCCCTGCCCGGCGTGGACGTGAAGAAGGCGCTCAACGTCAAGCGCGAGGCCCTGCTGGACCTGGTCTACAGCTACACGGAGGCCAAGCCCCCCAAGGGCGCGCTCAACTACTTCGAGAAGCTCAGCGAAGGCCGCGCCACGTACGCGCTCGCGCTGGACAAGCTGGGCAACCGCTACTTCATCAAGCAGCAGTACGAGTGGGCCATCCCCACGCTGCGCAAGCTGATGGAAGTGCAGCCCGACCCTGAGATGGACCTGGAGCGCGGTCAGAAGCTGTACGACTCGCTCAAGGCCGCCAAGGGCAAGGTGATGCCGGAGCCGGAGGACATCCGCTTCCTCGTGCGCGCCGCGGTGCAGAGCAAGACGGACCCGGAGATGACGGAGTCCGACCGCAAGAAGCAGCTCGCGGAGACGGAGGAGATGGCGCGCGACCTGGCCACGCAGGTGCACCTGGCCGCGCAGAAGGCGGACTCGCGGGACCTGTACGTGAAGGCCGCGGCCGCCTACCGCGAGTACCTGGGGCTGTTCCGGCCGGACCAGTACGTGCGGCCCATCATGAAGAACCGCGCGGACGCGCTCTTCGCCGCCAAGGAGTTCCCAGAGGCCGCGCGCCAGTTCGAGGAGCTGGCCCGCTACGAGGAGAAGGCCAAGGACGGCAAGTCCGTGGACACCGCCATGTACGGCGCGCTCCTGGCCCACTTCTCCACGCTCAAGCCGGAGGAGGCGCAGAAGCGCAACGCCTTTGAAGTGGCCGACGCGCGGCAGGCGCTGAAGCTCCTGGGCGCGAACTACGTGTCGCGCTACCCGCAGAGCCCGCACGTGCTGGACGTGAAGTTCAACATCGCGCGCGCCTACTACGAGGACGGCGAGTACCCGAAGGCGGCGGAGCTGTTCACCGCGTTCGCGCTGGCGCACCCGCAGTACAAGGACGCGCCGGTGGCGGGCAACCTGGCCCTGGACAGCCTCAGGCAGGTGAACGACTTCAAGAAGCTGGACGAGACGGGCCGCAAGTTCCTCGCGTCCTCGCTGCCGTCCAACTTCCGCGGTGAGGTGCAGAAGATCCTCACGCAGAGCAAGGCCGAGGCCCTGGACGAGCTGGCCCTGCAGAGCGCGCAGGAGACGGGCGACGTCATCGAAGGCCTGATGAAGGTCGCGGACGAGAACAAGAACAGCGACATCGGCGAGAAGGCGCTCTACGGCGCGTTCACCGCCGCGCGCGAGAAGCGCGACCTGCCGCGCGAGCGCGAGCTGGGCGCGAAGCTGGTGCAGTCCTACCCCAAGAGCCAGTACCTGTCGGACGTGCTGCTGACGCTGGGCCGGCACGCGGCGGAAGCGGCGGCCTTCAACGAGGCGGCCGGCTGGTTCGAACAGGTGGGCCAGAAGCTGACGGGCGACCTGGCGTCGGTGGACGGATGGATGGCCGGCGCCCGCCTGCGCATCGCGCTGGGTGAGTACAAGGAAGCGTCCCGCAACCTGGAGACGGCGTCGGAGGCCGCGGGCGCGCGCAAGGGCGAGGTGCTGTCGCTGCTCGCCGAGACGCGCCTGAAGCAGAAGGACTACGCGCGCGCGAAGACGGCGGCGGAGACCGCGCTCAAGCTGGACAAGAACAACGTGGCCGCCGCGGCGGTGCTCGCGGAGGTGCAGGCCACCACCGCGCCCACCGCTCCGCCGGACGCGCTCATCTCCACCCTCACCGCCGCGGTGCAGGGCCCCAACGGCCAGACGGAGGAAGCGGCCAAGGGGCTCTGGTACCTGGGCGAAATCCTCTACCGCGGCTACAAGGACCTGCCGGCGGACAAGGTGGAGGAGAAGGTCGCCGCGCTCCAGGCCATGGAGGGCGTGTACACGCAGGCCGCGTCGCTCGGGTATCCGGAGTGGGCGGTGGCGTCGCTGTGGAAGATTGCCCTGGCGTACGGCCACATCGCGGACGTGGTGGACCAGACGCCGGTGCCCGGCGGGCTGTCCGCCGCGGAGACGAAGCAGTTCCAGGACGCGGTGAAGCAGCAGGTGGGGCCGCTCAAGGCCCGCTCCGACGAGGCCTTCAAGGCCTGCCTGTCCCGCGCGGAGTCGCTGGAGGTCTTCAACGCGGCGGTGGTGGGCTGCCGCAACCGCACGGACGTGGCCGCGCTGCCGGTGCCGCAGCCGGCCGCGCCCACGCAGCCCGCGGCGCTGGAGGACCTGCGCAAGAAGGCGGAGCGGGTGCTCACCGCGGAGGCGCTGGAGGCCCTGGGCATGGGCTACCTGGACGCGCACCAGTACGGCATGGCGCAGCTGACCTTCGGGCGCGTGACGGAGCTGCAGGACACGCGCGCGTCCGCGCACGCGGCGCTGGGCTGGGCCATGCTCAACCTGGGGGATGCCATGGGCGCTCGGGAGGCGTACGCCAAGGCGCTGGAGGCGGACCCCACCTACGACAAGGCCCGCCTCAACCTGGCCGCGCTGCGCTGCCGCTTCGGCGACACGGACGGCGCGCGCCGCGAGCTGGCCGTGCTCAAGGACATGGGCACGCTCAACGGTCCGGACGTGGACGCGGGATGGAAGGCATGCAAGTGAGCGCGCCCTTCCGCCGCATCGCCCCGGTGCTGTTCGCGCTCGTCGCCACCGCGTGTGGTGACGAGGGCGGCAAGCTGGAGGGCAGCGTGACGGAGCTCATCGACCTGCGCTACCAGCGCACGGAGGCGGCCCTGGCGGAGGGGACGCTGGCGGTGAGCTTCGTCAGCACGCAGGGCACCGGGCAGGACGTGGTGTTGAAGGTGAGCGCGCGGGTGGCGGACATGCTGCCGGACAACGAGTACGCGGGCTCGCTGGACATCGACCTGGCGGAGGCGCTGGACGACGGCTCGCAGCGGGGCAGCGTGGACCGCAGCGTGCTGGACGAACCGGTGCGTCCGTTTCCGCCGCTCGTGCGCGGCAACCTCTTCGTGAAGTCCCTTCCGAAAAACACCGGGGACCGGGTGTCGGGCGAGTTCAACGTCACGTTCACCAACGGCACCGACGTCTACTCCGGCCGGACCATCTTCAGCCGTTTCGAGGCCATCGCTCCATGAAGCGCCACCTGCTCCTCAGCCTGTCCCTCCTGACCGCCGCCTGCGGCCCGAGCTACGGCATGCGCGTGCCGGACGCGCTGGTGAAGAAGCTGCCGTACGAGACGCGCATCGAGCTGCTGGAGGCGGAGAACGACCTGGCGCTGGCCATCGACCGGGTGGACGAGGCGGACAACGAAATCAACCGCGCGCGCGACAACATCCGCCGTGCGAAGAGCCGCCAGGAGGCCGCCGAGGACGAGGAGGACCGCACGCAGGACGCGTCGTCCCGCGAGGTGGCGCAGCTGGCCATCGCGGAGTCCGAGGCCCGCGTGGAGTACCTGCGCGCGCACCAGCGCCTCAACGTGGGGCTGCGCGAGGTGGAGAAGCTGTCCCTGCGCTGCGCGTTCGCCCGCTTCGAGCTGGCGCGGCTGACGTCGGCGCGCAAGGCGAAGGTGCAGGGCAGTGAGCGCCTGGAGCCGAAGGATTTCGAGGAGCAGGTGTCCGAGTGCGAGGCCGCCGTGAAGGAAGAGCGCGCGAACCTCGGGGGGGACACGAAGGAAGCGCAGGCGGCGAAGGAGGCGTGGGAGGCGAAGAAGGCCGCCCTGGCCAAGAAGACCTTCGACGCGCGCGCCAGCCCGTACGTGGAGAACCTGTGATGACGAAAGCCGGAGTCCTTCTCCTCCAGTTGTTGACGGCCCAGGCTCCCGCTCCGGAGGCACCTCCGCCGGAGAAGCCCGCTGCGCGCGCGGACAAGCTCCCGGACGACCCGGACGCGCTCTACAAGCTGGGCACGGCCTTCCTGTCGCAGAACCAGGCGCGCCGCGCGGTGGCTCCGCTGACGAAGCTCGTCGGGCTCACGCCGGACGGCGTCCCCGCGAAGGTCGCGCTGGCGCGGGCGCTGCGGCTGTCCGGTGACGTGCCCAAGGCCAAGGCGGTGCTGGACGCGGCGCTGGCGGCCTTCCCAGAGGAGGCCACGCTGCGCTCGGAGCGCGGCCTGCTGGCGCGCATCCAGGACGACACGGACGAGGCGATTACCCAGTACTCCGTGGCGACGGAGCTGTCGCCCAAGGACGCGGAGCTGCGCTTCAACCTGGGCGAGGTGCTCCAGCGCGCGAACCGCACGGACGACGCCATCGAGGCGTACCGCGAGGCGCTGAAGCTGGACGGCGCGCTCCAGGTGGCTCGGGTGAACCTGGGCAAGGCGCTGGCGGAGAAGGGGCTGGCCGCGGAGGCGAAGGAGACGCTGCGCGAGGCCATCCGCCAGAAGGACAGCGACGCGGAGGCGCACTACAACCTGGGCGTCGTGCTGATGCGGGAGAACGACGTCACGGGCGCGTTCGCGGAGTACCAGGCGGCGCTCAAGGCGGATCCGAAGCACGCGCGCGCGCAGAACAACCTGGGCGTCGTGCTGGACGGCCAGGGCAACGCGCGCAAGGCGGCGGAGGCGTTCCAGAAGGCCATCACGTTGGATCCGAAGTACGCGGAGGCGCACTTCAACCTGGGGCTCGCGTGCTTCCAGTTGGGGGAGAACGCCCGGGCGACGAAGGCCTTCGAGAAGGCGCTGCTGCTGGAGCCCCGCCGCTCGAGCGGCCCGTACACGCAGTTGGGCCAGCTGTACCTGGCGCAGGGCAAGAAGACGCAGGCGGTGTCCGCGTTCCAGAAGGCCATCGAGAAGAGCGCCGACGACGGCAAGAAGACGACGGAGGCCTACCAGGGTCTGGCGCGCGCGTACCTGGAGCTGGGCAAGGTGGACGACGCGGTGGCCACGCTGAAGACGGCGGTGGAGGCCTTCCCGAACGAGCCCGGCGTGCGCGCGGGCTACGGCGACGCGCTCAAGGCCAAGGGCGACCTGGACGGCGCCATCGCGCAGTACTCGGCCTGCGTGAAGCTCCAGCCCACGGTGGACAACCGGCTGATGCTGGCGGAGGCGTACGCGAAGAAGCACGTGGGCGCCCAGGCGCGCCCCCTTTACGAGGCCGTGCTCCAGGAGGATCCGAAGCACCGCGCGGCGAAGCTGGGCCTGGCGGACCTGCTGCTCGCGATGGGCGACTACGCGGCGGCGGAGAAGCTGCTCACGCCCGCAGCGGGCGAGGAGGCGGAGACGGCGGCGCTGGCGCGGCTGGGCATCCTGCACTCGCGGCGCGGCCGGCCGGACCTGGCGGTGCCGGAGCTGGAGGCGGTGGTGGCGAAGGACCCCGCGCAGCTGGAGGCCCGCGCGGAGCTCGGCTTCCTGTACCTGCGCGGCGGTGACGAGACCAAGGCGCTCCAGGTGCTGAGCGACGTGCTGGCGGTGGAGCCACGCAACTCGCTGGGCCTGCTGTACCTGGGGCACACGCTGTACCGGCAGGGCAAGCTGCCGGAGGCGGAGAAGGCGTTCCGGGGTTCAGCGCAGGTGGACGCGGGCGCTGGAGAGCCGCACTTCGCGCTCGCGCAGCTGCTGGAGGCCACCAACCGCAAGGCCGAGGCGAAGAAGGAGTACGAGGCCGCGGTGCAGCTGCAGCCGGACCACGCGGACGCGAAGAACGCGCTTCAGAAGCTGGCCGTGGACGTGCCGTAGTCGCCGCGGGGATTCCTCGCGGGGGGAGATGAGCACCATGCGAAACCATCCGATGCGTGTGGGACTGGCCGCGGTGTTGCTGCTGGGGCCGGTGACGGCCGGCGCGGTGAGCCAGAAGCTGCGTTACAAGTTCGAATCGGTGTCCGACCCGGTGACCACCGTGGTGGACGACAGCGGCAAGGGACACACGGGCACGGCGCAGGCCAGCAATGGCGGCGCCGTCACGGTGGAGACGCCGGGCTACGAGGGCCAGGGCGTGCGCTTCCCCGCGGTCTGTGTCGGGACGGCGTGCGCGAAGGCCTTCATCAGCGCGGCGGACTCGGCGTCGCTCAATCCGGGCACGGCGCTGTTCTCCTTTGGGGCGCGCGTGCGGGTGACGCTCGCGGAGCTGAGCGCGGACCACGGGTCCAACCTGGTGCAGAAGGGGCTCTACAGCACGGCGCAGTGGAAGCTGCAGCTGGACGACGCGGTGACGGGCAAGCCGAGCTGCGTGGTGCGCACCACCGGCGGCGCGGACGCCGTCATCGTCAAGGCGTCCGTGGGTATCGCGGACGGCAGCTGGCACAAGGTGACGTGTCAGCGCACCAGCACCACGCTGACCATCCTCATCGACAACGTAGCCCGGGGCAGCGCGCTGCTCGCCAGCACCTACGACATCAACCCGGTGGGGCAGCCCGTCGCCATCGGAGCCAAGAGCGCCGGGAACAACAACGACCAGTTCCACGGCGCCATCGACGAGGTGTACTTCAACCTGGATTGAGCCCGGGCCTACTCGCGCGAGCGCATGAGGGCCTCGGGCAGCGGAGGCCCCGTGGGCGTGGGACGCGGTGACTCCGTGAGCGCCCGGCCGAAGTGGTAGCGCGCTTCCGCGTGGACGCCGAAGGACTCGCCTCCGGCGCTCGCCAGCAGCACGAGGTCGTCATCGGGACTGGCGCCCTCGGGCAGGCCCAGGGTCCAGGGCACTTCCCGCGTGTCTCCGTCCAGGACGATGGGCGACGTGGGACCTTCCCGGAGGACCGTTCGCGGCGGCACGCGCAGGGAGACTTCCACGGGCGCGGTGAAGCCCGGGCTCCGGTCCAGCCGTGCGACGAGCCGCACCGTGTCCGCGCTGGCATCCACCACCTGCCAGGAGACATGCAGCGGTGCGGGGATGCGCGCCGTGACGGGGAGTGCCGTGGGCCGTGGCGCCGGGCTGTCCGTGGCCGTGGCGCCGTCCTCGGTGCCTCGTGTGAGCACCGCGGTCGGCATCTCCGTGGCGTGCGTCTTCGCCGGAACAACAGGCCGCGAGCCCTGACGCTCGCGCGACTTCACGTCCCACGCATCCATTCCGTACGCAGGGAGCGCCACCGACCGCGCGGACGCCAGGAGCGTCGGCGAGGATTCGTGGACCGGCTTCGCCTGCGCCTGAGGAGGTGGCTCGGAAGGCCTGGGCGACTTCTTGCGCCGCACGCGCTCCACACCAGAAGCCATGCCGGCCGAAAGCGCTCCGACGAGCGCCAGTGCCAGCACGGCCCCCGCCACGCGTTTGCGCATCACGGCCGTGGACCGCCGGCTTCTCTGCATCGGACGGGGAAGCTTCATGGGCACAGGGGCTCGTGGCTGGGGTACGGGAAGGCAGTCGCGGGTTCGGTGGCCGCGTCCACCCGGGTGCTCGGGAAGCCCTGGCACATCAGCGCGTCCAGGAAGTCCGCGAGACACGGTGAGGGCCTGCCCGTGTCCACCACGTCCGTGAGCGCGCCCTTCTCATCCCGAGTCCAGGTGTGCCGCGTATAGCCGCGCGCCCAGGGCGACCGGTTCATCGCGGGCGCGGCGAGCGCGTCGTAGAGGTGCTGGCTCGACGGTGTACCGGTGGCCGTGCGGTAGAGGATGGCGGCCACCTCGTTCTCGTCCATGGGCTGGAGCAGGCCGTCTTCCGCGTGGGGCCGCGGCCAGGGGCTCACCGAGGAGGCTCGCGCGGACAGGTCCACCCAGAACAGCGTCCCGCCCTGCCGGTCGAAGTAGCGGGGACTGCGGCGCGCGTCCGTGCTGAACCAAGTGGCCCAGCCCTCGCTCCAGGCCTGTCCCGGGAAGGTGGGCACGCCCACGTAGTGCGGCCCGCCCTCCTCCGGACTGGTCCCCCGGCTGGCCATCACCCAGTGCCCCAACTCGTGCATCACCATCGCGTCCGACCACCACGCCGCATCCGAGTCCCCCGGCAGCCACACCTGCGCGTCCCAGCTCCGTCCCACCGCCGTCACCGGCCACGGCGCGAAGCACGCCCCACAGGACCAGGTCGTCCCGAAGCCCAGCCACGCCACGATTGGCAGGCCGTCGCGTCCGCTATAGCGCTCGCGCATCCGGCGCCAGGCCGTGCCCAGCACGTCGAACACCGCCGCCGCGCCGGAGCCCTCGGACTCGGCGAGGGTGAACGCGGGTTGTTCGGCCAGCTCGCGCGTCGTGCGCGACCAACTCCAGATGCGGGCCGCGTCCCCCGGCACCGTCTTCACCGACTGCGCGCCCGGCAGCCCCGGGTCCGCCACCGCGTAGGCCACCGCGCCGTCCCGCCCCCGACCGGCCGCGTACACGACGACGCGGTCGTCATCTCCCAAGGGCGACGACACCTTCAGCGTGAAGCGGCCGGCGTCATCCGTCACCTGCGAGTCGAGCACCTTCGAGCCCTGGAACGACACGATGAGGAACCCGCGAGCCGGCACCGGCTCCACGTCCGGCGTCCACGCGCGGAACTCCGCATCCGGGAAGCGGCGCGCGTAGCGCACCGTGCCGCTCAACGTGGGCCCAGACCTGCCACAGAAGCCCCGGCCGGGCGCGGCTTCGCAGTCCACGTCGCAGGCCCGCGCAGCCCACCGGCCATTGGTGCACACCTGCAAGGCCTTGGACTCCGTGCACCGCGAGACACCGTCGACACACGCCGAGCCCGAGACACAGGCGACCTCGGGTGATTCGACACAGGTCGTGTCCTCCGCGCAGTCCTCCCGGTGCACGGCGCCATCCACACAGCGCTCCAGCACACGAGGCCCCAGGCACCGTGACGGCGCGGGGAGCTGATCACACGCGAGCGCGGGCCGGATGGTCTCCTCGGGCAGGGACGTGACACAGGCCGCGCAGGCCGCGCCCTCGCAATCCACGGCACAGGGCGCCAGCTCCGCCCCCGGGTCGCAACCCGCGAGCGCCAGCGCCACGAGCGCCCAGCACCACACCCAGACCCCGCGTCCCACCAGGAGGAAACCTCGTTCGAGCCAGCGGGCGCGAGGACACCACGCACGACTCGACGTCAGGCAGAGCCAGGGGGACGACGGCCCCCTTGCCCGCCCGCCCTACCCGCCGCGCCGCGCACAAAGCTGTTCGACTGTCGGACAGTTCCGGCCGAGGAGACAGCGAACCATACAAGGAGCATGTCCATGAACGAGGCGTCCAGCCGTCGCCGCTTCTTGTCCACGGTCGTCTTGCTGGGCGCTGGAAGCACCGCAAGCGATGCCCTTGCAGCGGCACCCAAGGCGGAGAGCAAGTCAAAGCCCGCGGAGGTGAACGCCACCGAGGACCTGATGCGCGAGCACGGCGTCATCCGCCGCACGCTCCTGGTGTACGAGGAGATCGCTCGTCGCATGGGCACGCCTGAAGAGAAGGCTCCCGTGGAGGTGCTCACCCAGGCCACCCGGCTCATGCGCCGCTTTGGCGAGGACTACCACGAGAAGACGGAGGAGACGGAGGTGTTCCCCCGTCTGGTGAAGGCGGGCCAGCAGAAGGAACTCGTTCAGGTGCTGCTCGAACAACACGCCGCCGGGCGCAAGCTCACCGCGTCCATCCTCGCCGCGACCTCGGGTCACGACGCCCTCACGCAACCCCAGCCAAGGGCCGCGGTCGTTCGGCAACTCGCCCAATTCATCCGCATGTACCGGCCGCACGCCGCTCGTGAGGACACGGTCCTGTTCCCCGCATTCCGAAAGCTCTTCGACGAGAAGCAATTCAAGGAACTGGGCGAGCGCTTCGAAGAGCAGGAACACCGGCTGCTGGGGAGCGACGGCTTCGAGAACGCGCTCAAGGAGGTGGCTCAGTTGGAGCGCACGCTTGGAATCCACGACCTCGCCCGGTTCACGCCCTCGGAGAGGTAGTCTCCGTGCGCGCGAGGAACGCGGCCAGAAGGGCCCGCCGCTCGTCCTCGCCCAGCACCCCATCCAGCGCGGGGAACAGGTACGTCTCCTCGCGCAACGAGTGGTGGTGCTCCAGGTGCTTGAACGTGCTCTCCATGTCGAACACGCGCAAGACCGCGCGGCGGTAGTCCGGAGCGCTCGCGTCCAGCGCGTCCACGGCGCCCTGACACTTCGCCAGCAGCTCCCGCATGCGCTGGTGCTCGCCGGTGAAGAGCTCCGGCGCGGCGCCTCGGATCCTTCCGGCGCGCGGCAGCTCCGGCAACAGCAGCGCCTCCTCCGCCTCCAGGTGCCGCGTCAGCTCCTCGCGGTAGCGCGCCAGCCGTTCACGCGCGGCGGACAGGTCCATGCCCATCAGCGCTTCCTGGTGCAGGAGGAACAGCTCCTCCAGGTCGCGGTGGAGCGCTCCCAGGCTGACGAAGTCGGTGGGCGCGGCCATCAACGCCCTTCAGTGCACCTTGTCGTCGCGCACGTGGGCCTCGCGGGCCACTCGCGGACGCGGCGTCACCATGCGGGCCACTCCGGAGTAGAGCTGATCCTCCGTGTAGACCTTGCGCACGCGGCGGTGCGACGCGCGCGGGTGGTAGGCCGGGCCCGGGCGCTCCAGCCACTGCAGCACCCGCACCTCGCCCGTGTGCGCAAGGTCCGCGAGCAGCGCCTCCGGGCACAGCTTCAGGTAGCGGCGCACCAGCGGCCGCAGGCGGCGCCCGAACTCCGCGCCCAGCTTCGCGTGGCGGCGGCCCGCGTGCAGCGTGCCGTCGAAGCGCAGCGAGATGTGGAAGAGCTCGTGCATCAGCGTCTCCAGCCGCGACTTCGCGGTGGAGCCCCGGAAGAAGAGGGGCCGGAGCGTGATGCAGTACAGGATGCGGCGGCCCCGGATGCGCACCACCGGCTTGCGCCGCCCCGCCTTGTCGATGCTCTTGCCCCCCTTGAAGCACAGGGGCTTCACCGTGCCTCGCGACGCGCGCCGGGCCTCGCCCGCCACCACCAGGATGCGCCCCACCTTCACGTGGCTGAACTCGGGCATGCGCGCGGCGATGTCCCGGATGAGGGAGCGCAGGGTCCGGTTGAAGTTGGGACGTCGGGGAGCCACGGTTGGTGGACAGTCTAGCGGAAATCCCCTTGGGACCAGCCCCTGGCCTCCCCAGAATGTCCTTTGTGAATCGCTCGACCTGCATGATGGCCCTGGTGTCCGCGCTGTTCGTCCTTGGCTCCGGGTGTGCCTCCACCCCGGTCCGCTCCGGCGGCCCCCCTGCCCTGACGGCCCAGGAGACCGCCGTCGTCTCCCAGGGGCTCACCGACGCCTCCGTGCGTTACACCGGACAAATCACCGGCACCGCCAACGGCGTCGTGGAGCGGGCCGACTACGAGCTCGTCGCCGACGGGCAGGTGGTGAAGACGGGCTCCGCGAAGCTGGGGGTGCCGTTCGCGCCGGGAGCTCCCGCGGAGTTCTCCATCGAGGAGAAGTCCGCCTACGTGAAGAGCCCCGAGGACCTGGCCCGCCTGAGCGCCCAGGGCGGCACGGTGCTCATCGCGCTGCGCGGCACGCTGGTGGTGCGCTCCGGTGGCAGCGAGGACACCCTGCCCTTCGCCGCCAGCCGCGCCGTGCGCGTGCCCCGGCTGCCGGAGGTCATCGTGGAGAGCCTGGACGCGGCCCGCTACTCGCCGGAGGAGGTGCAGATCAACCTGCGGCTGGGCGTGCGCAACCCGAACCCGTTCCCGCTGCGGCTGGACTCGCTGACCTACCAGGTCGCCATCGCGGACAAGCCCCTGGAGGAGGGCACCACCGCGCAGGCGGACTCGGTGGATGCGTCCGCCACGGGCGTGTACCCGGTGGAGGTGGCGGTGACGGCCCAGTCCTGGGGCCCGGGCGTCAAGGCGCTCATCGGGAAGGGCGTCCTGCCCTACAGCGTGAAGGGCGAGCTGAAGGGCCCCATGTTGCAGGTCCCCTACTTCCTCAAGGGTGACGTGAAGCTCAACGTGTCCCGCTAGACTGGGGCGCACGCGTGCCCATCTACCTGCTGAGTGACGACGAGCCGGAGCTGTTCCCCCCGCCTTTCAAGGCGGACAAGAGCGGCCTGCTCGCGGTAGGCGGCGACCTGCGCCCGGAGCGGCTGGTGGCCGCGTACTCGCAGGGCATCTTCCCCTGGTACAGCGAGGGGCAGCCCATCCTGTGGCACTCGCCCGACCCGCGCTTCGTGCTGGAGCCGGAGAAGATTCACGTGGGCCGTTCACTGCGCAAGGTGATGAACCGGGGCACGTACACGGTGCGCTACGACACCGCGTTCCCGAAGGTCATCGACGCGTGTTCACGCGTGCACCGGCCGGGGCAGGACGGCACGTGGATTACGGATGCGATGAAGCAGGCGTACATCCGGCTGCACGAGCTGGGGTTGGCGCACTCGGTGGAGGCGTGGGACGGCGAGGTGCTGGTGGGCGGGCTGTACGGCGTGTCGCTGGGCGCGGCGTACTTCGGGGAGAGCATGTTCGCGCTGGCGCCGGACGCGTCGAAGGTGGCGTTCGCCACGGCGGCGGAGCGCTTCAAGGGCTGGGGCTTCCAGCTCATCGACTGTCAGGTGGAGACAGAGCACCTGGAGCGCTTCGGCGCGGAGTCCTGGCCGCGCAAGCGCTTCCTGACGGCGCTCGCCCAGGCGTTGAAGGAGCCCACGCGGCGGGGGCGGTGGACGGAGTAGACTTCACCGGATGGACGTCCACTACACCTGGATTGGCCCTCCTCCGGCGGACCGCAACCGAGACATCACCGCGCCGAGGGCCCTGGCGGCACGCTGCTCGGGACAGAGCGTCAAAATCTATTTCTGGTGCCTGGACGCGCACGTCGCCGCCTACGAGCGGGACTTCGCCGCGCACAAGAACGTCACCGTGCGAGGCATGCAGGCGTTCCTGACGAAGGCGGGCACGAGGGCATATCGCTGGTACTACTGGTACCAGGAGTCGGACGACTGGGCCGTCGCGGCGATGACGGACATCCTCGACTGGGGCCTGGCGCTGGCGACGCCGCCCTCGTACCGGGCCTTCGTGAAGGACGCGTGGTCGCTGTTCCTCATGTACACGTGGGGCGGCTACGTGATGGACGCGGGCGTGGGGCCGCACGGCGGAGGCACGTTCGCCCTGCCGGAGCCGCAGGCCTTCATGGCGCCGTCGCTGACGAGGGACGACGCGCTGATGATCCGCCGCTTCCAGCTCTCACGGCTCACCGGGTGGCAGGCGGAGGGCGACGTAACGTTCAACGAAAGCCGCGCGGACGAGGTCTGCGAGGCGATGAACTACGGCGCGGCGGACGACGGCGAAGGGGAGATGTGCCCCCAGCTGGAGGTCTGGATGCTGGGCAGCCCGCGCTACTCCAAGGGTGCCTGGGCCGCGCTCAAGCAGTACTGCGTGGTCTGGAAGGAGATGCAGCAGAACAACACACTGGTGAGCGACACCGCGCCGCAGGTGTTCCGCTACCTCATCGCCGGCTCCGTCTACAACGGCCTGACGCGCACGCAGAAGGGCGGCGTCCAGGCCCCGCACGGCGCGCTCTGGTACTGCACGGACAACAAGAACGGCACGGTGGACGTGCCGGACCTGAAGCTGCGCAAGACGTACCACGGGTCCAGCGCTCAGTAGCCGCGCTGGAGTCCCAGGGGAAGCTCGGGGAAGGCCTTCATCCAGACCTCCCGGATGGCGGCCAGCAGGTTCCGGTCTTCGGCCGTGTCCGAAGCGACGACCTGTTCCCAGTAGGGGAAGTGCGCGAACACCGCTTCGTGGTTCGCTGTCACCTCTCCGTGGAAGTCCATCCCGTTGTACCCGTGGATGTCTCTCAAGGCTCCGAACTGGGCGCGCGCGTCCTTGCCGCGCAGCGAGAACGCCGTTGGCACATGACCGACGAAGTGGGGACCGAAGTCCGCGGCGGTCACGCGGATCCGTCCCTGGATGTGATGGTTGAACGCATCCAGGGCCTCGGCGGGAACCCTGAGTTCCTGGTGCATCCGGGCGCCGACCTGCTGGACCTCGAATGACGCCGCGTGGGCGTCGTCCACGTCGAACGCCGTCACGTAGCCGGCGCCTTCGGGGCTGGTGGCGTTCCAGTCCCGGCTGATCTGCCGGGCATAGGGCTCGTTGAGCACCGGGTAGAAGATGGGCTGCTCCGGCAGACGCGGCGGAAAACGCCGCATCCCTGACCGGTAGATCAACAGCAACTCTTGAAGCCCGATGGGACGATAGAGGCGCATGGCGGACCTCTCCTTTCTGGAGCGCTTCACGCGAAGAGCCTCTGAATGCTGACAGCAACGTCCAGGGGCCTTGGCTTCACGGATTGAGCGCGACAACTTCTTGCATCAAGGCATCGTGCGCCTCGCGGGAATGAGATCCTCCCGCGCCCCCGAGCGCTTCTCTCACAGCCCACCGAAGCCGCAGGCCTTGCCGAACGCCGTCTGGCTCCCCCCGCGTGGCTTGCCTGTTCACGTCAGGCCACGCAGAAACTCACGAATCCACTGTCTCCTTCACGTTGACAGGTCCCGCTGGCTCGGTGTCTTTGATATCGGCCTCGGTGAACACAACGTGCCACTCATTTTCCTGCCGCCGTTGGGCATCAACGAGCCACTGCGGCGGTGACGACGGATAGGGTCGTAGCTCTCGCTCACCGAAGGCGAACCAAACAATGGCGCGCCCTCCTGCGTACTGCCGGAGTAGATCCTCTCGAACGTAGAGAATGTCACCATCGAGCCCATCGACGCCGCTGAGGGTGATCGTTGCCCGGCTTCCGTCTGGAAGGAACTGGTCGAAGGATTGCGCGGCGCTGCGAAGATCGAATCGATGCGAGAAGGGCTGGGACGGCACCCGAGCGCTTCCCGCTCTGTTCATCTCACTGTGGTGGCTCTCCCACGCGAAGCCGTGTGCAAGCACCTCCACGTCCACCGAACCGGTATCGACGCGTACGTTCTCGCAGTACGCCCCCTCGGATAGCGCCACGGACGCGAAGTTGGGATGCCAGGGGATTTCGCCAGCAAAGATGTAGTGGTCACTCGGAACGTCACGAGGTTCCCACGAGCGAGCCCCAGCCTTCAGGGCAGACACAAGTCGTGGCTCACTTTCCTTCGAGACCACCAATGCCGAAATAAACGCCCGCGCATCGCGACCAAGCACCCTGTCACTAGCGATGACATAACCATGTACGGCGAGCCACGGTCCAGGGTGCCCACCGATCGCGTCCCGACGAATGATACCGATAGGCAGCGACGTGGTGCCCTTACGTACCCAATCTTCGTGGCTCTCCACAGTCGGAGATAGCCACGCCTCGGGCACCGAATCCCTCCCGTCAGTGGGCGGCTTCTCCGGGAATGACGGGTCGATATCGACGGCGGAGAACGGACGACTCGTGCGAGGAAAGTGGCCCCGATCCTCAAGTAGCCCAGCGTACGTAAAGAAACCGATCCAGCCGTACTTCTTGCCGTAGCGCTCTACAGGCGAACGATTTCCACGACCATGTCGGTAGGCATCCTCGGCGATCCTGCGGTCCAGCGCATCGAAGCTCGCAGTTCGCCAGCCGAGTTCCGACACAACGCCTCGTACATGCGCCACCGCAGCCTGATGGCCTGCATGGTCCATGTCATAGTTGGAACGGTCTTCGAACAGCCTCCCCAGTGTGTAGTTCTTGAAGTCCATGTGGAGCGTCCGCCCCGCCTCATCGGCTCCTGCGTCGCCGCTAGCCAAGGGCTGGACCGGTGCGGGTCCAGCGAACGACCACGTTTCGCTCAGCGAGCCGGAAAGTGCAGACGCGTAGAACTTCTCGGCGAAGGCGACGATGCCTCGCACGTAGAGTCGCGCGAGGTAGTGGTGGGTTGGCGCGCTCGCAGACGGTCCCACTAGCGTCGACTCAAGCTGCTCGAGAAACAGCTTCAGGTGTGCTGCGAACTCAGCGTCTGCATGCTGGTGGCTTATGACGATACCGTACGCGGCCGCGAGCATGCGCTCGCCTACGTAGGCGTCGTTCACGGACAGCGAGTCAATGGTCAGTGAGAAGAGCCCTTCGGGATCAACGCGCCCGAACCAGTAGAGAGTGCGAGTCGCTTGGTCTCGAAGCCACCGGACCGTACTCGTGAGCGTCCACATCACCCAGCGAGCGCGCAGCCTATCGCCGGTGCGCACTTGCTTCGACCGCCAACTCTGCTCCAGGAGCTCGAGATCGCGGAGTACACTTCGCCCTCTCGCCAACACATCGTCATGGTTCTTGCGGAGCCACTCTGTCCACCGCAGGTCGCGATCCGCAACCGTCATCGTCCGCAGTGTTCGGTCCAGTGCCTCGGCGTTCAGCGGGTGGCCCGGCATTCCTCGCACCTGCCATAGGTGATCGAGAATCCCTGCGTCTCCTGCACGCACGAGGTCTAGCAATTCGTCGACCGTCACCGCATCGAGGAACGCTGGTTCGAGGTGCGCCGCCAACCGAAGTACATTCCCACGCAGCGGTTCGTCTACCAACTGCCAAAGCTGCTTCGAGCGAAACCGTCGAGGCACCTGCCCGACCAACGACACGACAATGTCGCCGGCAAGCGGATGGCGGACGTCGTAGCCGCCAGCCAGCAAGGTCGTGGTTGACGGCTCTTTTATCCATGTCTCGAAGGTGCTCTGCCCATGCTTCGCAAGCAGCGCGTTGGAAATGACGTGTCCGCCCAACAGGTCGTACACGGGCACAAACGTGTCGCTGCCGTTCGAAGGCATGCGGAGCAGGACTCCCTCATGCTCCAGCGCTCGCACGAGGCTCTGGTCCCAAGGCCGCTGCGCATCGCCGAGGAGGCTTCGCAGTTCGGCGAGCTCAATCGAACGGGCTCGCGACTCCCATAGCTTGTTGGCGATGGTCGCGATCGCCGCGTTCACATCGTGAGCGTAGAACCGGTGCGCGCGAGGAGCCAGCTCGACGACCCGAACGCCAACTTGCTCCAGGTAACGCTCGAAGAGCGCTGTCAGTGAACCCGGCATCGCATTGGCGCCGACGAGCCGCTGCCTGGTCGGGTTCGTCACCTCGCAGAAGAGCCGTAGCGTGAGCGGGTGTCGCAAGAATCCGGGCAACGAGGCGTCCGTGGCGTCGATCTTCCAGTAGCGGAAGTGCTCATGAACCGCCTCGATGGTCTCATTTCCGTAGTCCTTGATCTCGACGCGACGTGTTCCATCGGGGAGAGCATCGTCCACAAACTCGGGTCGCAAGGTGCAAACCAGCAGTACGTAGGGATACTTTGCGAGGATGGTCTCCAACGAGGCGAGTAGAGGCTTCCACGTCCGTGGATCCTCAGACTCATTGAGTCCGTCGATGAACACTGGAAGACGGTGCCGAGCCCTCTGTCCCGCGGCATCCACTGCTGCGAGCAAGGACTCCATGCTCGGCACAGGCCTAGCCGCGATCGACACGCGGCGAGCCAAGTCATCGAGAGTGTAAGTCGCGTGCAGGTCTCGGCCGTGTAGCAGCACTCCGTGAGGACGCGTCGTCGCTCCTGCCGTGAGCTGAGCCGCGAGGTGCGTCTTTCCGCAGCCCGCTGGCGCAATCACAGCAACCAACCGCGAAGAAAAACCTGCCTCGACATCACCAAACAGACGTATTGCGTCGTGACAGTCGGCAACAGCATTCGTTGCGTAGAGACCGGCTCGGTAGTTCCCGGATCGAAGTCTCCGAGGAGCCGTCGCTACGTCGACGGGGAGTGCGCGTGGATGCGCGGCGAACTCATCGCGGAGCAGATCCAGATCGCCGCTACGGATGCCTGCAGCAACCTTGTCCAGGGTGTCTGCCGATTGCCTTGAGGTCGCGACGACACCCGTCACGAACGGTGCGAGTAGATGAGGTACCGGTGGCGAGGCCTCAATTGCCTCGGCAGATGTGCGCAGTTCTGCCGACAACTCACTGAGCTCGTCCCACGACTCCGCCTCGCCAAGCATGCGGCGCAGTTCACGCTCGGATTCACCAACGTGATGCACCTCGGGCTTCCACCGTGCTCGAATCGGAGCGACGGCCTGCTCGTGGCGTTCACGCAGGATGTCCGGCGTTAGTACTAGCTCGCCGAAGTAGGTGCTGCGAAGAACCGCCGCTTGCCCAGCGAGATGGTTGTCGACCTCGTCGCCCGTCCAGAGGTGGAGCTTCATCTTCGATGAGAGCCCGTTGAACCAGTCTTGATCGTCCTTGGTCAGCGTGCGGCGTGTCCACAGGACCCAATCCGTGAGGTCAGGAAGATGGGCCTCTGTCTTTCGGAGACCTTCCTCGATCTTCGCTCGCCTTGTAGCCCCCAACGCGCCGTTGGCAGCGAGGTCGTACCACTTGCATTGCCAGCCCCACCACCGCCCCGGATCGCCGAGTTCATCGCAGTGCTTGTCGAGCTTAAGATGGAACTCCACGCCCGGCTGATTCGCGAGGGCACGAAAGGCGCCGAAGCTGCCGAAGTTCTGGCGCACTATGCCACGGCAGAGCAGCTCGAAGTTCTTCTCCGCGCTTCCCGGCAAGCCGGTGAAGATGTCCCAATTCAGCGCTGGCATCGCGTCTCCACCTTCATCAGCCTTTCCCGTGGGCCGCGTCCGGGTAGTCGTGGGCCGAATAGACCTCAATCCGCGCACCCTTCAGAAACATCACCTTGAGGAACGCCGAGATGTCGAGTTCCTCCGTCGTCAGGACGAGGTCATGGCCTTCGATCTTGACGCTGACCTCGTATGCAAACTGCTCAACCTCCTGAGGTCCAATAGAGACGTTCAGGCGCCCGAGCAGGTCGAGCATCGCGCTGCCGTACCGGTCCGACGGACTGCCCACGATTAGAGTACCGTTGGATTGGTCCTCGGCGACTTGGCTCGTCAGCGCGTCAATGATCTCCTTGGCCTTTGTCGCATCACTGGCATTCTCGAAGTGACCGATCATCACGAGGTTCGCGGAGTGCTCGGAACCGTGTTGGTACCAGATCTTCATGTGTTGTTCTCCGCGAGGTCGTAAGCGAGTTGGTCGAGAGCCTGCAGCACGCCGCTCTCGCCGAGTGGAATGCCGACCTCGGCGTAGGAGGAAGGCTTGAGCACCCCCATCGCGTCGATGTGCGCGTAGGAACAGAGACCACGTTCCGCACTCAACGGGTCACAGGTCGGAAAGCCCTCGGCGCTCGCCTCGTTGATGCACAACTTCAGAGGGCCTCTATACGCGTCGACCCAACGACGAAGGCTCTGCACGGCATCTACGTCGATCGCCTTCACGCTGCGCACGGCCATCTGCGGGAGCAGTAACAGCTCGCACGCTCCAGCATCTGTAGCAACGCGGGCCGCGTCATCAAGGTCGAGCAGCGTGCGCTCGTTGATGACAACGTTAACGCCGAAGCGGGAGATAGCTCGAACGCGTCCCAAGCTTTCGAGTAGCTTGGCGAACGAGCGCCGTCGGATGGACTCGTAGGTCGCACCAACACCATCCATGCTCACGCGGATGAAGTGGACGTTGCCGCAAAGGCGCTCAGCCAGCTCACTGTCAATGTGGTGGCCGTGCGTCGTGAAAGACACCGAGAGCCGCGTCTCGCGGGCCGCGTGCTGACAGAGTTCTACGAACTCGGGGTAGAGCGTCGGCTCGCCACCACCGAATCCGATCCCCAGAGTGCCGTGCGCATCAAGCTCGGCGAGCCATCGCGTGATCGAGTCGAACCGCAGCTCGTCTCGGGACTTCGGCGCGTAGCAGTGCGCACATGACAAGTCGCAGCGGTTCGTGAGCGCGATGGAGACCTGCCGAGGTGCGCGAGAGTAGAGCGAGGCAGGAACAGGAAGTTCGTCGAGAAGTACGTTTAGACCAGTGGTGCGGTCGAAGAGATGTACGCCAGCCGCCGAACACCGCTGCTTCCACTGGCGTCGTGGAGTGGCACGACGTTCGTTGGATGAGGTGCCGTTCATGAGCGTCTCCGTAGATGCGTCGCGCGGGGAACGACCGCATCCTCCGGCGCGAGTTGCGCGTACAACTCGTGAAGCTTCGCCCGCAGTAGCTCCTTTGACGGCAGGAACGTCTGGTACTCGGCGACAAGCGTGGGCGCCGTCGTCCGCGCGAGCGCATACTCGACGACCTCGTCGTCCTTCGTCGCGCAGAGGAGCACGCCTATGGAGGGCCGCTCGTGGAGCTTCTTCACGTCGCGGTCAAGTGCCTCGACGTAAAACGAGAGCTGACCGAGATCGGTGGGCTTGAACTTGTCAACCTTCAGCTCAAAGGCAACGAGGCACTGGATACCACGGTGGAAGAACACGAGGTCGATCGCGAAGTCCTGGCTACCGACCTGCACCGGGTACTGCGAGCCAACGAAACAGAAGTCGCGCCCCAACTCGGTGAGGAAACGGCCGAGGTTCCGAATGAGCGAGTTGTGGAGGTCGGCCTCGGAGTGCTCGGCGGCGAGGCCGAGAAACTCAACGTTGTAGGCGTTCTTGAACTCGTCGATTGCTGTCGGGTGAGTTTGTCTCACCGCTGGTGAGACTTTCTTCGTGGCGCGAGCCTCGCGAAGGACGGCGCCTGAGCGGATCTGCCGTTCGAGCTCCCGCTTGGGCCAGCGCTCCTTGATGGCGGCGAGGATGTAGAACTCGCGTGTCTCGACGGGCTTGGCCTGGCTAAGGATGATAAGGTGGTGCGTCCACGGCAATTGTCTCACCAGCGGTGAGACTTGCCGGTTAGACCGGTACGCCTCGTAGAACTGGCGCATTCGAAAGAGGTTCGGGCGCGTGTAGCCCCGGACACCCGGGTAACGCCTCGCGAGGTCGGCGGCGAGTTCCTCGACGATGCCGTCGCCCCACTCAGCGCTGGCGATCTTCCGGCTGATATACTCGCCCAGCTCCCAGTAGTGAGCCACCAACTCCGTGTTCACTGCTTGGTACGCGCGTCGTCGGGCCGCCTCGATGAGCACGATGATCTCGGCGAACCGCATGTCTCCGCCGTCGACGATCGCCCGCTTTGCACGAGGCACGGTGAACTCCGTCGCTTTGGTGGCGGCGGGCTTCGTGCGCGCGAGGTACTTTTTCGAGGAGGACTTTTTCGTCATGCGAAAGGTGGGAGCATAGGTTCCGGCGAACCTTGCAGTTTCGCAAGCCAATCTAGCCAGTCGATTTCGTGCCCCGTTTCGGCGGGGAAGACCGCGCTTCTTTCCCAGAGCCCCGCCAAAGGACTACCCCATTGTGGCTACTGGAAATTCGAGGCCAGTGCCCGAGTGCGTCAGCGAACACGTCATTGCATGCACAGAGCTGCGACTGGGGGCCTGAATAGAGCAAGAGCCCGACTGCCTGCTGAGGGCAACAAGGGGGCGAGTGTGCGTGACCGTGGGGCGCCAAACAGCCAGTCACAGAGCGCGGCAGAATGCTGGCCTGCCCTTCGAATCTAGAGATTGTTGGCGTCGTTGAACGCCTCGAAGAGCCGGCACGGCATGGGGCGCCCAAGGATGTCGTATTCCATCGTTCTGGACCGCTTCACGCGAAAAGCCCCTGGATGCTGACAGCAGCGTCCAGGGGCCTGGGCTTCATGGCTTGAGCGCGGCTACTTCTTGCACGGAGACAGCGTGCGCTTCGCGTGGATGAGGTCCTCTTCCGTGGGACTCCCGTAGCGCACGGCCTTCGGCGCGGCCTTCAGCTTCTGGTAGTCGTACGCGTAGAGCACGCCCATCTCCCGGCTCAGGATGAAGCGCGGGCCGCTGAAGTCCCAGAGGCCTCCGAAGAGCTGCCCTCCCGGCTTGAGCGGCGTCAGCGCCGTGCTCTCCCGCCCGCGCACGAACAACATGGACAGGTCGTCCGTCGCCCAGTTGCACGGGTTGCTGCCGTTGCGCTGCAGATAGGACACCGTCAGGTCGAACGCGCCCTCGCCCTCTTCGCCTGTCACGCCGAAGTACTCCCACAGCCGCGCGCACTTCGGCGCCGAGCAGTCCTGCGGCGGGATGTGCTCCGCGTAGTCCGGCGGAATGCCGTCCATCTCCTTGCCCGTGTGGCTCCGGTTGGGCCGGCGCAGCACGCACCCCGTGGGCTCGTCCTTCTGCCGCAGCGCGATGGGCGTGCCCGCGAGCCGCCCGGGCGGAAGCACTTCACACTCCATCGCCAGCTCCGCCATCAGGTACGTCTGGCGGTCCTCGTCCGTCCCCATCCGCACCGCCCAGTACGCGATGGGCGTGCCCTTGCACGCCTTCGACTTCTCCTTGCCGAACACCCAGATGGGCGCCTTCGTCGTGTCCAGCGCGCCCAGCTTCTTCGACTGGTCCATGGGCACCGGCTTCACCCCGGAGCGGCTGCGCGCCCCCGCCTGGAAGAACTTGTCCTTCGAGGGCGGGATGATGGCCTGGTGCACCAGCCAGCCCAGCCGGTCGATGCCCACCTGCCCCATGGGCGTCATCGGCAGGAACTCCGGCTTCACCGGGCAGCCCCGGTCCATCTCCGGCAGGTCCACCACCACCGCCGAGCCGTCATCCTCATCCACCTGCGCCCACGCGGCCCCCGGCCCCACCGTCAGCGCCAGCACCAGCGCGAACACCGCGCGCTTCACTCCGTTCGTCATTCCGTCGGACCTCCACCCACGGTCATACCGCAAGCGGATGCCCTCCGGCGCGCCCCCCGAAGTTCAGCGCGGCTTCTTCCCCGCGCTCAGCGCGGCTTCTTGGGCGGAGCCTTGCGCTTCACCGGCGGAGGCGGCGCCGGCGGCACCCCGGCATCCCGCGGCACGTCCGACACCGTCGCGTCGAGCGCCTCCTGCTTCGCGGCGTCGTCCGGCTTCGGCGGCGCCTCCACCTCCGTGCGGTCCTCCAGCGGCACGCGGCCCACGGCGCGGTTGAACAGCTCCCACAGCGCCTTGCGGTGCCCCTCGCGGTCCGTCTTCCCGGACAGCACCAGCCCCGCGCCGCTGTAGCGCACCGTCAGCCCCGGCGGCATGCCCGCCTCGAAGTCCTCCAGCTGCGCCTGGAGCTGCGGCACCGCGAACGTCAGCTCCAGCTCCTTCGCCAGGTACGCGTGCGTCTTGAGGAACGTGCGCAGCGCCAACCGGCACGCGTTGTCGTTCACCGTCGCCGTCAGGCTGCGCTCCACGCCTTCCGTGGCCTTCAGGTCCGGACAGGCCTTCCTGGCCGCCGCGAGCTCGGCCCCGGTGTTCTGCAGCTCGATGGGGCCCACCATCACCCGCCACACCGCGAAGCGGCCTTCCGCGTACAGCAGCACGCGCGCGATGCCGGCGGTGTGCGGTGTCAGCAGCAGCTCGCCGCTCTGGGCCAGCGCCTCCGCCGTCACCACGTTGGGCGCGTCGGACTCCGCCCAGTCCACGGCGGTGAGCTTCTGGAAGGTCTCCTTGCCGGGCTCCAGCGTCAGGGCCTGGTCCACCGGCCAGGCCAGGGCCGCCGAGGGCGCCGCCAGCGCGCCCAGCAGTCCGCCAATGACGTACATCCGACGTCCCCGCATGGTGCCTCCCGCCAGGGTGGTATGCCCCTCTAGCACGGGATAAGAACCTCCCCCTATGCCTACCTGGACCCTCTGGGTCGCCTGCCTGGCCCTCTGCTTCATGAGGTCCCTGGTCGCCGCCGCGGAGTCCGCGCTCTACGGGACGTCCGACCTGCGCGCCCAGGAGCTCGCGGAGGAGAGCAAGAGTGTCGCCGCCCGGCGGGTGCTCCGTCACAAGACGGAGCGTGAGCCCGCCGCCACCGCCCTGCGCCTGGGCATGGTGCTGTCCGGCTTTCTCGCCGCCGCCATTGGCGCCTTCGTCCCGCCGCGCCTCCTGGACTTCAGCCGCTACGCCGAGGCCACCTGGGTGCCCATCGCCACGGTGTGCGCGGGCGCCCTCTTCGTGGGCGTGCTCGCCAGCCTCATGGAGGTGACGCTGCGCGGCCTGGCCAACGGCAACCCGGAGCGCTGGGCCCTGCGCCTGTCGGGCCTGGTGTCCCTGCTGGTGACGATGCTCTACCCGCCCATGCGCCTGATGCTGGGCCTGCTCAACCTGGGCGCCCGCACCATGGGCCGCACCCTGCGCTTCGAGCCGCCGCCCCCGCCCCTGGAGGAGCTGGAGAAGCTGCTCGCCGCCCAGGCCGCGCGCAACGAGGTGGACAAGAGCGCCCCGCAGCTCATCCGCTCCATCTTCGAGCTGTCCGACAAGCGCTGCCGCGACGTGATGGTCAACCGCACGGACGTCATCTCCGTGGACGTCACCACCCCGCCGGATGAGGTGCTGCGCATCCTGGCGGAGGAGAACCACTCGCGCATCCCGGTCTACAAGGACGACGTGGACCACATCGTCGGCGTGCTGCACGCGCGCGACCTCATCCCGCTGCTCCAGCACCCGGAGCTCATCGTCCTGCAGGACGTCATCCGCCCCGCCCACTTCGTGCCGTGGATGAAGCCCGTGGGCGACCTGCTGCGCGACATGCAGAAGCGGAAGATCCACATGGCCATGGTCGTCGACGAGTACGGCGGCTTCATGGGCGTCGTCACGCTGGAGGACATCCTCCGCGAAATCGTGGGCGACATCGGCGACGAGTTCGAGGTGGAGGAGAAGCTCGTCGAGAAGATGGCCGACGGCAGCTCGATGGTGGACGCCGCCATGGAGGTGGATCAGTTCACCAAGCTCTTCGGCTTCCCCCTGCCAGAGGGCGACTTCGACACGCTGGGCGGCTACCTGTCCTCGCTCGCCGGCCACCTGCCCGACGTGGGCGAGCGCTTCACCTACAACGGCTGGCAGTTCGTCGTGGCCACCAAGGAGGGCGCCCGCATCGACCGCGTGCGGATGTCCCGCCTCAAGAGCATCACGCCCGGCCACTCGGACGGCCAGGGAGGCCCGCCGCGACAGGCCCCGGACTCCGGCGCGGCTCCAGACGCCAAGGGCTGAGGCACGTCTCCAGGGCTCACTGCGCCGGGCTGGGCTCCCCGCCCGGCACCCACGCGAGGTCCAGCGAGCGCGCGTCCCGGAAGGGCGCGCGCCGCTCGGAGCCGCCGAAGCGCAGCACCACGCCGCCCTCTACCCGCACCACGTGCGAGCCCGGCTCCGGACGGCCGCCGCCGCGCGCCACGGCCAGCGGGAAGTAGACCTCCAGGGGGACTTCGCCCTTGCCGTCCAGGGACACGCCCATCACCTGCTCGCCCGTGGCCACGCGCCGGCCGTCCACGCGCAGGTCGAAGTCCACGCGGGTGAGCGTGGCCGCGTCCGAGGACGGGTTCTCCACCTGGAGCTTCAGCGTGAGCGCCCCGGTGCCGTCGCGCGTGAAGGCCACGTCCACCGCCTCCACCCGCACCGCCTCGTCGTAGGCGCGCGGGCGGAAGGGCACCACGCCCAGGCAGCCGGACAGGCAGCCGATGCCGGCCAGGCCCAGCCCGAGCACCGCCCGGCGCGCGCGCATCAGCCGCCCAACAGAGGCTGCAGCGCCTCCACCGTCAGGGGCCAGCCCGCTCGGCGCGCCAGCACCTCCAGCGCCTTGATGAACTCCGCCGCGGTCTGGAAGCGGCGGGCCCGGTCCGCGAACAGCGCCTTGCGCGCCACCCGCGCCGCGTAGTCCGGCAGGTCCGGAGACAGCGTGGAGAGCAGCGGCACGCGAGAATCGCGCACCTGGTGCATCAGCTGCGCCTCGTTGTCGCCGGTGAAGAGGCGGCGGCCGGCCAACAGCTCCCAGAGGATGACGCCCACCGCGTACAGGTCCGTGCGGGCGTCCACCGCCTGCCCCAGCACCTGCTCCGGGCTCATGTACGGCAGCGTGCCGCGCAGCGCGCCGGAGTCGCCGCGGATCATCCCCTCCACCTCCGCCACGCCGAAGTCGGTGAGCTTCACGTCGCCCTGGACGCCCAGCAGCACGTTGGCGGGGTTCACGTCGCGGTGGACGATGGTGGCGCCGTTCTCCCCCACCTTGGCGCGGTGGATGTAGTCCAGCGCCTTGAGGATGCACCACGCGATGTAGCAGGCGGACTCCGGCGGCATCGCGGCGCCCGCCTTGATCAGCAGCTCCTGCATGTAGCCCAGCGTCCGGCCACTCACGAGCTCCTGCACCATGAGGTAGTCCGGCCCGGCGCGGAACAGCCGGAACGTCCGCACGATGTGCGCGTTGCGCAGGCGCACCGTCAGCTTCGCCTCGTCGACGAAGGCCTTCACATACGCGGGGTCGTTGCGGAAGGACGGGTGCAGCCGCTTGATGACCACTTCCTCGGGCTCGCCCGGGGAGCGCTGGGTCGTCTCACGGGCACGCGCCTGATACACCTCGGCCATGCCGCCGACGGCCAGCCGGCCGACCACTTCATAGCCACCCAGGTCCGGAGCTTCCGCCACGGGGCCAAGTTTAACGCGGATCCGGTAGCGGCCCCACTATTCCGCCACCAGTGACATGAAGAGGGACTCGTACTTCCGGGCGGATGCGGTCCAGGAGAAGTCCTTCCCCATGCCCCGCACCTGGAAGTCCCCCAGCCGTGCGGGGTCCGCGTACAGGGAGAGCGCCCGGCGGATGGCGGCCAGGAGCGCCGAGCGGTGGAAGGACTCGAAGAGGATGCCGTTGCCATCCAGCCCCCCCTCCACCGTGTCCACCAGCCCCCCCGTGGCCCGGACGATGGGCACCGTGCCGTAACGCAGTGAATACATCTGGTTCAGGCCGCACGGCTCGTAGCGGCTGGGCATGAGGAAGAAGTCCGCCCCGGCCTCCACCAGATGTGACAATTCCGGGTCGAACCCGATGTGTACGCCCACCTGCTTCGGGTGGCGGGCCCGCAGCGCCCTCAGCCCCTCCTCCAGGGTCGGGTCGCCGTTGCCCACCGCCACGAACTTCAGGTCCGCCTGGAGCGCCGCGGGCAGCGTCTCCAGGAGCAGGTCCACGCCCTTCTGCCACGCCAGCCGGCTGACGATGCCGAACACCGGCGCGTTGCCTTCCGTGGGCAGGCCGAAGCGCTCCAGGAGGGCGCGCTTGCACACCGCCTTGCCCGTCATGTCCTCCGGGCCGTAGCGCGCGGGCAGGAAGAAGTCCGTCTGGGGGTTCCACTCGTGCGCGTCGATGCCGTTGATGATGCCGGTGAGCGCGTGCGAGCGGCGGCGCAGCAGGCCATCCAGCCCGTAGCCCTGCTCCGGCGTCTGGATTTCGCGCGCGTAGGTGGGCGACACGGTGGTGAGCGACTCCGAGTAGACGAGCCCCGCCTTGAGGAAGTTGACGTGGTCGTAGAACTCCACGCCCTCCGGCGTGAAGAGGTCCCACGGCAGCCCCAGGTCCTCCATGGTCCGCTTGGGGAACTGCCCCTGGTAGGCCAGGTTGTGGATGGTGAAGACGCACTTCGCCTTCGCGAGCGGCGTGCCCTGGAAGCCCCGGCGCAGGGCCACGGGTACGAGGCCCGTCTGCCAGTCGTGCAGGTGGATGATGTCCGGGAAGAAGCGCAGCCGCTGCGCGGCCTGGAGCGCGCCCACGCACAGGTAGGCGAAGCGGCGGGGGTTGTCCGCGAACTCACCGCCCGCGTCGCCGTAGAGGCCCTTGCGGCCGCCGTAGAAGGCCTCGTTCTCCAGGAAGAGGACCTCCAGGCGTTCGGAGAGGCGCGCGGACAGGATGGGGCCGCCTGTCTCACCGAAGGGGAAGCGCAGCACCAGGGACTGGCCGGTGGGCAGCAACTGTCCGGTGTTGCGCACGTCCTGGTAGCGGGGCGTGACGATCTTCACGTCGTGCCCCAGCCCGGCGAGCGCCGTGGGCAGGGCCCCGGCCACGTCGCCCAGTCCCCCCGTCTTCGAGAAGGGGGTGACCTCCGAGGCGATGAAGAGGATCTTCATGAGTCCCGCCATTGCGTGCGAGTCCCGACAGGGAGTCAACCGCGAACGTGCGCGCCGGGGCCGTGTTTCCTATGGTGCGCCGCGTGACGAATATCCCTCCCGACCCCATCCAGCGCTTCGCCGACGTCTTCGCCCAGGCGAAGGCCGCCATCCCCGTGGACCCCAACGCCATGGTGGTGGCGTCCGTGGATGACCAGGGCCGCCCCAGCTCACGCGTGGTGCTGCTCAAGGACTTCGATGCGCGGGGCTTCGTCTTCTTCACCAACTTCAACAGCCGCAAGGGGCGCCAGCTCACCGCGCATCCATACGCGGCGCTGTGCTTCTTCTGGCAGCCCCTGGAGCAGCAGGTGCGCATCGAGGGCCGGGTGGAACAGGTGACGGACGCGGAGGCGGACGCGTACTTCCAGAGCCGCGCGCGCGGCAGCCAGATTGGCGCGTGGGCCAGCCTCCAGAGTGAAGAGCTGCCCTCGCGCGAGCTGTTGGAGCAGCGCGTGGCGGAGGTGGAGGCGCGCTTCCAGGGCCGTGCGGTGGAGCGCCCTCCGCACTGGAGCGGCTTCCGCGTGGTGCCGGACCGCATCGAGTTCTGGCACGCCCGCCCCAGCCGGTTGCACGAGCGCAACGTGTACCTGCGCGACGGCGCGGGTTGGAAGACGCAGCTGCTGTTCCCCTGAAGCAGGGCCTCAGGGCACGCGGTGCTCGCGGAAGGTGACGCGCAGCGTGTACGTGCCCGCCGGAGCCTCCACCCGCACGAAGTCGCGCGCGTGCGGCGTCTGCTGCGTCAGAGTGCCTCCCGTGGCCTGCTTCTCCCAGGCCACCAGCGCCAGGTCGTCCACCGCCGTCACGCCCTGGCCGGACTTCGGGGGCGCGGTGTTGAGCGTCAGGTCCAACGCCCAGGGCGCGTTCCACAGGTCCGGCTTCGGCGGATCCGCGGGGAAGCGCAGGTCCTCCGCCACCAGCGTCCAGTCGTAGGTGCCGCCGTCGTGGCGCAGCAGCGTCTGCTCGCCGAAGAGCGTGTAGGACTCCACGGGCAGGTACTGCACCTTCGCGGAGAAGGCGCCGCCGCCCTGCCCCTTCAGCCACGCCACAGCCGTGAGGTCGCGGTTGGGCGGTCCTTCCGCGAAGCCCGGCGGACGGAAGCGGTTGACCAGCTTCACCGCCGCGCTCCGTGAGTCGCTGGCCGCGCGCCGCTGACAGAGCGCCGCGGCGCCCCGGTGCGGACCGTCCTGGCACACGTAGCCGGCGTTCGGGCCCACGCTCCAGCGCGGCGCCTCGTTGGCGTCGTCGTCCACGTCGTGGTCCTCGAAGTCGCCGTGCAGGAGCACGTCCCGCCCGGCCTTGAGCTTCACGCCCGTCACGTCCGCGCCCGTGAGCTTCGCCACCGCCACGGACTCGCCTTCATGGCGCAGGGACCGCAGGTCCACCGTGGCGCGGCCGTTCGCGTCCACCGTCACCGGCACGTCCACGGTGCGCTCGCTCACCGCCGCGTGTTTGTCCTCTGGTAGCAGCTCGCCCCAGGAGGGTTGGGGCACCAGCTCCACGCCGCCCTCGCGGGACAGCTCCGCCAGATTGCGCAGGAAGCTCTCCGACAGGTCGCCCGTGACGGGCCGGGGGCGGTAGTCCTCGATGTAGACGGGCACCGCGCGGGCCCGGTCCACGCGCGCGCCCCGGGCCTCCACCTCCGCCATGAGGCCCACCATCGTCTCCATGCGGTCCTGGTCGAAGGCGAAGTTGCCCAGCGACTGCGCCATCAACACGCCCTGGTGGCGCGCGAAGCCCTGCGGGATGTGCGGGTGGTGCGCGATGACGAGCCCCGCGCCCGCGTCCACCAGGTCGCGCATCCGCTGCGCCGTCGGGGTGGAGGGCCGGACGCTGTACTCGACGCCGGTGTGCAGCACCGCCACCGGCACGCGGTCCTGCGCCTTCTCCGCGGCCAGCAGCGCGGACGCCCGCGTCAGGTTCCGCGCGTCCGCCGCGCCGCCCTGATTGGGGCCCGCGACGTACTGCTGATCATGCGCGCTGCCGGTGATGGAGCACATGGACACCAGGCTGTAGTCCCCGCCCGCGAGCGACACGCGCGCCGGCATGAAGGCCTTGTCCTCGTTCTGGCCCGCGCCGCTGAAGGCCATGCCCGTCGCGGCCACGTGCGTGAGCGTGTCCGTGAGCCCCGGCGCCAGGTAGTCGTAGACGTGGTTGTTGCCCAGGCTCACGTAGTCCACGCCCAGCCATGGCAGCGCGGGCAGCGAGCCGGGCAGCGTGAAGAACGCATAGGCCTTCTCGTCGTGGGGCGTCGCCGGATGGTCCGTCACCGGCGTCTCCAGGTTCACGGCCCGGAAGTCCGCCGCCTGGAAGTAGGGCCGCACATGGGTGAAGACGACCTTCGTGCCCGGCAGCGGATCCGACACGCGGATGAGCGCCGCGGGGTCGTCCGGCGGCATCTGGTTGCGCGGCGTGGTGTCGTCGGGGTCGAGGAAGCGCCGGCCCAGCGACACGTCGCCCGCGAAGAGCATCCGCACGCCGTCCTTCGGTGACAGGCGCACCGGCGGCAGCGTCACGCGCTTCTCCGTCAGGCCGCGGCGCAGCTCCACCGCCACCACCGCCGGGCGGAAGCCCTCCGCGTCCACCGTGAGCAGCCGGTTGTGACGGGGCAGCACGGGGAAGCGGAAGTGGCCGGTCGCGTTCGTGCGCGCCTGCGCGTCCCCCACCTTCACCACGACGTCCACGACCGGCGTGCCCGCAGTGGAGACCAGCGAGCCCTCCAGCGCGATGCCGGTGCAGGCGTAGTCATGGCGCGCGGTCCGCTCGGCTTCGGGCACGGTGGCGTCCGCCGCGGGCTCCGGCGCGCAGGCCGTCAGCACCGGAGCCTCCTCCGGCGGTGGCGGCTCTTCCGCCGTCTCGTCGGGAGGCGGCTCGTCCTCCGGCGGTGGCTCGAGAGGCGGGGGCTCTTCTTCATCGGGCGGGTCGTCCGGCGGCGTCACCGGTTCGTCCCCTGGCGTCACGGCTTCTTGCTCATGCTTCGGCGTGGAGGCGCCCGGACCGCACGCCACCAGACACGCCGCCACCCACACCGTGGGCCACCACCGCCGCCACGCCATCCCACCCTCCGCCGCGGACTTCCTCGCGACGAGATGGGGACGACGGCAGGCAGGCGCTAGCGACGGCCTCGTCCCCGGGGGCTGCCTGCCTGCCCCCGGGGGCCGGGGCGTGTTCACCCGGCGACAGTGACCCTGTCCTCCAGGCCACTACCAGGGCACCTCCGCGCCCTCGTAGTCGAAGAACCGGCCGGAGTGCTCCAGCGAGACGCTGTCGATGACCCTCAGCATCCCGCGCACGGATTCCTCCGCCGGCAGCGGCGCGTCCTGCCCGCCCATGTCCGTCTGCACCCAACCCGGATGCAGCAGCACGCACGCCAGGCCTTCGCGGCGCAGGTCGTTGGACATGGAGCGCACGCCCATGTTCAGCGCGGCCTTGGACATGCGGTAGGCGTACGCGCCGCCCTCCGTGTTGCTGGAGAGCGACCCCATGCGCGACGTGACGTGCGCCACCTTGCGCCCCGCGCCGTGCCGCAGCGCGGGTAGCAGCGCGGAGGTGATGCGCAGCGGCCCGAGCGCGTTCACCTCGATGGTGCGCGCCAGGTCCTCGTAGTCCAGCTCATGCAGCCCCACCCACTGGCCGGACACGCCCGCGTTGTTGATGAGCACGTCCACCGGCTCGCGGCAGATGCGCTCCGCGAAGGCCTGGACGCTGTCCGCGCGGGTGACGTCCAGTGCATGGATCCTCAGGCGGTTGCCGGCCTCCAGCAGCAGCGGCTCCAGCCGGCGCGCCAGCTCCGGAGCACGCACCCCCGCATCCACCGTTTCTCCCCGCCGCAGCAGTTGCTGCACGAATTCGAAACCGATGCCACGGCTCGCTCCCGTGATGACATAGCGCATGCCTTTATTAACGCGCCGGGAGGCTCTCCTTGGCAAAGCTCTTGCCTTCGCACTAAGGCGCCCGGGGTTGCTCACCTCACGACAAGCTGGGGAGTAGGACGACATGACGGTCGCGGTCATTGGGGGAGGCATCACCGGACTTGCGCTGGCCTACAGATTGCGGGCCCGCGGTACTGATGCCGTGGTGCTGGAGTCGACGTCACGCGTGGGTGGAAACGTGCAGACCCACGCACGCGAGGGCTACTTGTTGGAGGCCGGACCCAACAGTTTCCTGGACCGGGAGCCCACGATGCGTGAACTGGCGGAAACGCTCGGAGTGTCATCCCGAATTCGTCCGGCGGATGCGGCGGCAAAAAACCGTTACGTTTTCACCCGCGGTGCACTCAGGGCCCTGCCCACATCGCCACCGGCCTTCCTGAAATCCGACATCCTCCCCCTTGCTTCCCGCCTGCGGGTGCTGGGGGAGCTGTTCAGCGGACGCAACCCCACGGGTGCGGACGAGTCCCTGGCCCAGTTGGGGCGGCGCCACCTGGGGCGGGAGGCGACGGCGGTGCTGCTGGACGCGATGCAGACGGGCACCTACGCGGGCGACCCGGAGCAACTCAGCGCGGAGGCCACGTTCCCGCAGCTCGTGAAGTTCGAGCGGGAGCACCGCAGCCTCATCCTGGGCGCCATCCGTGCGCAGCGCGCGGCGCGACAGGCGAAGGGCGCGGTGGAGGCGGGTCCCCAGCTCACCGGGCAGATGAGCACGTTCGACGGCGGCCTGGGCGTGCTGGTGGACGCGCTGGCGAAGGCGCTGGGCGACAGCGTGCGCACGGACGCGAAGGTGGAGGGGCTGGAGCGCTCGGCGGACGGCTGGAAGGTGAGGTACCAGCAGCGGGGCCAGCCGGCGGAGCTGAGCGCGTCGCACGTGGTGCTGGCGGTGCCCGCGCACGTGGCGGCTTCGCTCGTGCGCCCGCTGGACGTGGAGCTGGCGGAGAAGGCGGACGCCATCCCGTACGCGCCCATCGCCGTGGTGCACCTGGGCTTCGCGCCGGGGACGGTGCCGAAGCCGGACGGGTTCGGGTTCCTGGTGCCGGCGGTGGAGGGCACGGCGATGCTGGGCACCATCCATGTCTCCACCACGTTCCCCTTCCGCGTGGAGGGTGGACGCGTGCTGCTGACGTGCCTGATGGGCGGCGCTCGCCGGCCGGAGGTCGTCTCGCGTGACGAGGACGCGCTGGTGGCGCTGGCGCGCGAGGAGCTGAAGACGATGGCGGGGCTCACCGCGACGCCGGAGCTGACGGCGGTGTTCCGCTGGCCTCGCGGGATTCCGCAGTACACCGTGGGCCACCTGGAGCGCCTGGCGGCGATGGAGGAGCGGCTGAAGCGCTGGCCTGGCCTGCACCTCACCGGCAACGCGTACCGGGGCGTGGGCGTCAACGACTGCCTCCGGGATGCGGCGCGGCTGGCGGAGGCGCTGGGCGGGCCGGCGGCGGGAGCCACCCGGAGCGCCTGAGCGACCGCTCACCCCGGGACAGCGACGGCCGGGGGCAACCCTCCCTGGAGGGTCCCTGGGTCGATGCCAGAGTCCGTGGGCATGTTTCATGGACACCGGAGATGCCCCCCATGTTCTCACTGCGCTCGCCGCTCCTGTCCATGCTCGCTGTCCTCTTCTTCCCCGCGATCCTCGCCGGGGCGCTCGTCCTGGACCTGGTCCCCGCGCCCGTCCCCCAGCGCTAGGACGCGGGACGGTGTAGCCTTCCACCTCCGCATGCAGGAGACGTCGTCGGAAGGCTCCATCGTTCGCGCCACGCTGCGTGCGCTCATCGCGCCGTGGCGGCTGGCCCCCATCGTCCTGGTCTCCATTCCGCTGCTCGCGGCCCAGGTGCGCTGGAGCGTGGATCCTCGCGCGTTCTGGATTGGCCTCCTGCTGTGCCTGCTGTGCGTCGCGGTGGCGCCCGTGTCGTACCGGGTCCTGTTCCCGGAAGGGCTGGACCTGAGCCACGGTGGCATCCGCTTGCTGCTCTACGCGGCGGTGGGCAGCGGCGTGGTGCTGTCGGTGGGCTACGCCCTGCCGCGCGTCACGATGATGCAGCCCACGTTCCTGTCGGAGCCGTACAACCTGGCCATCTGCGGCGGCCTGTTCCTCGTCGCGGGCTGGGGGTTGGGGCGGGACATCGGCTTCGAGGAGACGCTGGCCCGGGAGCGGGCCCGCGCCACCCGCTTCGCCTGGGAGGCGGAGCAGGCGCAGCTGCTGGCGCTGCGCAGCCACCTGGATCCGCACTTCCTCTTCAACACGCTGAACGCCATCGCGGAGTGGTGCCGCGAGGACGGCGCCGTCGCGGAGGCCGCGGTGCTGCGGCTGTCCACGATGCTCCGCTCGGTGCTCGCGGGCGTGCGCAGCGTCACCTGGCCGCTGTCGCAGGAGCTGGAGCTGATGCGCACGCTCTTCGACCTGCACCTGCTGCGCGACCCGGACCTGTTCCAGCTGCGCATGGACGTGGCGGACGGGCTTTCGGACGTGCCCGTGCCGCCGCTGTTGCTCCTGCCCCTGGCGGAGAACGCGGTGAAGCACGGCCCGGCGGCCGGCCACCGGGGCCCGCTGAGCGTGGAGGTGGCCGTGCGCGAGGGGGCGGTGGTGGTCTCCATCGACAACCCGGGCGCGTCCAAGGGCCCGCGCGAGGGCAGCGTGGGCCTGCCCACCGTGGAGCGGCGGCTGGCGCTGGCCTATGGCGGCCACGCGCTCCTGTCCCTGGAGAGCGCCGACGGGCGCACCCGTGTCACCGTCACCCTGCCCCGCCAGGGCCCCCAACCCGGAGTCCTCACGTGAGAGAGCCCCTGCGCGTCCTCATCGCCGACGATGAACTGCTGGCCAGGAAGCGCCTGTCCCGCCTGCTGGCCGCGCTGCCGGACGTGAGCGTCTGCGGCGAGGCGGTGGATGGGGACTCGGTGCTCGCGGCGGTGCGCGCGGGCGGCGTGGACGTGGTGCTGCTGGACATCCACATGCCGGGCCTGAGCGGGCTGGACGCGATGGCGCTGCTGCCGGAAGGAGGCCCCCACGTCATCTTCTGCACCGCCCACGCGGAGCACGCGGTGAACGCCTTCGAGCACGGCGCGGTGGACTACGTCCTCAAGCCCGTGGAGGCGGCGCGGCTGCAGAAGGCGCTGGAGCGCGCGCGGGCGCGGGTGAAGGCGCCCACCGCGACGGCGCCGACGGCGGCGGCGGAGAAGCCGGCACTGACGCGGCTGCCCATCCCGACGCGGCAGGGGCTGGTGCTGGTGTCGCCGGACTCCATCTCCCACGCGGCGCTGGAGGACGAGCTGGTGACGGTGTTCACCGCGCAGGGCGACTACCTCACCGACTTCTCGCTCAACGAGCTGGCGGACAAGCTGCCCCCGGAGCACTTCCACCGGGTGCACCGCCGCGCGCTGCTCAACCTGTCCCACGTGACGCGGCTGGAGCCGCTGGAGACGGGCGGCTATCTGGCTCGCACAGCGCGGGGCCACTCGGTGGAGGTGAGCCGTCAGTCCGCGCGCGAGCTGCGCCGCATGCTGGGTCTGCGCAAGGGCGCGGAGGACGAGGGCTGAAGCCACGCCCTCCGCGGCTCGCGGGCCCTCAGTTCCAGACGAACAGCCGGTGCACCTGCGCCGCGTCGTCGCCCAGCGTTTCCGTCAAGGCCTGCTTCGCGGGGCCGGGCAGCGCCACGCCGCCTCGCGCGCAGCGGGCCGCGTCCTCCACCGCGAAGGCGGGCGCGGCACAGAACGCGTCCTGCCAGCGCGACATGAGCGAGGCGAAGAAGGTCTGCTCGTAGCCGCGCAGCTGGCCGTCCAGCCAGCCTTCCTTGTTGGGCCGCTCGAACTTCACGGGCCGCACGCCGCCGGGCTCGAAGGTGATGTTGTGCTCGTAGCCGGAGGCCTCCAGGGCGTTCTCCGCCTTCACCGCCAGCGGCGCGTGCCGCTCCTGGAGGATGCCCTGGGCCACCACCGCGAAGTGGTACTCCACGCCCCGCCGCTGCGCGTGGTAGTCGAACGAGCGCGACACGTCGCGGTACTTCGTCACCTCCACCGTCGTCTTGTACTCGACCGTCTTCTTCTGCTGGACGAGGCGCTTCTTCATCACGCCCTTGTCTTCGTAGGACTCCTCCACCGTGTACGGCACCTCCGCCGTCGCGGTGCGGTCCTCGTGGTCCGTGTACGGCACGCGCTCCGTCCACGGCGCCGTCAGCGTCACCGGCTCGCTGATGCGCCGCTCGCTCAGGCTCCCGGCGATGGTCATCGGCGCGTGGCGCTGAGACGCCTCCGAGTACCAGGGCGAGGCCTCGAACGCGCCCGACAAGCGTGTCATCAGGTACTGCACCACGTCATTGCTGATGCCACCCACGGACACCTGCCACGTGGGCAGCCCCAGGGCCTCCGGGAAGACCTCCGCGCTCAAGCCGGGCTGCTGGTAGTGGCCGCAGTAGCGCGACACCAGCTCCGTCCAGTGCGCCGCGCCCCCGGACAACGTGTGCTTGAGCCGCTCGCACGTCGCCGCGCCGCCCTGCGCCACCGCCTCCTCCATGTCGCGCCGGATGGGCGCCATCTCCGGATGGCCCAGCAGCGCGCGCTTGCGGTCCAGGTGCCACTCCGCCGTCAGCGCGTGGCCCCGCTTCGCCTGCTCGACGATGAGCTGGCGCAAGTGCTGGTGCGTGCCGGCCATCTCCTCCAGCAGCGAGCTCTCCATGCCGCCATCCAGCTTGGAGTTCCACTTCACCTTGTAGGCGAAGAACTGCTCCAGGTTCGCTTCCGCGTCCTCGTCCCGCCCCTCCACCCGCGCCTGCCGAGCCTGGGTGAGCAGCTGCGACAGGCCGCGCCAGCGCAGGTCGTCCAGCGACGCGCGATACTCGGGGTTGTTCGGCTCGTCATTGACGAGCTTCACGTAGACCTCGGCCGCCTCGACGAAGCGGCCCTTCTCCGCCAGGTCGTTGGCCTGGCCGCGGAGGGTCGTGCACGCGGTCAGTGCGCCCGCGCACAAGAGCGCGGGCACGAGGAAGGACCTCCGGCGGGCGCCGGAGCGGAACGAAGCAAGGAGCGAGGCAATCACGGGAACGGCACCCTTCAGCGCGAGGCACGAGGCCTCGCAGGCTGACCTTCAGGATGGCCGGATTATTCACCGCGACGGCCCCGTCCCGACAAGGCCCCCCAGCCTTCAGCGATCCACCGGCCAGGTGTGCACCGGCAGCCCCTCCTCCGACAGCTCCAGGTAGCGCTCCAGCAGGGCCGCCAGCGCGTCCTGGCGGGGCATGTGGGCCTCCAGCCGCTCCAGCACCGCCCGCTGCCAGCGCGACCCGGTCCGCTGAATCGCCACGCGCCGGGCGATGATGTCCAGGAGCCCGTCCGCCTCCGCCGCATCCACCCCGGCCTCCAGCAACCCGCGCCTCGCCACCGGCAAGAGCTGCTTCACCAGCTCCACCGCCGGCATCACCCGAGGGCTGGGCGCGGTCTCCGCCGGCCACAGCAGCGCCGCGCCCAGGCCGTAGTGCGCCGCCTGCTTGAAGTTGCGCCGCGCCTGCCAGAAGGGCAGCGCCGGCAGCAGCGCGTCCACCCGCTCCGCGAGCCCCAGCGTCAGCCCCAGCAGGAACGCGCCGTTGGCCACCATGTCCACCGGCGTGGGGCCGGACGGCAGCGCGCGGAACTCGATGCGCACGTGGCCTTCCCCGTGCGGATCATAGATGGCCCGGTTCCACGACCAGACCGTCCCCTGGTGCAGCCGCAGCTCCTCCAGCTTCGGCAGGCCGCCGGCGGCCACCACCTCCAGCGGGGACTCCTGCCCCATCACCGGCAGGAGCGCCGGGTGGAGCGCCACGGCCTCCGCGAACAGCTCGTGCAGGCCCTCGCGCACCCAGCCGTGTCCGAACGTCACGCGCGGGTGCAGGTGCGCGGCCTCGTCGCTGTCGCTGCGGTCGTCGGTGGCCTGCTGGAAGAGCGCCACGCGCGTCTCCTCCCACAGCCGCTTGCCCAGGAACACCGGCGAGTTTCCGCACGCGGCCAGCACCGGCCCGGTGGCCAGCTGCGCGGCGTTGTACACGCGCGCGAAGTCCCCCGGGGCCACGCGCAGGTGGAACTGGAGCGACGTGTTCGCCCCCTCCAGCGTCACGTCCTCCCAGGTGAGGTTGAGCGTGTCATCGCCCGCGATGGCCACCTGGAAGGGCCCGTCGCGCCGCTTGCGGATGGCCGAGGCCAACGCCCGGTAGCGCGGCTGCGGCGTGAGCGCGTTCTTCCCCAGGTCCGCCTGCCGCAGCGTGGGCAGGATGCCCACCGCCGCCACGCGCGCGCCCTCCGTCGCCGCCACGCGCCGCAGCTCCGCCAGCACGTCGTCCAGTTGAGCCTGGAGCGCGGTGAACGGCCGCCCCGCGAGCAGCGAGGGGCGCAGGTTCATCTCCATGTTGAAGCGGTTGAGCTCCAGCGTCAGCCGGTCGTCCTTCGACTTCGCCAGCACCTGCTGGTTCACCGGCAACGGCGAACCCGCGCCGTCCACCAGCGCCACCTCCAGCTCCGCGCCCATCGTCACGGGCCCCACGCCGAAGCCGGGACGCCGGAGCACCTGTCGCAGCGCCTCCAGGCTCTCCGCGAGCCGCGCCACGAACCGCGTGTGTTCCTCCGGCGTGAACTCCTCCTGCTGGATGGCCAGTCCCATAGGCCCTCCACGATTGGCACGACGCGGCGCACTGGCACGCGCGGTGTCAGCCGCTGGACGCCGCAACGCACCGGGAACCCCACCCGCCCCACGTGCGCGCTCCCTCGTCCGCCCTCCAGGCCGGCGGACCCGGGTGCGCCCGCGCCGGGTGTGTTATCCCAGGTCCCGTCATGCCGGACGCCACCGTCAACCTCTACGACCTGCCCCGCCCCGCGCTGGACGCGCGGCTCGCCGGCTGGGGCTTCAGCCCCCAGTACCGCGAGCGCGTGTGGACGGGCCTGTACCGCGACGGCGTCACCGCGACAGGCGACGTGAAGGGGCTGCGCCCGGACCTCCAGGCCGTGCTCCAGGAGCGAGCGCACCTGGGCACGCTCGCCACGCACCATGAGAGCTTCAGCAGCGACGGGCTCACCCACAAGCTGCTCCTGCGCCTGCACGACGCGCAGACCATCGAAACGGTGTTGATGCGCTTCAAGGGCCGCGCCACCGTGTGCGTGAGCACACAGGCCGGGTGCGCCATGGGCTGCGTGTTCTGCGCCACCGGGCAGATGGGACTGTCACGCCACCTGACGCCGGGCGAAATCGTGGGCCAGGTGCTCCACGTCACGCGCATCCTGCGCGCGCAGGGGGAAGCGCTGCGCAACATCGTGCTCATGGGCATGGGCGAGCCCCTGCACAACTACGAGCACACCATGGCCGCGGTGGACATCCTCGTGGACCCCAAGGGCCTGGCGCTGGCGCCGCGCTTCATCACCCTGTCCACCGTGGGCGTGGTGCCCGGCATCCTCCGGCTCGCGGACGAGGCGCGCCCGGTGCAGCTCGCGGTGAGCCTCCACGGCGCCACGGACGCGGAGCGCGCCGCGCTGGTGCCCGCGGGCCGCCGCTGGCCGCTCCACGAGCTGATGGACGCGTGCCGCTACTACGTGGCCAAGCGCAAGCGCCGCATCTTCTTCGAGTGGACGCTCATCTCCGGCCGCAACGACACCGCGGAGCACGCACACCACCTGGGGCAGCTGCTGCACGGGATGGACTCGCACGTGAACGTCATCCCACTCAACCCCACGGTGGGCTACGACGGCGGCCCCAGCGTCCCCGACGCGGTGCGTGCGTTCCAGGACGTGCTCACGTCGTACGGCGTGCCCAGCACGGTGCGCCAACGTCGTGGCATCGACATCGACGCGGGCTGCGGCCAGCTCAAGGCCGCCGTGGAGCGCAAGCCCCGCCGCTCCCTTCCCGTCGCGTCCTGAGCAACGTGCGGGGTCGCGCGGCACACCACCCGACCTGACGTGTCACCCCGAAGCGCTAGCGTTCGTCCCGCGCGCACGCACGTAACGAGGTGTGGGCGGCAAGCGGATGTTCATGGGCCCTTGCATGGCATGGGCTCGTGGGCACATTCTTCAAGGCGGCTTCCACGCAACCCCAACGGCTTCTCTGGCGGAGGTGGGCAATGCTTTCCATCCAGGAGCACGGCACGGTGGAAGAGGCGAGCAGCAACCTGCTCGACTTCATCCTGATCCCCGACAACTGGCTTGAGCAGGCGCATCCGCAGCCCGAGGCCTCCGCCACGTGGCCGGCGCCCGACACCCAGTACCAACGGCGCGTGGGCCCGCTGCGCATCTGTGCGTCGGTGGACGTGGCACCGTCACTGGACGTGACGCTCCACATCGCCTTCCGCGCGCCGGGGCTCACGCCGCTCAAGGCGGCGGATCACCTGGAGAACTTCCTCAAGCAGCGCCTGCCGCTGACGCCCAACAGCGAGTGGCAGGTGGAGGTGGACGAGCGCCGGTGGATCCACTTCTCGCGGCGCTACGCGGGCACGCACCTGCTGGCCTGACGGTTACGGCGCCAGCCGGTAGTGCCGCAGCGGCTGCGCCACGTTCTTCACCGGTGTTTCCGTGAGGGGGCCAAACTGGAGCTTGCGCACGAAGGGCTCCTGCGACTGCTTCAGCGCTTCGTGCACGCTCTCCATCACCAGCGTCTCGCGAAAGCCCGCCAGCGACTGCAGGCGCGCGGCCTGGTTCATGCCGCTGGAGAACGCGGTGTAGTTGCGGTTGGGCCCGAAGAGGCCGCAGTTCGCGGTGGCCAGGTTCACGCCCACCGCCACGCCCAGCCCCGGCATCTTCACCCGCCGGCACAGCGCGGCCACCTCCTCGCGCTCGCTCAACTCCGCGGTGAAGGCCTGGATGTTCTGCGCGGCGCGCACGGCGGCCTCCGCGCGGCGCACGCGGTCCGTGTGGAAGAAGGGCGGACCGAAGAGGCCGATGACACAGTCGCCCACCATCTTGTCGAAGACGCCGCCGTGCTGCCAGATGCAGTCCACGGCGCGCGCGCTCCACTCATCCACGAAGCGGCCGATGCTGCGCGGGCTGTCGAAGCCCTGCTCGCAGATGCGGGTGAAGCCGTTGATGTCCGCGAACAGGATGCCCACCTCCTGCTCCTGCGCGCGCAGGTGCCGCGCGTAGTCCGGGTCCTCCAGAAGCGCGTTGATGGCCACCGTGGGGAAGAACTGCGACAGGTGGATGCGCTCGCGGTTGTAGTCCAGCAGGCGCTGGCTCAGCGTGGAGGCCAGCACGCGGATGAGGTCCATCGCGTACGCGGAGAAGCCCTCGTTGCTCCAGACGACGATCTTGCCCAGGGGCTCACTGCGCGTGGCCGCGGAGATGAGCACCGCCTCCGTGGTGCGCCCGTCGAACAGGCGCTTGAGCACGCCCGCGTCCCCGTGCAACAGCCGCGTGCCGTGCTGGTGCAGCAGCGTCTCCAGCTGCGTGCCGGGCTGCTCTCCGCTCTCGTACTCCAGCTGCCCGTGCCGGTACGTGCGGTAGTGCAGCACGTGCGGCTGCACGGCATCGCGGTACAAGAGGAGGAAGCCGGGCAGCCGCACCCGCTGCGCCAGCGTGCGCACCGCGTGGTCCATGCCCGCCTCGAAGACGGGGTTGGCCAGGTGCTCGTTGCACTGGAGGATGAGCTGGTGCTTCTCCGACGCGGTGTGGACCAGCATCAGCACCGTGTCCAGCTCCTCCGCCACCACGTCCAGCGCGCGCAGACGCTTCGCGGTGGTGCCCGCGTCACCGGGCGGCCCCGCGAAGAGCACACCCAGCGTGCCCACCGGTGAACCCGCCACGTCCAGCGTCTGCGTGAGCAGCGTGCCCGTGTCGTGGACGCTCAGGCCCATGGGGCCCGCCAGAAGACTCCCGGCGAAGACGCCGCCCCAGTCGCCCTCGCTCCAGGTCTGCTCCACCAGCTCCTCGTCGCGCGTGGTGACGGCGATGGCGCGCGCGCCCAGGTGCTTGAGCAGCGTGGGGAAGCAGCGCCGGAAGCATTGGGTGAGCGTCTCGCGCTCTCGAAGGCTCTCCTCCAGGAGGTCGTCCGTGACACGTCCCAGCTGCCGCAGGTAGCGGTACTCGTCCAGGGACAACTCAGCGGGTGGGGACGGGGTCGCCGGGGTCATGTGCGCCCCTTGTACCGCCGCCCGGGGGAACTGTCACAACGCGGGCACGTGCTTCGTGCCGCCCACGACGATGCCGTCCTGGACCTCGATGAGCCAGTAGCCCTCCTTCCCCGCCTGGGTGGAGGAACCCGCACCGAACAGGTGGGGCCGGTCGTCAGTGGCCGGGTGGTGGTAGCGCTGGTGGATGTGGCCGTGGAGCACCGCGAAGCGCGGGCCCGGCAGCAGCTTCAGGAGCGCGTCCGCGTCATGCAGTCCGTGGTGCCAGCCGTCCGCGTGGTTCGCGGAGCCGCGAGGCGCGTGGTGCACCACCACCAGGATGGCGCGGCCGTCCAACCGGGCGTCCTTCAGCAGGGCCGCCAGGCCTTCGAGCTGCGCGGGGCCCACGGTGCCGTAGGACAGGCCGGGCGTGGGCAGCGGGCGCGCGGAGCACAGGCCCACCACCGCGGCGCCCTCTCCTACCAACCGCACGAAGGGGAACGCACCCTCGCGGCGGTACTCCGGCAGGTCGCTGTCCAGCAGGTCCCCGAAGTGCCGGGCGAAGCGGCCGTCACGCGCGGCGCCGGGGGTGAACACGTCGTGGTTGCCGGGGATGACGGTGCAGCGCGCGGGCGTAGGGGCCAGGGGCGCGAGCGCGGCGCGGGCGGCGCGGAACTCGCCTTCCAGGGCGTAGGCGGTGAGGTCGCCGGAGAGGATGAAGTGGTCCACGCCGTGCGTGCCCGCCTCGCGGGCGATGGTGGACAGCGTGGCCTGCGCGTTCCGGTAGGCCTTCGCCCGGCCTCCCGCCGTCAGCTCGACGAGCGCCACCCAGCGGCGCCAGCCCAGCTTGCGCAGCGGCAGGGCGAAGTAGTCCTCGGTGATGTGGACGTCGGAGCAGTGAAGGAAGCGCATGGAGGGAGTCACATCCCAGGGAACGGAAGGAAGCGGCGGGGCATTCTCTCCCAGCGCGCGGGGCGGGCGGGGAAGTTATGGTTGCCGCCACGATGCGAGGACGCTTCGCCCCCAGCCCCACCGGCCGCATGCACCTGGGCAACGTGAGAAGCGCGCTCCTGGGCTGGCTCCAGGCCCGGGCCGCGGGCGGCGCCTTCCTCCTGCGCATCGAGGACCTGGACCGCGCGAGATGCCGCCCCCAGTTCCTCCAGGACCTCTACGAGGACCTGCGATGGCTGGGCCTGGACTGGGACGAGCCGCCGCTCATCCAGAGTGAGCGCGACAGCGTCTACCGCAAGGCCCAGGAGAAGCTCGAGCGCGAGGGGCTCATCTACCCGTGCTTCTGCACGCGCGCGGAGATCGCCCGCGCGGCGAGCGCTCCCCACGGTCTGTCCGACGAAGGCCCGCGCTACCCCGGCACCTGCGCGCACCTCACCGCCGGGCAGATTTCAGAACGCGCCCGCACGCGCGCCCCCGCGTACCGCTTCCGCGCGCGCGAAGGCGAAGTGCGCTTCGTGGACGAGCTCATGGGCCCGTACGTCCAGGACGTGCAGGCGCTGGTGGGGGACTTCGTGGTGCGCCGCAACGACGGCGTGGCCAGCTACCAGCTCGCGGTGGTGGTGGACGACGCGGCCAGCCGCATCACCCACGTGCTGCGCGGGGACGACCTGTTGCCCTCCACGCCCCGGCAGCTCCAGCTCTACGCCGCGCTGGGCCTGCCCGCGCCCTCGTTCCTCCACGTGCCGCTGGTGATGGGCGAGGACGGCAAGCGGCTGGCGAAGCGCGACGGGGCGTTCGCGCTCGCGGAGCTGCGGGCGCGCGGCCGTCCTCCCGAGCACGTCCTGGGCCTGCTCGCCGCATGGAGCGGCCTGGGCGACGGCGGCCCGGTGACGCTGCCCGCGCTCGTCGCGCGTTACCGCACGGACGCGCTCCCTCGCGAGCCGGTGGTGGCGCGCGAGGCACTGCTCCTCGACGCGCTCGGCCTGCGCTGAGGCCACCCGGCCTTCCGCCCCACCCTTCGGGACGGAGCGGCCGTGAAACAGTGAAACGACGTGGCTTCCCAGGTGCACACCTTCAACCCAGACACGTCCGCCCTGGCCATGCCCCGAGCACGGCTTCGGCGACTCACGGGAAGCGAGGGTGAAGTCCAATGGCAGCCATTGTCGAGAGCGAACGCGCCGGCATCATCCCAGCAGTGCCGGGCAGTGCGTACAAGCTGAGCTGGGGCGCCATCTTCGGTGGCACCTTCGTCGCGCTAGGCGTCTGGATATTGCTCTACACGTTGGGGCTGGCGCTGGGCCTGTCGTCGGTGAACCCCGCCAACGCGGCGAGCGCGAAGTCCGCGGGCATCTTCACCGGCATCTGGAGCGTGCTCGTCCCGTTGGTCGCGCTCTTCGTGGGCGGCATGGTGGCCGCTCGCAGCGCGGGCATCGTGGACAAGGGAGGAGGCGCGCTGCACGGCGCGGTGCTCTGGGGCCTGACGACGCTCCTGGGCGTCATGGTCGTGGGCATGCTGGTGTCCAACGTGCTGGGCGCGGTGTTCAACGTGGGCAAGGCCGCGGTGGGCGCGGGCGGTACCGCGGCGGTGGGGGCCGTGACGGGCGGCGGTGAAGCGGCGAAGGCGTTCGGACTGGACGCCAACGACGCGCTCGCGCCGGTGAACCAGCGCCTGCGGCAGGAGGGCAAGCCCACCATCACCGCGAACCAGCTGGAGGCCGCGACCAAGGACATCGTCACCGAGGGCGTGCGGCAGGGCCGCATGGACCGCGAGCTGTTGGTGAGCAACATCGCGCAGAACACCAACCTGTCGCGACAGGACGCGGCAGGCGTGGCCGACCGTGTGCAGCAGCAGGTGGACCAGGCCAAGACCAAGGCCAGCGAGGTGGGCCAGCAGGCACAGCAGGGCGCGCTGAAGGTGGCGGACCGCTCCGGCCGCGTCTTCTGGGGCATCTTCGCGGGCCTGCTGCTGGGGCTCGTGGCGGCGGTGCTCGGCGCCACGCTGGGCGTCAGCCGCAAGCAGCGCATCCGCGCGGAAGGCGCGGTGGTGGTGCCTCCGACGACGCCCACGACGCCTGGCTCGCGGCGCGAGGTGTACCCGTAGCATCGGGCGCTCGCGTGCATCCCCGCTTCACGGCCCTTCGTGAGGCGGGTATGACACGCGGGCACCCGGCCCATGGCGTCCTCGCACCGCACCTTCGTCCGCTGGCTCCTCATCCCAGGCCTGAGCCTGGGCCTGTTCCTGCTGTTCGCGCTGGGAGCCGCATGGGTGACGCGCTTCACGGACGCGCCGGAGCTGCCTGAACCGGCCGCGCCGCCGCTGGCACCTCCGCCGCGAGCGACCGCACCGGCGACCGAGCCCTCCCGGCCCCCCGCCCCCACCGCGCCGCTCCCGCGCCCCGCGGCTCCAGTGAGCGAGCCGGCCCGCCCCCCGCCGCCGCGCGACGACTTCGACGCCCCCGACCCGCGCCGCGTGGAGGTGGTGGAGCCGGTGGTGGAGGACTCCTCCGGCCGCATCGACGCGGAGGACCTGCGCCTGGCCATCCAGTCCGTGACTCCGCTCGTGCAGCAATGTTTTCAGGACGCCGCACAACGCAACCGGGGCACACAAGAAGTGAAGCTGCGCTTCACCGTGGCGGGCGAGGGCTCCGAGGGGAAGATGAACCGGGGCGAGCTCGTCTCCAGCACCATCCCGGACCCCATGGTGCAGGCGTGCGTGCTGGATTCGCTCCTGGACGCGCGCTTCCCGGCACCCCACCAGGGAGGGTCCGCGACCGTGCTCCATCCATTCCGGTTCACCGTGCCTGGGGACGCTGGCCCGTGAGGTCGGGTTGCGCGTAAGGTTCAGGCCCCTTCGGCTCCCGCGCATGCCCGTCACCGTCGAACAGCTCGCGCCTTCCCACTCGGACGCCCTGCGCGCGCTCCTGGCGAAGGATCCCGTCCACAACCTCTACCTCCTGGGGTTGCTGGAGGAGTTCGGCATCGCGGCGCCGGAGCGCCAGGCGGCCTTCTCCTTCCACGGCCGCTTCGACAGCGGCGTCCTCACCGCGGCCGTCTTCGTGGGCGGCGAGGGCGGGCTGGTGGTGCCCAGCGCCAGCGACGCCAGCGCCACCGGCGTCATCGCGGACGCGCTCGCCGCCAGCCTCAAGCTGCGCGCCACCGTGGGGGACAAGGCCTCCGTGGACGCGCTGGTGCGCAGCCTCTGTGAAGGCAAGCCGCGCCTGTCCCGCACCCAGAAGCTGTTCAGCGTCTCCGCGGACGACCTGGGCCCCTTCACCAACCCCACCCTGCGCCTGGCCCGTGAAGAGGACGTGCCCCGCCTGGTGCCCCTGGCCCAGGGCTACGTGCGCGAGATCTTCGAGCGGGACCCGCTGGCGGAGGACCCCGCCCACTACGAGGCCCGCGTCCTCCAGCGCGTGCGCCAGCGCCGCACCTACGTGCTGGAGGAGGACAGCGAGCTCGTGTTCAAGGTGGACATCGGCTGCCGCTCGCAGTTCGGCGCGGAGCTGGAGGGCATGTACACGCCCCCGTCCCGCCGCCGCCAGGGCCACGCCACGCTGTGCCTGGGCCAGATTTCCCGGCACCTCTTGTCCTCGCTGCCCCGGCTCGCCATGCGCATCGACGAGCGCGACGAGAGCACCGCCCGCATCGCGCGCAAGGTGGGCTACCACGCCGGCCGCACCCAGCGGCTCGTGCTGGTGGAGTAGTCCCCGGGGCAACGCAGGCAACACCCGCCCGTTGCTCCGGAAACAACACGGATTGCCATAAAGACATGTAAATGACTGAAAGCACGCCATCCCAGATGAGGGCATGGCGCTTGCTCCCCCGCGGCGTGGCGCGCGTTCGCGTGCCCGGCGGCCCCAATCACCGCCGCATCCCACGGGAGCAGTTCGATGAAGCGTTTCCAGACGTTGGCGAAGGTGTGCGCGTTCGGTGTGGTGGCGTTGAGCGCGGGGACCGCGGCCGCGTGGCAGTACTACCCGGGCATCGCGTTCAAGGCCGCGTATGCGTCCGACGCGGCGTGCTTCAACGTCCACAGCTACTCGGGCCTCCGCAACGACTGTACGACGACGCGTCTGGCCATCGCCGCCGTGCCGATGTGGACGGTCGGCTACCACCCGACGACGGTGCAGATCTACGGCAACAACAGCTGGTGCGAGACGGAGACCGTCAACGGCGTGGGCAACGCCGGCCAGGTGGGCGCCACCACGTACACGCTGTCCGGCCCCATGGCGTGGCAGACCATCAACACCGGTGACCGCTACGTGTGGGAGGACTTCGCCATCGTCTTCCGCTGCGGCCTGCAGTCGGGCGGCATCATCGGCGGATTCACCATCGACTGAAGCACGGGCCTGTCCCGCGACACGCGGGCCGCGCGAAGACTTCACCATCCTCCCCTTCGCGCGGTCCGCATCCTCACCCCGAAGCCCCGCGAGCACCCCGATGTCCTCCAGGCTCCAGACCGTCCTCGCCATCGTCAACACCGCCGCCATCGCGGGCGTGGGGCTCACGCTCGCCAGCCACCAGCGCGCCTCCGACGAGGCGATGGAGGAGCTGCGGGCCCAGGTGCACCGCGCCAGCGCGAGCACCGACGCGAACCTCGCCGACCGCCGCGCCGCCGCGGAGACCGCGATGCGCATGTGGGCCGCCAACGCCGCGCGCCCGCCCGCGGCGCCCCACGCACGGCCCGCCTCTCCGGAAGCGGCCCCTTCCGGTGAAGCCGTCGCGGCGGAGGACTCCGGTGACGACGTGCCCCCGCCTCCGCCCATCCGCCCGCCCCCCGCCTCGTTCGAGCAGTCGCGCACCCGCGTGTTCAACGCGTTCGCCGCGGAGCCGGTGGACGGAGACTGGAGCGCGCGCGCGTCCCGGACGCTCGACGATGCGTTCCGCTCGCACCTGCCTGGCACCTCCCGCGTGAAGTCGCTGGAGTGCCGCGCCACGCTCTGCCGCGTGGAGCTGGTGCACCGGGCCCAGGCGGACCACGGGGCCTTCCTGATGAACGGGCTGCGCACGTGGCCGGGCTCCGTCTTCATCGCCAACGAGGCGCAGGAGGGCAACGACTACGTGGTCACCCTGCTCGCGTCGAAGGAAGGCACGAACCCGCCGCTGTAGCGCGGCCCGGAGCCGGACACGGTGGGCGGCCCCTCACCGTGTCCGGGCCGGCATGTTCCGGGAGGAAGCGGGCTCAAGAGCGCCGCACGACACCCGCGCACGGCCCCCGGCGGATGCCCTACAGTCCGCCCCGAAATGAGCAGCCGCCCCACGCCCTCCCGCCGTCCCCTCTCCGGAGCGGGCCCCGTCATCCTCCACGCGCCCACCGACCCCGGCTGGCTGCCGCTGGCGCTCGCGAACTTCGACGCGGTGCTGGTGGACCACGCCCACTGCGAGAAGAAGGCCGCCGCCAACGCGCTCTCCATGCTCCAGGCCTACCCGGACCTGCCGGGCCTGCCGTCGCAGATGGCGCGCCTGGCCCGCGAGGAGAGCGCCCACCTGGCGCGCGTGCTGGACCTGATGGCCGCGCGCGGCCTCACGCTCACCAAGGACGCCGGGGACCCGTACGCACAGGGCTTGCAGAAGCACGTGCGCACGCCCGCCCTGGAGCGGCGCGTGGACCGCCTGCTCGTCGCCGCCATCATCGAAGCGCGCTCGTGCGAGCGGCTGTCCCTGCTCGCGGAGGGGCTCACCGACCCGGCGCTCGCCCGCTTCTACGGCGAACTGGCCCAGTCCGAGGACGGCCACCAGTCCCTCTTCCACCGCCTGGCCGTCACCGCGTCCAACGGGGACGAGGCCGCCGTGGACGCGCGCCTGCAGCACCTGCTCGCGCAGGAGTCGCGAGTGCTCGCAGACGTGGGACTGCGCGCCGCCATCCACTGAAAGGCGCTTCACGCCTACGCGTGGAAGGGCCACACCACGGGCACGGCGAGCACGAGGAACACCACCAGCACCGCGGTCAGCGGAGTGCCCAGCCGGAAGAAGTCGGTGAACCGGTAGTGCCCGGGCCCGTAGACGAGCACGCAGCTGGGCTCCAGCGGGGTGATGAACGAACAGCTGGCCGCCAGCGTGACGCCCATGGCGAAGGGGCGCACGTCCACGCCCAGCTGCGCCGCCGCGTTGAGCGCCACCGGCAGCACCACCAGCGCCGCGGCCTGATTGCTCATGGGCGCCGACAGCACGATGGTCAGCACCATCAACAGCGCCAGCACCGCGCGGGGCCCACCGTACGCGCCCAGCCGGGCCACGTGGTCGCCGACGAACTTCCCCGCGCCGCTCACCTCCATGGCCAGCCCCAGCGCCATCATGGCGCCAATGAGCAGCACCACCCGCCAGTCCACGCGGAACGCGGTGCGCGCGTCCACGCAGCCGGTGGCGATCATCAGCAGCATGCCGGTGAGCCCCGCCAGCGACAGCGGCACCCAGCCCAGGGAGCCCGCCGCCAGCGAGCCCAGGAAGATGACCACCGCGAGCAGCGCCTTCGCGTAGCGCGGCGGCTCGTACTCGTGGCCCTCCAGCACCATCAGCGTATGGGCCGGCGCCAGCTCCGCCACCTTCTGGCGCGGACCGCGCAGGAGCAGCACGTCCCCCACCGACAAGGGCAGCGTGGACAGCGAGTGGTTGTGGTACGCGCGCCGCAGCAGCTGCAGCTTGGTGCTGCGCTGGATGGCGGGCCGGCGGTGCAGCCCCAGCGCCACCAGCCCGAAGCGCTCCACGAACAGCGTCTCCCGAAGGCTGCGTCCCACCAGCGGACTGCCGGGGGGCACGCTCACCTCCGCGAGCATCGACTCCGGCCCCTCCAGCTCCGCGTCCGACAGCCGCACGTCCGGCCGCAGCGCGAGCCCCTGCAGGTCCTTCACCCGCAGGATGTCCTCGCGCTTGCCCTCCACCACCAGCCGCTCCTGACCCGTCAGCACGTACGACGGCTTCGCGGAGAGCGTCTCGCCGTCGAGCACCACGCCAATCACGCGCAGGCCCAGCCCTTCCGTGAGCTCCGCCAGGGGCTTGCCCACGTAGCGCGAGCCCTCCGGCACCACCGCCTCCGTGAGGTAGTCGCGCAGCGCGAAGCCCTCCGTGCCCGGCTTGCCCTCGCGCGCGGGCAGCAGCCACCGCCCCAAGAGCACCACCACCGCGATGCCTATCAGCACCACCGGCAGGCCCACCGGCGCCAGCTCCGTCACGCCAATGGGCGCCATCCCCTGCCGCTTCAGCGCCGCGGACACCACCAGGTTCGTGGACGTGCCGAAGAGCAGCACCGTGCCGCCCAGCATGGACGCGTACGCCAGCGGCAGCAGCACCTTGCTGCGCGGCACCTTCGCCCGCTGCGCGGCGCCAATGGCCACCGGCAGGAAGGCCGCCGTCGTCACCGTGTTGGAGATGAACGAGGAGAACACCGCCACCACGCCCATCATCGCCAGCACGAACACCTGGTGGCCGAAGCGCGCGAAGAACGCCATCCGCTGCCCGACCATCTGCACCACGCCCGTGGCGGCGAGCCCCTGGGTCATCGCCAGCAGGGTGAAGATGAAGATGACGGTGTCGTTGCTGAAGCCCTCGAACGCCTGTGCCGGCGTCAGCACCCCGGAGAGCGCCAGCAGACACACCACCACCAGCGAGGTGAACTCGATGGGGATGGTGTCAATGGAAAACAGGACCAACGCGACAACGATGACGGCCAGGACGAGAGCGATGGACATGGAGGAGGCGTGCGCACCCTCAACCTGGGCACGGCGCGCTGCGCTGCCAGCGTGTGCCGCACCGCGCCGTTTACTGATGAGCGACTGGAGGCTGATAAGTGGAATTAGGCCAAAGCGGTCGAAAGTCCGGTTGACTGCCGGACGTCAGTTGCTTTTGGGGCCTGGGTCCAGAAGGTTTGGTGTTCCTTCCGCTGTAGGGTTTCGCCCCCTCGCGAAGTCGCGAAACGCGGGAGACCCGACCCATGAAACACCCCGAGGAAACCTCCATGGCTTCGACGCAAGCGGCCGCCGCCACCGAGCAGGCGCCCACGAAGAACCCCACGCTGCTGGCATGGGTGGCCAAGATGGCCGCGATGACCCAGCCGGACCGCATCGTCTGGTGCGACGGCTCCGAGGCCGAGAAGCAGCGCCTCACCGAGCAGGCGGTGAAGGACGGCACGCTCATCCCGCTCAACCCGCAGAAGCGCCCCGGCTGCTACCTGCACCGCTCCAACCCCAACGACGTGGCGCGCGTCGAGCACCTCACGTTCATCTGCACGCCGAACAAGACGGACGCGGGCCCCACCAACAACTGGATGGAGCCGGACGAGGCCTACACGAAGCTGGGCCTGCTGTTCGAAGGCTGCATGAAGGGCCGCACCATGTACGTGGTGCCCTACGCCATGGGCCCGCTGGGCAGCCCCTCCACGAAGATTGGCGTGGAGCTGACGGACAGCGACTACGTGGTCCTCAACATGCGGATCATGACCCGCATGGGGAAGGCCGCGCTGGACATGCTGGGCGACAGCGACGACTTCAACCGCGGCCTGCACTCCACGGGTGACGTGAACCCGGACCGCCGCTACATCTGCCACTTCCCCCAGGACAACACCATCTGGAGCTTCGGCTCCGGATATGGCGGCAACGTGCTGCTGGGGAAGAAGTGTCTGGCGCTGCGCATCGGCAGCTACCTGGGCCGCGAGGAGGGCTGGCTGGCCGAGCACATGCTCATCCTGGGCGTCACCAGCCCCAAGGGTGAGACGACCTACGTCGCCGCCGCCTTCCCGTCCGCGTGTGGCAAGACGAACTTCGCCATGATGATCCCGCCCAAGGAGTACGCGGGCTGGAAGATCGAGACCGTCGGCGACGACATCGCCTGGATGCGCCCCGGTCCGGATGGCCGCCTGTACGCCATCAACCCGGAGGCCGGCTACTTCGGCGTGGTGCCCGGCACCAACAACAAGACCAACCCCAACGCCATGGAGACCATCTCCAAGGACACGCTCTTCACCAACGTGGCGCTCACGCCGGATGGTGACGTGTGGTGGGAGGGCAAGGACGGCGAGGTCCCCGAGGAGCTCATCGACTGGCAGGGCCGCCCCTGGAAGAAGGGCAGCGCTGAGAAGGCGGCGCACCCGAACAGCCGCTTCACCGCGCCCATGAGCAACAACCCGGTGCTGAGCGCCAAGGCGAACGACCCCATGGGCGTTCCCATCAGCGCCATCATCTTCGGCGGCCGCCGCTCCAACACCATCCCGCTGGTCATCCAGGCCTTCAACTGGACCCACGGCGTGTTCCTGGGCGCCACCATGGGCTCCGAGACGACGGCGGCGGCCACCGGCAAGGTGGGCGTCGTGCGCCGCGACCCCATGGCCATGCTGCCCTTCTGCGGCTACCACATGGGCGACTACCTCCAGCACTGGCTGGACATGCAGAAGTCCATCCCGCAGCTGCCGAAGATCTTCCAGGTCAACTGGTTCCGCCAGGACAAGAACGGCAAGTTCATCTGGCCGGGCTTCGGGGACAACATGCGCGTCCTCGAGTGGATCGTGAACCGCGTGCAGGGCCGCGTCCCCACGCAGGAGACGCTGCTGGGCTGGGTGCCGCGCCAGGACCAGGGCCTCAACCTGAACGGCCTGGACCTGTCCGCGGAGGCCGTCCAGGAGGCCACCTCCATCAAGGAGGACGAGTGGAAGTCCGAGCTCAAGAGCCAGGAGGTCTTCTTCGAGCAGCTGGGCACCAAGGCCCCCGAGGCCCTGATGCTCCAGCGCAAGCTGCTCATCGCGCGCCTGGACGGCTGATCGCCGTCTGACGCCTTTTGAAGGCCCTTCCGGGGCTGCTTCCTCCCTGTTGCTACAGGGTGGGGGTGGCCCCGGCGCTTTTTTAAGGGGGCCAGCGCTTCGACGGCCGGAATGTTCGGCGCTAGGCTCCCCGCCCCATGAGACTGGTTTTCGTGTTGTCGCTGGCGCTTGCGCTGGCGCCGGGGTCCGCCCTGGCGCAGCGGGGTGGCTCCAAGGTCAACGTGCAGGCCCTGCTGAAAGAGGGCAAACGCCTCTATGACGCAGGCAAGTACCGCGAGGCGGCGGAGGCGCTGAAGCAGGCCAACGAGGCGCAGCCGCACCCGCGGCTCGTCTACAACATCGCCGTGGCGCTGGAGTACGCGGGCGAGCCCCGCGAGGCGATGACCTTCTACCGGCAGTACGTCACGTCCTCCAGCGAGGACACCGACCCCGCGCTGCTGAAGAACAGCAACCGCGCCATCGACCGGCTGCGCGTGCAGCTGGACCGCGAGGACCAGGCGCAGGCGGTGGCGGACGCGGACCGCAAGCGCCTGGAGGCGGAGGCCGATGCCGCGCGGCAACAGGCCGAAGCCGAGCAGGCCGCGGCCCGGCGCGCGGAGGACGAGAGCGAGCGCCAGAAGCAGGCGGAGCTGAACCGGGCCATCAAGTCCTACCGCAACCAGCGCATCGCGGCGTTCGCCACGGGCGGCGTGGCGGTGCTGGGCGTGGGCGCGGGAGTGCTCTTCGGGCTGCAGGCGCGCGACCAGCGCGAGCAGTTCGACAAGTCCAGCACGCTCGCGGACAAGCAGCGGCTGTCGGACAGCACCAAGAGCAAGGCGCTGCTCGCGGACATCGGCTTCGGCGTGGGGCTCGCGGGAGCCATCACCGCCATCATCCTGTATCCCAAAGAGGGCCCTCCCGCGCAGGGCGAGGTCCGCGTGACGCTCGCGCCGCGCGGCGCCGGGGTCGGCATGGAGGGTCGTTTCTGATGCGCGCGCTGGGAATGATGACGTTGGGCATGGCGCTGCTGTCGTCCGGGTGCAGCTTCACCACGGCGGGCGGCCTGTCCGAATGCACGACGAGCAGCGACTGCGACAGCAACAGCGTCTGCACCTCCGGGTTCTGCCTGCCGCAGCCCGCGGGATGCGGCCAGGTGGTGGGCGCCACGTCCGCGGCGAACCCCATCGTGCTGGGCGCGGCGCTGCCGCTGACCAACGCGAGCGGCAACGCGGAGATTGAACAGCAGCGCTTCAACGGCCTGAAGCTGGCCCTGGATGAAGTGAACCAGGCGCAGGGCGTGGGTGGCCGTCAGTTCGTCATGTACGTCTGCGACACCGGAGCGGACGTGAACCGGGCGGTGAACCAGGCCGACTGGCTGGTGAACGACAAGGGCGTGGTGGCGATGTTCAGCGCGGGCAGCGCGCAGACGCTCGCCATCCACGAAATCACCACGCCCAAGAACGTGCTCTTGATGAGCCATACCGCGACGAGCTCCGCGTTCACCACGCTGTCGGACAAGAACGGCAACAGCGTGGGGCTGGTCTGGCGCACCACTCCCTCGGACGTGCTCCAAGGCCGCGTCATCGCGAACGTGCTCCAGGGCGTCACGGCCATCAACGACCCGGGCGTGACCTTCACGCCTCCGGCCAAGGTGGGCGTGGCGTACGTCAGTGACTCGTACGGCACCGGCCTGTTCGACGCCATCCAGAACCGCATCCCCAACAAGGACAACGTCGCGGGCGCTCAGTACAACCGCAACGAGGCCGTGAGCGGCGCGGTGAGCCGGCTGGTGTCCTTCAAGCCGGACATGACGGTGCTGGCGGGCTTCCCCGAGGACAACTCGCGCCTGCTGCTGGAGGCCATCGACGCGAAGGTGGGCACGGCCTTCGGCAACCGCTGGTTCCTCACCGACGCCAGCAAGGACCGCACCCTGCTGACCTCCCGCAAGGAGGTCGAGACGGAGCTCTCTGGCACGTACGGCACGGCCCCCGCGTCCGCGCGCCCCAACGACTCCACCTACAAGCTGTTCGCGGACCGCTTCATCACGGCCTACAGCACGGACCCCGGGCAGTACTCCTTCACCGCGCACGCGTACGACGCCATGTACCTCGTGGCGCTGGGCTCGGCGTACGCGGTGGGCGGGGACACCAACAACCCGCAGCCGGTGACCGGCCCGCGCATCGCGGAGGGGCTCACGAAGCTGACGCCCGCCTCCGGCCAGACGGCGACCAGCTACCCCCTGGGCTCCACGCAGTTCACCGCGGCGCGCGAAGCACTGCGCGGCGGCGCCGTCATCGACGTGAAGGGCGCCAGCGGCGAGCTGAACTTCAACAACGAGACGGGCGAGGCGCCCTCCCCCTACGAGCTGTTCAAGGTGACGGGCACCACCTTCAGGACCGTGCAGCTCATCGACCCGCCGACGGACTGAGCACGCGCAAGAGCGGCACCAGGGCGGCGGTGAAGACCTCGGGCGTCGGTAGCAACGACAGCACGAGGTACGCACCGCCGCCGAAGTCGTAGAAGTAGCCCGGCTGCACGCGCACCCCCTCCTCCAGGAGCCGCAGGCAGGTGGCCTCCTCGCCGGGGTGATGGGGGATGCGCAGCACCGCGCTCCAGCCGCCGTGCGAGGGCACCACGTCCCACGCGGCGTCCGCCGGGCGCGCTCGAATCAACCGCTCCCGGTTGTGCCTCACCCGCTCCAGCAGCGCCTGCTGGAAGCGCGGCGCGTGCGCGAGGAGCGACGGCAGCGCGAGCTGCACGGGCGTGGCCACCGATAGCGCCGCGTCCGCCACGTCCTCCAGCCGGGCCAGGGCCTCGTCGCGCGCGTGCGCGGGGCCGCCCACGTGCAGCCACGCCAGCTTGAGGCCGGGCAGGCCCGCCACCTTGGACAGGCCGGAGAGCGAGAAGGTCAGGCACGGAAGCCGCCGCCCCGCCACGGACGTCACCCGTCCCTCTTCCTCATCCCACGCGAAGTCGGAGAACACCTCGTCGCAGATGAGCGCCAGGCCATGGCGCGAGCACACGTCCGCGAGCGCATGGAGTTCGCCCTCGTGCAGGAAGTGGCCAGTGGGGTTGCCGGGGTTCACCACCACCACCGCGCGCGTGCGGGCGTCCACGGCGGACTCCACCCGGGCCGCGTCCAGGCCGAAGCCGTGCACGGCGGGCAGGCGGTAGGAGCGCGCGTGCACGCCCTCCAGGCGCGCCAGGACGTCCACCAGTGGGTAGCCGGGCGCGGGGAGCAGAACGTTGTCCCCCGGGTCGCACAGGAGCTTGAGGAGCCAGCCGTAGGCTTCGCTGGTGCTGGCGGAGAGGACGACGTGCGCGGCCTCCACGGACGCGCCCCGTTGGCGCAGGTGCGCGGCCACGGCCTCGCGCGCGGTGGGCAGGCCGAAGGGCTCCGGTGCGTAACGGAAGGGCTCGGGGGGGGCCCCGAGGTCCACGTCCGGTGGGGGCAGCCCCACGCGCGTGGGGTTGGTCTCCGCCAGGTCCAGCAGGGGCAGCCCGCGCGCGTGGCGCTCGGCGACGGCCTGGGAGAGCGGGTTGGGGGTGCGCGGGAAGGCGGTGCGGAGCGAGAAGCGGCTCACAGCCCCGTCTGGAGCATGGCGCTGGCCACGCGGCGGATCAGCTCGCGGCGCAGTTCCAAGCGGCAGTGCTCGATGGCCTTCTCATGCGGCCGGGGCAGTTCCGGATTCCGGGTGCGGATCGCGGTGCGCAGAACCAGCTCGACCTTCGTCGGCTCAATCTGGAACAGCCGCGGACCGTCTTTCTGGAGGAAGTAGGACAGCCCGCGCTGTTCGATGAGCTTCTTGAAGAAGCGCCGGACGTCCGCGAGGAGCGTGATGTCGATGATGTCCGCCATTCGTGCCCGGCTTTCTCGCGCGGAAAAAACGGGACGTCCAGATCACGGCCACCACCACGCGAAAACTTGCGCGACCTGTAGCACGCACCTTTCCGCCGAACGCGGCGGAGGCCGATTTATCGGGCCCGCGCGCGTTCGGGCACCAGCGGCGCCAGCGCGCGCCGGAACGCCATCCGGCGCTTTCTTGCATCCTCCACATACGGCACGGGCCCCAGGACCTCCACGCCATGGCGGGCCTCCAGGTAGCGACGGTTGTCCCGCTCCGCCAGGTCACGTCCGGGCACCCCGTGCGACAGCACCACCGCTCGCACGGACACCTTGCGAGCCTCCAGCGCCTCCAGCGACAGCGCGACATGGTTGAGCGTGCCCAGCCCCGCGCGCGCCACCAGCACCACGGGCAGGCGGAAGGCCTGGATGAGGTCCACCACGTCGCGCTTGGAATCCACCGGGACGAACAGTCCCCCTGCCCCCTCCACCACCACGGCTCCGCCCTTCAGCCGCTTCCACGCCGCGAGCGTCACGCGGAAGTCCGGCTCCGTTCCCCGTCGCGACGCCGCGATGCCCGGGGCCAGCGGCGCCTTGAAGCGGTGCGGGCAGAGGGCCTCCACCGGCAGCGTGCTGCCCGCGGCCTCGCGCATGGCGAGCGCGTCCGCCGGGGCCTTGAGGGACGCACAGCCGCTCTCGTAGGGCTTGAAGCCCTGGGGCTCATGGCCCGCGTCCCTCAGGAGCGACAGCAGCGCGCACGACACCTGCGTCTTGCCCACGCCGGTGTCCGTGCCGGTGACGAAGAACTGGAGTGCCTCAGGGGCCACGGGAGACTCCCACCCGGCGCAAGGCCTCCAGCGCCAGGTCGATGTGGCCCGTCGTGTGGGCCGCGGAGAGACAGAAGCGAAGCCGGCTGGTGCCGTCCGGCACGGTGGGCGGGCGGATGGCCTTCACCAAGAGGCCCGCCTCGCGAAGGCGCTTCGCCGCGTCCAATGCCCGCGAGGGCTCGCCCAGGATGACCGGGAAGATGGCGCTCCGGGGTTCAGCGGGCAGTCCCAGCGCGCGCAGACCGTCAGTGAAACGGCGGATGTGGCCCCACAGCCGCTCGCGAGGGGCGGGGTCGTGCTCCACCAGGTCCACCGCGCACTCGGCGGCGGCGCAGAGGGCGGCGGGCAGCGCGGTGGAGTAGACGAACGGCCGGGCGCGGCTGACCAGCAGGTCCGCCACCGCGCGCGAGGTGGCCACGTACGCGCCCAGCCCGCCCAGCGCCTTGCTCAGCGTGCCCATGCGCAGGTCCACCCGGTCCTCCACGCCCAGCGCCTCGCACAGGCCCGCGCCGCGCGCGCCCAGGACTCCGGTGGCGTGCGCCTCATCCACCATCAGCGCGGCGCCATGGGCCTCGCACGAGGCCAGAAGCTCGCGCAGCGGGGCCACGTCCCCATCCATGGAGAACACGCTGTCGGTGACCACCAGCTTGCGCCGCGCGGACGTCTCCGCCAGTGCGCGGGTGAGCGCGGCCACGTCCGCGTGCGGGTAGACGACGACGCGCGCGCGAGACAGCCGGCAGCCATCCACCAGCGAAGCGTGGTTGAGGGCGTCGGAGAACACCGCGTCGCCGGGGCCCACCAGCGCGGGCAGGATGCCGGTGTTGGCCGCGTAGCCGGAGTTGAAGAGGCGCACGGCCTGGGCGCGCTCGAAGCGGGCGAGCCGCGCCTCCAGCCGCTGGTGCGGCACCATGTCCCCCACCACCAGGCGGCTGGCGCCGGTGCCCACGCCGTAGCGCTCCAGCGCGGACGCCGCGGCGGCGCGCACGGCGGGGGACGCCGCGAGCCCCAGGTAGTCATTGGAGGAGAAGTTGACCAGCCGCTCGTCCCCGACGCGCACCTCCGCGCCCTGAGGTGAGTCGAGCGGCTCCAGCGCGCGGCGAAGGCCCTTCGCGGACAGGGCCTCCAGGTCCTCGCGCGCCCAGCCGTCCGCGACGTGGGAGGCGGACTTCACCGGCCCTGCCGGGGCTCCAGGGGGCGGATGCCCGCCTTCTCCAGGAGCGCCATGTCCTGGGTGTACTCGGGGTTGCCGGTGGTGAGCAGCTTCTCCCCGAAGAAGAGCGAGTTGGCGCCCGCCATCATGCAGAGCAGCTGCGCCTCCTCGTTCATCTGCATGCGGCCCGCGGACAGGCGCACCATGGACTGGGGCATGAGCAGGCGCGCGGTGGCGATGGTGCGCACCATGTCCACCGTCTCCACGCGGTGCTGCTCCGCCAGCGGCGTGCCCTCCACGGGCACGAGCGCGTTGATGGGCACCGACTCCGGGTGCACCTCCTGGTTGGCCAGCGTGCGCAGCAGGTTGCAGCGGTCTTCCACGGACTCGCCCATGCCGATGATGCCGCCGCAGCACACGGAGATGCCCGCGTCGCGCACCCGGTCGAGCGTCTTCAGCCGGTCGTCATAGGTGCGGGTGGAGATGATGTCGCCGTAGTGCTCCGGGGACGTGTCCAGGTTGTGGTTGTACGCGGACAGGCCCGCCTCGCGAAGGCGCTTCGCCTGGCTGTCGGAGAGCATGCCCAGCGTGGCGCACGCCTCCATGCCCAGGGCCCGCACGCCCTTCACCATCTCCAGCACGCTGTCGAACTGCGGGCCGTCCTTCACCTCGCGCCACGCGGCGCCCATGCAGAAGCGGGTGGCCCCGGCCTGGCGGGCCTGCGACGCGGCGGCCAGCACGTCCGGCACCGCCATCAACTTCTCCGCCTTGACGCCCGTCTTGTAGCGCGCCGCCTGCGGGCAGTACGCGCAGTCCTCCGGACACCCGCCCGTCTTGATGGAGAGCAGCGAACAGAGCTGCACCTTGTTCTCCACGAACACCTGCCGGTGCACCGTCTGCGACTTGTGCACCAGGTCCAGGAGCGGCAACTGGTACAGCGCCTTCACCTCCGCGAGCGACCAGTCGTGCCGCACCGTCACCCCTTCCGGGACAGGGGCGGCGTGGTGGGCGTGGCCGTGGAAGGACTCGGCGGTGTCGGACATGCGGGCTCCTGGGGAGGCGTCAGGAGGCCGACGGTGCGTGGCCCGGGGGCCATTGTCAACGCTCTTGGGCAAGTGGGTTGACGAGCCCCCCTTCCCCTCTGGGAAGCCCGCAAAACAGAAGGGACGTCCGTGCGTGACACGGACGTCCCTGCCTGTTTCCCGCCTCATCGGTCGAGGAGCCTGCGAACTAGACGTGGACGCGACGGCCGCGGCCGGCGAGCCCCACGAGGAACAGCACGACCAGTGCGCCCAGGACGGAGAACAACAGGCCCGTGGGATGCAGGTCGAAGACCCGGCCGTCACGGGAGAACAGCGACCCGACGAAGCCGCCCACGAACGAGCCGGCGATGCCCAGCAGCGTGGTGGCGATGAGCCCCATCGACTGGTTGCCCGGCATGATGGCCCGAGCGATGAGACCCGCGACCAGACCAATCACCAGAAACGCGATAATCCCCATGGCACTCTCCCTGTGTGGGGGGCGCGCTGTTTCGCGTCGCCCGTGGACCAGAAAGTGGGATGCCCCGCCCTGTAGGGCAACTCGCTACCTGATCCACGCCATGACGCTTGCCTGCTCTCCTGGCATGGCGCGCGCATGAGGCGGGGAAACGTCAGGGGTCTGGGGTAGACACTCCAACCCATGGCGAAGGCGAAGACGCACTACACCTGTCAGGCCTGCGGCTACCAGACGGCGAAGTGGCTCGGGAAGTGTCCGGACTGCGGGGCCTGGAGCTCGCTCCTGGAGGAGACCGAAGCGAAGGTGGACGACAAGCGCCCGGCGTGGGGTGCGTCCGGGGGCGCCTCCAAGCCGGTGAAGCTGCAGGACGTGACGGCGGAGACGGAGGTGCGCCGGCGCACGGGCATCACGGAGTTCGACCGCGTCCTGGGCGGCGGCGTGGTGGGCGGCTCGCTGGTGCTGTTGGGCGGCGACCCGGGCATCGGCAAGTCCACGCTGCTGCTGGCGGCGCTGGACAAGCTGTCGCGGCACGGGCCGGTGCTCTACGTGTCGGGTGAAGAGAGCCTGCGGCAGACGAAGATGCGCGCGGAGCGCCTGCGGGTGGAGAGTGAGGCCATCCACCTGTTCGCGGAGACGGACGCGGACCGGGTGCTCCAGGCGGCGGAGGCGCTGAAGCCGCAGGCGCTGGTGGTGGACTCCATCCAGACCATGTACCTGCCGGAGCTGGGCAACGCGCCGGGCAGCATCACCCAGGTGCGCGAGGTGGCGGGCCGGCTGATGGCGTTCGCCAAGCGCAGCGGGGTGCCCACGTTCCTGGTGGGCCACGTGACGAAGGAAGGCTCCATCGCGGGCCCCCGGGTGCTGGAGCACATGGTGGACACGGTCCTCTACTTCGAGGGCGAGCGCGGCCACCCGTTCCGGCTCCTGCGCGCGCACAAGAACCGCTTCGGCAGCACCAACGAGATTGGCGTCTTCGAGATGAAGGGCGCGGGGCTGATGGAGGTGGCGGACCCCTCCGCGCTGTTCCTCTCCGAGCGTCCGCAGGGCAAGTCCGGCAGCGTGGTGACGAGCACGCTCAACGGCACGCGGCCGCTGTTGGTGGAGGTGCAGGCGCTGGTGGCGCCCACGGGCTACGGCACGGCGCGGCGCACGGCGATTGGCGTGGACGGCAACCGCGTGGCGCTGCTGGCGGCGGTGCTGGAGAAGAAGGAGGAGATTCCCCTGGTGGGCTGCGACCTGTTCGTCAACGTGGCGGGCGGCATGCAGTTGAGCGAACCGGCGTGCGACCTGGCGGTGTGCGCGGCGCTGGTGAGCAGCCTGCAGAACCGTCCGTTGGACGCGAAGACGCTGGTGCTGGGAGAGGTGGGGCTCGCGGGCGAGGTGCGCGCGGTGGGCCAGGTGGAGCCGAGGCTCGCGGAGGCCGCGAAGATGGGCTTCCAGCGGGTGGTGCTGCCGGCGGGCAGCGCGCGGCGCGTGGAGAAGACGAAGCTCCAGGTGGTGGGCGTGGAGACCCTGAGCGAAGCGCTGGCGGCGATGTTCGACTGACGTCTGGGGGCGTCAGTGATTGTGCAGCATCCAGGACACGTCCGGCACGCGCGTGGGCTTCGTGAGGGTCGGCAGGTCGAAGAAGGCGTCGCGGCCCAGGGTGGCGATGAGCTGGCCTTCCGCGGCGTCGCCTTCCGGGGTCATGGCCTGGGTGGGGAGCTCATAGGGCTGGACGAGGACGAGCCCCCCGTCGAGTGACTGGCGCTGGGACGCGGGGATGGCGTCCAGGCGCGGGCCGAAGAGGTCCACGAAGGGGGCGCCGAAGATGTTGCGCCAGTAGAGGCCGGAGAGGCCTTCGCTGTAGTCGCGCACGTTGAATTCGAGGCTGGAGCCGAAGCCATCCTCGTGCGGGACCAAACGCCAGTTCTTGCGGTCGAAGTCGTCATCGATTCCGGACTGGGCAAGGGGAGAGCCCAGCAGGTGCATGATTTCGACGACCTGACGCAGATGGGCGTCGCGCCAGCGGGCCTTCCGGGCTTCCACGATGGACGTCATCCAGGAGAATGCTCCGGCGAAGGGGTACTCCCCGAAGCGCTCCGGGGAGATATGGATGAAGTCCCGATCCGTCTTGGCACCGATGAAGAAGTGTTTGGACTCGTCGTAGAAGACCGTAGGGACATCCGGATTGAAGGAGCCGGGCTCCAACCGTTCCCTCATGCCGACGCCCCCGTAGCGCACGGGTTGAAACCAGCGGCCTCCCAAAAAGAACCGGCTGATGAGCTCACGAATGGTGTTCGTCGGCGGCACACCTGGGGGCAGTGAGAACCGGGTCTTCAAATAGCGCAGAGCCATCAACCACCCTCAAGGGAAGAACCGGATGTTGGCACGGCCCAATTGCTTGAGTTCTTCGATTTCTTTTCGCAGTGGGCTCGTGAGCCGTGTCGCGCCCTCGGGATGTTTGGCGGAGCGGATCCAGAGTTCAATGGAACCACCATAACGCTTCACATAGTCCAGCATGGCTTCCACATTGCCCGTGAGCGCCAGCTCCTTGCGGCCCTTCACCTCGACGAAGTCGTAGGGGCTGCCCCAGACCAGGTCGCCTTTGTGTCCCGTCACGGAATCCGGGACGAAGCCCTGGGCCTTGCTGCCGGGCGGCGGAAACAAGAGGTCCGTGTTCTTCGGCAGCTTCCCGCTCTGGAGCACGGACTGTTCGAACGCACTGCCCGCGCCCTTGTTCTTGATGACCGTCTGGTAGAGCCGCTCCCACTCCGGATCCACGGCGTACCTGAAGCTCCGGTACTTCTCCGGGTGACGGAACTGGTAGTCCACCCACGCCTGCGCCAGGTGCTCCGCGCTGCCCGGCACCAGCCGCGCGCCCTCCGCCGTCGCCCGTGAGCCCACCAGCGCCACGCGCTTGCCCCGGGCCAACACACGCCCCGCCTCCGCGAGCGGCACTTCCAGCCGCTTCGCCAGGGCCCGCAGCTTCTCCACGTCCTCCGCGGACACGGACTCGCCGCGTCCCGCCGCGCGCAGCACCTGGCGAAGCTCCTGGGCCTCCCGCGGCGACAGGTGCTGCACCACCCGCTGCAACACCTGCACCTCACGCAGGCTCCGCCCCGTGAGCAGCGCGACGCGCTCCGCCCCCTGCGCGCCTTCCGACAGCAGGCGCCCCGACACCACCGGCAGCGCCACGCTCACCGCGCACAGCAGCCGCTCGCCGTCCGTCAGCGGGTATCCCAGGAGGCTCTGCCCCAGCACCACGCCGCCCACGTCCGCCACCTCTCCGGTGACGGGCAGCAGCCCCAGGGCGATCTCCAGCACCACCTCCTCCGGCGGAATGCCCGGAGGCTCTCGCGCCGGATCCCATACCGGAGGCTCGAAGCGGCCCGCCTCCACCGCGGACGCAAGGAGGCTGTCGCGTGCCAGCAGGTAGAGCGCCACCTCACTGGGGCTCTTGCGCGGGAAGTCCGGATCCTCCGTGTGCGTGGACGCCCAGTCCAGCACCGCATCCACCAGCGCCAGCTGCGTCTCTTCGTAGAGCGCGCTCTCGGTGAGCAGCCCATCGCTCCCGAGCCGGCGGAAGTGCGCGTCCGCCAGGACCTGACGGCGCGCATCCGCCCAGCGATAGAACTCCTCCAGCTTCGCCTCCGCCCGCGCGGACCGCTTGCCGTCCTCGAGCAGGGCCCGGGCGTGCTTCGCCTTCAGCCGCAGGTACACCTCCAGCGGCTCGTCCCGCGCGAGCTCCTCCTCCGTCCGCGCGGACGCCCAGAGCATCAGGTCGTTGAGCGCGGCATGGCCCACCTGACGCTCCGTCTCCATCACGGCGGGCTGCTTCAAGGCGGCTCGCTTCTCGCGGATGAACGCGAGGTAGCGGCCCAACTCCTCTCCTCCGACGGTGCCGCTCGGACCCGCGCCGCCCCAGGCGCCATCCCGCTTGAACGAAGCCGGGGATGCACTGTGATAGCGCCCGTAGCCGTGCATCCCCACCGGCAGGGTCCGGGAGCCCGGCGTCCCGCAGGCCGTGAGCGACAGGACCAGCACCAGCCCCGCGCTGAATCGTCCCAGCCATCCTGTCAGCATGACGCGCCCCCTCAATCACTCACATCTACCAGTCGTGTCTGACGTGTTTCGGGAGCCACTTCCTGACGCACGGGACATTCACGCGTGTCCCATCCAAGACATCCCCAGCGGCCCACGCCATCCCTCCTCCGGGGGATTCCCCGCTGCTTTCCGGAACGCGGAACGAGGACTGGCCACGGACGGGGGCATGCCGTTTGATGCAGGGGTGCCAGGAGCACCGCCCCGATGACGCATCGACCCCCTTCCTCCCGTCTGCGGGACGCGCTGGGCTCGCTGTCCGCGCGGCTCTTGCTGGCGTTCCTCCTGCCCACCCTGCTCTTCTTGTCGCTCGCGGGCGCTTCCGTGTACGCGCTGGCCCGCGCGAGCCTGGAGGACGAGCTGGGCGCGAGCCTGTCCGCGCTCGCCGCCGCCACCGCCAGCCAGGTCAGCGGCGAGCGCATGCTCACCATCGAGCCCGGCGACGACGTGTCCGGCACCCGCACCTGGCGCGCCCTCGTGCGCCTGCTGGATGGCGTGCGCACCGCGAGCGGCGTGCGCCGGGTCTACGCCGTGGACGCGCGGGGTCGCGTGCGCGCGGACGCGGGCGGCAACCTGCCCGTGGGCATCGAGCTGCCGGACCTCGCGCGCGACCGGCTGGAGCTGACGCGCGTCCTCGCTGGCAGGCGCGCCGCCAGTCAGGTGCTCTTCACCGGCTCCGACGGGCTGCTCTACAAGACGGGCTATGCCCCCGTGGTCCAGGACGGACAGGTGGTGGGCGCCATCGGCGTGGAGGGCAGCGCGGCCTTCTTCGGACCGCTGCGGCGGCTGTGGCGCACCTTCGTCATGGCCAGCGCCGTGGCGCTCGTCGCGCTCGCCATCATCGCCGTCATCACCGCCCAGGGACTGGCCCGTCCGCTGCGGCGGCTGATGGACTCCGCGCTGCGAATCGGCCGGGGTGACCTGGCCACACCCGTGCCGCCGGAGCCCACCCGCGAAATCGGCGTGCTCGCGCGCGAGCTGGAGGTCATGCGCGGCGCGCTGGAGAGCCGGGACCGGCAGCTCAAGCTCATGCTCGCGGGCGTGGCCCATGAGGTGCGCAACCCGCTGGGCGGCATCGCGCTCTTCTCCGGCCTGTTGCAGGAGGACCTGCGCGCGGGCGCCCACGCGGACGCGAACAGCCACGTGGACCGCATCCAGCGCGAGGTCGCCTACCTCCAGCGCATCGTCGAGGACTTCCTCGCCTTCGCCCGCGAACAGCCGCTGGCGCGTGCGCCCATGGAAGCGCCCGACCTCGTCTCCAACGCGTGCGAGCTGCTCTCCGCGGAGGCGCACAACAAGGGCGTGGCCCTGGACGTGGCCGCCGCGCCCGCGCACCTGGAGGCGGATGGCAGCCTGCTGACCGCCGCGCTCGTGAACCTGGTGAAGAACGCCGTGCAGGCCGCGCCCGCCGGAAGCCACGTGCGGATCCGCGGCGAGGTGCGCGACGGGCGCTATGCCATCGACGTCCAGGACTCGGGCCCGGGCGTGCCCGAAGCCGAGCGTGAGCGCATCTTCGAGCCCTTCTTCACCACCCGCGAACAGGGCACCGGGCTGGGCCTGCCGCTCGCGCGCAAAATCGTCCGGGCCCACGGCGGCGAGCTCTCCCTGCGCTCCAGCCCGGGAGAGACCGTCTTCACGCTGTCGCTGCCCTGTCCCGCCCCCGGAGCTGTGGCGGCACCGGCGTACTGACGGACTCCGCCTCCTGGACGTCGAACTGCAGCGCCATCTGCCCCACCTCTCCGGAGACGACCTGCAACGTCCGCGTGGCCTCCTGCGTGGAGGACAGCCGGCGCAGGGTGCCGTCCATCAGCTGCGACAGGTCCGCGATGGCGGTGGCGATCTGCGCGAAGGCGGCGTTCTGCTGCGTCACCGCGTTGGCGATCTTCCGCGCCGCATCGGAGCTCTCCTGCGAGCTGTGCGACAGCGCGCGCAGGGACTCGCCGGAGGCGCGCATCTGGTCCAACCCCGCGGCCACCTGACGGCCGCCCTGCTCGCTCATGGACGCCGCGTCGCGGATGCCCTGGCTGATCTCCGCGAGGATGTTGCGGATGCGCCGGGTGGCCTGGACGGACTGGTCCGACAGCCCGCGGATCTCCTTCGCCACCACCGCGAAGCCCTTCCCCGCCTCGCCCGAGCGCGCCGCCTCGATGGCCGCGTTGACGGCGAGCAGGTGGGACTGGTCCGCCAGGTCCTTCACCGCGCCGGTGATTTCCCCAATCTGGACCGTGCTCTCCTCCAGGCGGGACAGCCGCTGCTGGATGCCGGACACCGCGCCGCGGATGGCCGCCAGCCCCTCCAGGCTCAGGACCACCGCGGTCTCGCCCTGCTGGCCCATCGCCTCCGCACGGCGGGCCACGCGCAGGACCTCCTCCGCGGAGTCCGAGGCGATGCGCGACGCCCGCCGCAGCTCTTCCGACGTCACCTGCGCCTCGTGCAGCGCCGCCGCCTGCCGGGTGAGGCCCTGCTGCTGCTCGTCGTTCGACACGCGCAGCTCCGTTCCGGCCTCGCCCAGCCGCTGCGCGGAGGTCTGAAGCAGCCGGGGAAACCTCCGCAGCCGGGACAGCGCCCCATTCATCCCCGACGCCAGGTCGCCCATCTCGTCCGTGGACACCCAGCGCGGCGAGCGGATCCGCCCGGACGCCAGGCCGGAGATGGCGCCATGCACCGCGCCCGCGCTCGTCGCCTGCCGCCTCGCCAGCATCCACGTGGTGCAGGCCGGCAGCACGAACACCAGCGCGCCCACCCAGGGCAGCGCGAAGCCCAGGTCCGCGAACAGCGAGCTGCCCACATCATCCAGCCGCGACGCGGCCCGCAACGCCCCGTCCGCCAGCAGCACCTCCTTCAGCTGGGTGCGCACCCCCAGCAGCTTCACCCCCACCACGCACGCGCTCAGCACCACCGTGGCGAAGATGGTGGACAGGAACGTGAGCGGCAGGAACCACGACTGCCGGGGCCAGAAGAGGCCCGAGCCCGCGGGCGCCGTCTCCGGATGCGCGTCCTGTTCGCGCAGCGCCCACGGCAGCGCCAGCCGCTCCAGCCCCAGCGCGATGGGGAACGCCACCACCACGCCGAAGCAGAACGCGATGAGCGTGCCCAGCCCCAGCCGGAACCAGTCCTTGCCGAACCACAGACACACCGGGAGGCTGAAGAAGAAGCCGCCCAGCGTCCACGCCGCGCAGGTGGTGAAGACCATGGAGCGCCAGGGCAGCTCCAGGACGCGCCGCAGCCGGTCTCCCGGTCCATCCCCGGGGCGACGCCGCAAGGCCTGGCCCGCCAGCCACCGCAGCGTCACATAGGGATGCAGCAGCCCGAACACGAGCACGATGAACGGCAGCACGGTGGCCGTGACGAGCAATCCCTCCTGGCTCGACAGCCCCACCGCCATCGCGATGAGGTAGGCGCAGACGATGGAGGGCGGCAGCACCCACCGCAGGAACAACCACATCCCACGCCAGGCCAGCTCCCGGATGTCTTGAGTTTCATTCATGTGCGTACGCCCCCCGTCCGGTCCAGCGGAAGGCCGGACCGGCGTGCATCGCGACCTGTGTCATCACCGCCAATGAAACGGATGCTTCAGCCCGCTCGGGGGGCTCACGCCTCGCGGCAGGACTCGAACACGCGCGCCAGCAACATCAGGGACCGGTGCGCGGCGAGCTCCACGCGCACCGGCTCGTCCGATGTTACGTCCGTGGTCAGCTTGAGGATCTCCAGCGCCTCGTCCGGATGCGCGTCGTCATAACGGGCGTGCGCCCGCAGCCAGCGCAGCGCGTGGGCGTCCATGCGCACGCCGTCCCGGGCATACGCGGTGAAGGGCTCCACCACGGCGCGCGTCCAGACGCCTGTCACTCCCTCGATGGCCCAGTTGGACGCGGCGATGCCCTCCGCCAGCGACCCGCCGAGGCAGGTGGCCAGCAGGTGCTGGTGGAGCGCCCGGACCTCCGGCGTCAGCGGTGTCTCGAAGGCCCTGGGGGCGTCCACTCCCAAAGCCTGCATCCAGTCGATCCACCACTCGGCGTGACGGGCCTCCACGCCCAGGTTCTGCAAGAGCCAGCGGCGGATGCTCGCGTCGCCCGGGCGCACGCCGTAGGTCGTCTTCGCCAGCGACAGCCCCATGTACTTGGGGAAGTTCTCGACGATGGGGAAGCAGCGCTCCAGGAACCGCTGCCACGCACGCAGGGGCGGATGCCGTCCCTCCGCCGTCTCCCGGAACAGCGTGGGCATGCACGCCGCGTCCCACGCGGGCTTGAGCGCCCCCAGCATCGTCTCCATCCAGAGAGGATGAGGCGTGCGTTTCAAGGCGGCGGGCTGATACCGCTTTGAGACGTCCCCCTGGATCAAGGACGAAACAGGAAATCCCTCCACGGCGGCGCCATGGGACACTCCGGCCGGAGACGACATGAGACGTGCTCCTGCTCCCGGGTGGACGACAAGCCGTCATGGCCGCCCCCCTCCACCCTGAGCCTCATCAGCGTGACGGGATGTCTGTGTTTCATCCAGGCCCCCTGGGAAATGAAACGGGTCTCCAGCCTGGTTCTGTCTCAAACTCCGCGAACTCCACTGCCAGGATTCAGGATTTCCGGCTTTGGACGTTCATCCAATTGACATTGCCTGGGTCAACGTCGGTCAAGACCCAGGATGAACAAGCGTGCGGGCCTTGAGCAGCATGCGGCGCAGCGGCGCTTCATCCGCGCGCGTCAGCGCTTCGTCCCAGCCCAGCCACTGGATGCCGAACGACTCCGCCGGATCATGCGCGAGCGACTCGGGGTCCTCCGCCACCACGAGATAGCGCACATCCAGGTGACAGTGCTCCGGCTCGTCCTTGCGCGCGGGGATGACGTGCACGTCCACGTCCAGCGGGCGCGGCGCGGTGGGATGCAGGTGCACGCGGCAGCCGGTCTCCTCACGGGCCTCGCGCAGCGCGGTGGCCTCCATGTCGCCTCCGTCTCCGGCCTCCGCGTGGCCCCCCGGCTGCAGCCAGCGCTTGAGCTTCGCGTGGTGCAGCATCGCCACCCGTCCGCCCGCCGCATCCACCACCACCGCGCTGCCGGTGAAGTGCGCCTCCACCTGCGAGCGGGAGAAGGGCTCGTTCAGCGACGTGGCCAGGTGGCGCATGCGCGAAAGGTCCTCGCGCTCCTTGTCGTCCGTGGGGACGTGGCGCGCGAGCAGTTCTGCGAGGACAGCCGGGGAAGCGGAGACGGGAGCCATGCGCCGGGATAGACACCCGCTTGGGCCCGGGACGCCAGCCCTTTCACGGCAGGCCCCACCTGCACCCCGGCAGGTCCGGTGTAGGGTGGCCTGGCGTGTGCATTCCGCCGCCCACCCACCGGTGGCACCCCACCCTTCCTTCCCGAGCAGGCGCATGGCCCGCATCCTCGTCATCGACGACCACGACACCCTCCGCGAGGGCATGACCGTCACCCTCACCCGCTCCGGCCACACCGTGTCCGCGGTGCGGAGCGGGGCGGACGGGCTCGCCGCGTACAAGAAGGGCCCCTTCGACCTGGTCGTCACGGACCTGAAGATGGACGGTATGGACGGCATCGCCGTGACGCGCGCGCTCAAGCAGGCGGACCCTGGCGCCGTCGTCATGGTGGTGACGGCGTTCGGCACCATCGAGACCGCCGTGCAGGCCATGCAGGAGGGCGCCTACGACTTCATCACCAAGCCCTTCCCCCCGGAGGTGCTGCGCGCCAAGGTGGACAAGGGCCTGGAGCTGTCCGCCACGCGCCGGCAGGTGGAGCGCCTCACCGCCCGCACGGACGCGCACGACGCCGACGCCGCCCTCACCCACCGCGACCTGGTGGGCGACAGCGAGCCCATGCAGAAGCTGCTCGCCCAGGTGCGCAAGGTGGCCGCGAGCGACGCCACCGTGCTGGTGCGCGGCGAGAGCGGCACCGGCAAGGAGCTGGTCGCCCGGATGCTCCACCAGCGCTCCCCGCGCAAGGACGGCCCCTTCGTCGTGGTGCACTGCGCGGCCCTGGCGGAGACGCTGCTGGAGAGCGAGCTGTTCGGCCACGAGCGCGGCGCCTTCACGGGCGCGGTGAAGCGCAAGCTGGGCCGCTTCGAGCTGGCCGACGGCGGCACCCTCTTCCTGGACGAGATTGGAGAGATTCCCGCCTCCGTGCAGACGAAGCTCTTGCGCGTGCTCCAGGAGAAGGAGCTGCAGCGCGTGGGCGGAGAGGAGACGCTCAAGGTGGACGTGCGCGTGGTGAGCGCCACGCACCGCGACCTCCAGGCGGAGGTGAAGGCGGGCCGCTTCCGCGAGGACCTCTACTACCGGCTGCACATCGTCCCGCTCACCCTGCCGCCCCTGCGCGAGCGCCCCGAGGACCTGCCCGCGCTCGCCCGCCACTTCGTCGCCAAGCACGCGCCAAGGGTCAACCGGCGTATCACCGGCATCGACGACACGACGCTGCACGCGCTCACCCGCCACGCGTGGCCCGGCAACGTGCGCGAGCTGGAGAACGTGATGGAGCAGGCGCTCGTCTTCGCCGAGGGCGACACGCTCACTCCGCAGGACCTGCCCTCGCACCTGGCCGGCCAGACGCCGCGCATGGACGCGGGGCTGCCCGTGCCCCAGGGCGACCGTCCCCTGCCGGAAATCCTGGAGGACCTGGAGCGCCAGCTCATCGCCCGCGCCTACGAGAAGGCCGGCGGCGTGAAGACGGAGACCGCCCGCCTGCTGGGCATCAAGACCTCCGCGCTCTACTACAAGCTGGAGAAGTACGGCTTCCTGCCGCGCGGCGAACGCCCCGAGGAGGCTCCGTAGGCGGCTCCGGAGGCAAAGGAGAGGTGCCCGCGCCCGGGGGGCCTCGGAAATCCGTCACCCGCGCCCCGGTCCCATGACTTTCCACCGTCCGGCCCACCCACCCCGTCCCACCCTGCCCGTGCAGGTGCCCGGAACCAGGGCGCTTTCCGTCGGACCTGGGAACGGGGTAGGAGGAAGGGACTGGCATCCGCCTTGCTGACTGTGTCCCCCGATGATGTTGCGTGCCCTCCCCCTCCTCCTGAGCCTGTTCGTGGCCGCTCCCGCCGGGGCGACGTCTGGACTGGAGCAGGCGCGCGCGCAGGCCCAGTCGGCGCGCACGGAGGCACGCACCCTGCGCACCCGGCAGCAGGGGCTGCGCGACGAGCTCAACGGACTGGCCGCGCGCATCGAAGCCCTCAAGGCCCAACGCCAGGGGAAGCTCACGGCGGGCGGCGAGCTGGAGTCCGCGCTGCGCCGTTCGCAGGAGCTGAGCGGGGAGCTCACGGGGCTGGCGCAGTCGGTGTCCGGCGCGGACGGCGAGGTGGAGCGCGCGCACCTGGCGCTGCACGGCGCGCTGTCCCAGGAGCTGACGCGGCTGCGCGCGGCGTGGGACGCGACGACGGACCGGACGCAGCGCGCGCGGCTGGTGGAGCAGATGCGGTCCGTGCGCGGCGAACGCGAGGCCGTGCGCGCGGCGCTGCCCGCCTCCCAGGTGCCGGCGCTGGATGGCGCGGCGCGCGGGGATGATCCGGAGGACCTGCTCGCGCAGGCGGACGCGCTGCGCGACACCCAGGACAAGGTGCGCCAGCGGCTCCAGGCCCTGAAGGCGCGCATCACCGAGGTGCGCGAGGAGCGCGACCTGGACCGCCGCATGAACGACTTCCTGGGCGAGGAGTCCATGTTCGACGACCAGGACCGCCGCCTGCGCCTGCGTGCGATGGGCAACCAGGGCCTGCAGGTGGCCCCCACCCAGCGGGGCGGCCGGCTGCCGGAGGTCATCCCGGGCGACGCGCTGGCGGAGACGCCGAACTACGCGGGCGACCCGACCAAGGGTCCGGGGGTCGGAGCCGATCCGGCCTCGGGCGGGACAGGCTCCGGCGTCACCGCCAGCGACCGGCGGCCCCAGGTGGACCCGGTGCGCGCCCAGGCGCTGGCCGCGGGCGGCCTGGAGGACCTCTCCTCGCTGGAGCAGGAAGCCGCGCGGCTGGAGTCCCTGGCGAGCGAGCTGGACGGACGCGCGGGCACGCTGGAGCGCCGCGCGAAGACGCTGGCGCCCTGAAGCAACGGGGGGCCGCTACAGCAGGCCGCCCTCCACCTCCAGCACCACCGTGGCCTGCACGCGCACCTCGCGCTCCGGCAGGCGCCCCGTGCCGCGCAGGATGATGGACATGCTGGGCGCGGCCACGTAGGGCCTCAGGTCCACGCTGCCGTCCGTGTTCAACCCCACCGTGGGGTTGGGCGGGCCCAGGCCCAGGCCCGCGATGCCGTCGCGCCCCGCGAAGCGCGACTCGGAGTTGCCCGCGCGGGCCACGGCCTCCATCGAGTCCAGGAAGCCGAAGTCCTGGTCGTTCGGGCTCAGGACCTTGAGTTTCATCGACTTCACCTGCACGCGCGTCACCTCGTCCTTGGTGACGTCGCGGTTCTTGAAGTCCTGGTTCTCGTTGAAGTCCAGCGCGGAGAAGCTGCTGATGGAGGGGAAGGCATTGAGGAGCGTGGAGGTGCCGGAGGGGTTCGCGGGCACCGTCGCCTCGCCCTGGATCTCCGTGGTGAAGGACGCCGGGGAACAGGCGACGAGCCCCAGGCCGGCCACCGCCGCGAGGAAGGACGCGTAAGACATGGCCCCAATGTACCGGGCGTCCGGGTGCGGCGTCACCGACCGCGGGCACACCCGGGTGTCCCGGGGACGACGTGGCCGCACGGGGCACTTGCGAGCGTGGGGATGCCAGCGGGCCGGAGTATGGTGCGCGCGTCTTGGACCGTCGCCTCCTCCCGCTCCTCCTGGCCCTCTGCATGCCCTGGGGCGGAGGTGCGCGCGCGGCCGAGTGGCAGGGCTCGCTCCGGGGCACCGGCCGGCTGCTCGTGGACAGCAACGCCCCGCGCGACTTCTCCGACGGCGCCACGCCCGGCCCCGGCGCGGACCTGGCGCTGGGCGTGCTGGGCGTGGCGGAAGGCCGGGGCACCGGCGAGCGGGCCCAGGTGGTGGGCCGGTACGAGCTGGGTGCGCGCAAGTACCTGGACTACGACAACGAGGACACGCTGGTGCAGGCGGGCGCGCTGGAGGGCTCGCTCGCCCTGGGCACCGAGTGGGGCGTGGGCGCGGAAGGCCACGCCAAGGACCGGCGGGGCGGCAGCCGCGCGTACTCGGACCTGGGCACCAGCCTCTTCGCCGAGTACGCCCCGGACGTGCGCCTGGCCCTGCGCGTGCGCCTGGGCGCCCGCCGCTTCGTGTACCGCCCGGACCACACGGCCGACTTCGGCGGCCCGGAGGTGGGCGTCCTGGGCCGCTACCGGTTGAGCCCGCGCCACACACTGAGCGTGTTCGGCGAATGGGGTTCGCGCCGCTACGGCCCCTTCGCCCGGCCCTTCCCGGGCGTCAGCACGTCCCCCGTGCGGCGGCAGGACGGCGCGCTGGTGGCGGGCGCGGGCTACACGTACCGGGGGCCGGTGAAGCTGTCGCTTTCCTATGCCTTCCAGGAGGTCAGCTCCAACAGCTTCGGGGAGACGGCCATGCGCCACCGGCTCGTCGGCAGCGCCGGGGTGCGGCTGCCGTGGCGGGTGACGCTGCTGGCGCAGGGGACGCTGGGCCTGGCGCGCTACCCGGACGGCATCTTCCTGTCGCCGGAGATCATCCTGGTGGAGGAAGACGAGGGGCAGAACTCGCTGTCCCTCAAGCTGGCCCGGCCCGTCTCCGCCCGCGTGGACCTGGAGCTGTCCTGGGGCCTCTGGAGCACGCGCCTGCCGCGCAACGACCTGCGCTACACGCGCCAGGTGTTTGGCGTGGGCTTCACCTGGCGGGACCAGGACTAGGAGCGAAATCCAATCAGTCCAGGTCGGCGATGCGCTCGTCGATTTCCTCGGCCAGGCTGGGGTGCTGCTGGGCGAGCGCGTGGTCCCGGGCGGTGGTGAGCACCTCCTTCGCCTTGGCGGTCTGGCCGGCCCCCGCGTAGGCATCCCCCAGGGAGACGAGGGCGGCGGCGTACTTCGGGTCCAGGCGGACGGCGGTCTCCAGGGTCTGGATGGCGCTGTCGTATTCCTTGCGTTCCAGGTGGAGCTTCCCCAGGGAGAACCAGGCCATGGGGGCGTCGGGGAACTGGGCCGTCATCTTCTTGAACTGCTCCAGGCGGGCGTCGCTCATGGACGGAACCCATTAGAGGAGCGCTGGAAGCTTGCCAAGGGTGCGCTAGGGTATCCGCCACATGGCCACGAAGAAGAAGACCCCTGCATCCAAGAAGGCGAAGGCGAAGAGCGCGACCCGGGCTCCGGCCCGCAAGAAGACGGCCGCCAAGAAGGCGAAGCCGGGCGTGCGTCCGCCGCCGCGCAAGAAGACCGCCGCCGCGCGCAAGAAGGCCCCGAAGGCCGCCCCCCCGCCGCCGTTGCCCAAGCCGGCTGAGAACGCGAAGGCGCGTGAGCTGGCGCGCCGCATCGGCGACCTGCTGCTGGACAAGAAGGCCACGGACGTCGTCATCCTCGACATGCGCGGGATGACGTCCTACGCGGACTACATCGTCATCGCCTCCGGCGAGAGCGACCGTCAGGTGAGCGCCATGGCGGAGAACGTCCAGGTGCAGCTCAAGCAGGAGGCGCAGCCCCTGCGCCCCATCAGCACGGAAGGCCTGGAGACGGGCCAGTGGGTGCTGCTGGACTACGACGACGTCGTGGCCCACCTGTTCAACGGCGAGGTGCGCGCCTTCTACGACCTGGACGGGCTGTGGGCGGACGCGCCCCGGGTGAAGCTGTCTTAAGGCCGTGAAGGTCCGCCTCCTCTCCATCGGCAAGGACCGCTCCGGGTTGTTCGAGCCCGCCGTGCAGGAGTACGCGCGGCGGCTCGAGCACTACACGCGCTTCGAGCTGCTGGAGCTGAACGAAGCGTCGGGCCGCAAGCTCAAGCCCGGCGAGGCGAAGTCCGCGGAGGCCGCCGCCATCCTCGGCAAGCGCAAGCCGCAGGACTGGATCGTGGCGCTGGACGAGCGCGGCACCCTGTTGGATTCCGTGGAGCTCGCCCGCTACGTCGCCAAGGCGCAGACGGGCTCGAAGGACCTGCTCTTCGTCATCGGCGGGGACGAGGGCCTGGACGACTCGGTGCGCGGCGCGGCGCATCAGGTGATGTCGCTGTCGCGGATGACGCTGCCCCACCGGCTGGCGCGGGTGGTGCTCATCGAGCAGCTCTACCGCGCGTTCACCATCCTGAAGGGCGAGCCCTACCACAAGTAGGCGGCCGGGCAGGCCTCCCCGAAGCGCTGGGGACCTGGGCGTCAGGGCGCGTGAAGGGACCGCGTCGGAGCGGCCATCATGAACACGCCCTCTTCTGAAACCTCCACGGCCGCGACCGTGCGCATCATCGCCTCGCCCCAGTCCTGGGTGGAGGGCGAGGCCGTCCGCCAACTGGAGGCCGTGTCGCGCCTGCCCGGGATGAGACTCGCGGTGGGCTTGCCAGACCTGCATCCCGGCAAGGGCGCTCCGGTGGGCGCGGCCTTCGAATCCGAGGGCTTTCTCTATCCCTATCTCGTGGGCAGCGACATCGGCTGTGGCATGGGGTTGTGGGACGTGGATCTGCTGACGCGCAAGGCGAAGGCGGAGCGGTGGGCGGCGAAGTTGAATCTGGAAGGGCCGTGGGTGGGGGACACGGAGGCGGTGCTCGCGGAGCACGGCGCGAGCGGCGCGGGCTTCGAGTCGGCGCTGGGAACGGTGGGCGGCGGCAACCACTTCGCGGAGGTGCAGCGGGTGGAGGAGGTGCACGACACGCGCGTCTTCGAGGCGCTGGGCCTGCGGGAGGAGCGGTTGCTGCTGCTCGTGCACTCGGGGTCGCGCGGACTGGGCGAGGCCATCCTGCGCACGCACGTGGACCGGCACGCGGCGGGCGGACTGGCGGCGGACTCGGACGAGGCGCGCGCATACCTCAAGCGGCATGACGGCGCGGTGCTGTGGGCGAAGGCGAACCGGGCGCTGGTGGCGCAGCGGACGTTGGATGGGATTGGGGCGACGGGGCGGCGGGTGTTGGACGTGTGCCACAACAGCGTGACCGCGCGGCATGAGGGCGGACGCGTGGGGTGGTTGCATCGCAAGGGCGCGGCGCCCTGGGACGAAGGGCCGGTGGTGATTCCCGGCAGCCGCGGAGCACTGAGCTATCTGGTGTTGCCGGTGGGCACGGGCGAGCAGAGCGCGTACAGCCTGGCGCACGGCGCGGGACGCAAGTGGACGCGCACGGCGGCGCGGGAGCGGCTGAAGGAGCGCTTCACTGCGGAGTCACTGACGCGCACGTCCTTCAAGAGCCACGTGGTGTGCGAGGACCGGGACCTGCTCTTCGAGGAGGCACCGCCTGCGTACAAGGCCATCGACCGCGTGGTGACGGACCTGGTGGAGGCGGGGCTGGTGAGGGTGGTGGCAACGCTGGCGCCGGTGCTCACGTACAAGACGCGAGGCCGCACGGCGGAGTGAGCGGCACGGGGCTCGCACGAGGGGCGCGGGAGGAACTGCCCCTGTGAGGCCCGGTGATGTGGAAGGCCCTGTTGGACCTGGTTTATCCGCCCATGTGTCTGGCCTGCGCGAAGGTGCTGCCGGGCGTGGGCGCGGTGTTCTGCGAGACATGTGACACGGCGCTGGAGCGGCTGCCGCCGGTGTGTTGCCGGACGTGCGCGGAGCCCGGTGCGTTCCCGGGGAACACCTGTCTCCGGTGCCGGGCGGTGCCGCCGCCGTTCAGCCGGGCCTGGGCGCCCTTCGCGCACGAGGGGCCGGTGGCGCGGGCCATCCACCGGTTCAAGTACGAGGACCACCCGGACCTCGCGGCGCCGCTGGGGGCGCTGCTCGCGGACGAGGCGCGGCGGTTCCTGAGGACCGCGCCCGGGTGCGTGGTGGCGTTGCCGCTGCACGTGCGGCGCTTCCGGAAGCGGCAGTACGACCAGGCGCACCTGCTCGCGGGGGAGTTGGCGAAGGCCACGGGGCGGACGGCGCCGGTGGATTGGCTGAAACGCACGCGGGAGACGCGCCGGCAGGTGGGGCTGAGTGAAGCGGAGCGCGCGGGCAACGTGGCCGGAGCGTTCGTCGCGTCGCGGGCGGTGAAGGGGCAGGAGGTGTTGCTCCTGGACGACGTGTTCACCACCGGGTCCACAGCGCGGGCCGCCGCGATAGCTCTGCGGGAAGCGGGGGCCACGCGCGTGGAGGTGCTGACATTGGCGAGGGCGTTCACCCTCGCCTGATGACTGTGATTCAGCCCTGGGACTTCTTGAGCCGGGCGAGTTCGGCCTCGAGTTCCTTGAAGCGGCGTTCGGCATCATTCGCGCGCCGGGATTCTTCCTCCGCCCGCCGGGCTTCCTCGTCCGCGCGCCGGGATTCTTCATCCGCGCGCCGGGATTCCTCCTCCGCACGCCGGGATTCTTCCTGGGCACGCCGTTGCAGGCTCATTGTCTGATCTTCCAGGCGTTCGATGAACTCCTCGGAGACCAGCAGCGGCGCGTTGCCCGCCCAGAAACGCACGTCCTCGCCCTCGACCTGGAGTTCGAGTCCCAGCACCTCCGAGATGAAGCGTCCGTTCCGGGATTCCATGCGCGTGTAGACGCGCGCATCCGGTGTCGCCAGCCGATAGCCCTCCAGCGTGAGCCGTCCCCCATCGAAGATGAAGTACTCGGGAACTCCCAGACGGGCATACCGGCGCACGTTGAGCTCGGCATCCTTCTTCCGGTCGCCCCCGACGTGGATCTCCATCACCCAGTCGAGCCCGTGCTTCTCGTGGCTGACCAGCCACTTCTTGCGGCGATGGTTCTCGACGTCCAGCACGACCAACAGGTCCGGCGCGAAGCGTCGTTCCGCCGGGTAATACACAGGCAACTCAGCGCCTACGTAGGCCTTGCGTCCACGGCGCTTGAAATAGCCTCGGAGCGCCTCGCGTGCGAGCAGCTTGGGCTCCTGATGGCTGTCCCCCTCGGGCATCGCCATCTCTTCGTACGTCACCTCACCCGGCAGTGTTGCCACCACCCGGTCCCGCTCCTCCTGCCCCATCCGATCCCACTCTTCCTGAGAAGGTGCCCGGGGGAAGGCGTCTCCAACCTTGTCGGTATGACGTCCCATGACCCTCAGCCTGCGTCGGGCAGACCCTCGGGTCAATCGCCCCCGCACGGGCCTTGAGCAAGCAACGCGCCAAGGAATTCTCGGACCGCCGTCTATGCTTCGCGGCGAATGACATCCACACCGGCCCCCATTCCTGGCAACGAGCCGAACGCGCAGCCGCGCTGTGCCCTGCACTCCAGGGTCGCGATGGTGGCGTGCTCGCGCTGCGGTGCCTTCATGTGCCGGTCGTGCATCGCGCCGGACAGTGAGCCCGCGCATTGCCGGGCGTGCCGGAAACACCTGCTGGCGACAGGCGCCATCATTCCCAGCAACCGCTCCACCCTGGGCGAATACCTGGCCCAGTTCAGTTGGTTGCTCGCCTTCCTCACCGCGGGAGGCATCTACCTGGCGGACCGTAGGACCACGTCCGAACTGTGGCTGATCATCCTCCTGGTCGGCGTCACGCTGGGCCTGGCCTGTGGCGTCGCGGCGCTCATCCGGGAAAAGGGCCGTCTCAGTCCCCGGGTCGTCGTGCCCGCCATCATCGGCATCGTGCTCAACACGCCTCCATTCCTCTGGGCAATGCTGATAGTCGTGCTGCCGGTCATTGTCGGCAGGTGGTGAATCAGCGCGTCTTCGCCGTCTCCAGCGCGAGCGCCTCACCGCGCAACTGCGTGTCCAGCCAGAACGTCCCGCCCGGCACGAGCGAGGCCAGGAAGGCCACGGCGATCCGCTTCACGCCCCAGCGGTATTCGATGGCCGCCATCATCAGCGTGTAGAGGTACGCCACGAACAGCAGGCCGTGCGCCATGCCCACCACGCGCACGCCCAGGGGCATGTTCAGCGCGTACTTCAGCGGCATGGCGATGAGCAGCAGCACCAGGAAGGACAGGCCTTCCCAGAAGGCAACGGCGCGGAAACGGCCCAGGGCGGTCTTCAGCATGACGTCCTCTCTCCTCCGCCCCTCTCGCACCGTCAAGCCGCGCGGCCAGAGCAGTATCGCCTCCCGTCGTCAGCGCGGTGAGCCCCGGTGATACCGGCCGGAGTGCCTGCCCGCTCCAGGGCCCGCCTGACGTCAGGGCATCCCGGATGTCGGACGCATCACGCCAAGCGCCTTCCTCCACCCGTCCCCCCCCGGAGGCTGTTATCCCCCTGCGCGTGGACCCCACCCCGAAGAACCCCTCCCTCCCCGCCCTCGCACGCGAGGCCGCCGAGGCTCCGGCCGCCGCCCGCCGCCAGCTCGAACGCTGCCGCGACACCTTCGCCTACCTGGGCGCCCGCCTGCGCCGCACCCCGCCCCGCTTCGTCGTCACCTGCGCCCGGGGCAGCTCCGACCATGCGGCCGTCTACGGCAAGTACCTCATCGAGACCACGCTGGGCCGCGCCGTGGCCTCGCTGGGCCCCAGCGTCGCGTCCGTCTACCACACGCGCTCCCTGGAGCTGCGCGACGCGCTCTTCATCGCCGTGTCCCAGTCCGGCCAGAGCCCCGACCTCCTGCGCATGACCGAGGCCGCCCGCGCGGGAGGCGCCGTCGTGCTGGGCTTCATCAACGACGAAGCCTCTCCGCTGGCCGCGCTGTGCGACGTGCACATCCCGCTGTCCGCCGGCCCCGAGCACAGCGTCGCCGCCACCAAGTCCTATCTGCTCTCCGGGCTCGCCTTCCTCCAGCTCGTCGCGCACTGGTCGGACTCCGCGGAGCTGCACGATGCCGCCCGACGGCTCCCGGACGCGCTGGAGGCCGCCGGGAAGCTCGACTGGTGGCCGGCGCTCGCGACGCTCAAGGACGCCAGCAGCCTCTATGTCGTCGGCCGGGGCAGCGGCCTGGGCGCCGCGCTGGAGATGGCCCTCAAGCTCAAGGAGACGTGCCGCCTGCACGCGGAAGCCTTCAGCACCGCGGAGGTCCTCCATGGTCCGCTCGGGCTCGTGCGGCCGGGCTTCCCCGTGCTCGCGCTGGGGCAGGAGGACAACGCCGCGCAGGGCACTCGCGACGTCGTGCAGCGCATGGTCGAACTGGGCGCGAACGTCCACACCGCCCTGCCCGTCCCCGGCGCGCAAGCCCTACCCACGCTGCCGGACCTCCCCGCGGCCATCGCACCGCTCTGCCAGGTGCAGAGCTTCTACTTCGCGGTGCATCAGCTCGCGACAGCGCGAGGCCTGAACCCGGATGCGCCCGCGCACCTGCGCAAGGTCACGGAGACCGTGTGATGACGACCGTCCTCCAGGGCGCCCGCGTCTTCACCGGGGACCAGGTCCTCGAAGGTCACGCCGTCGTCATCGAGGACGGCACCGTCCGCGCCGTGGTGCCCCAAACCGGACTCCCCACCGGCGCCACCGTGCACACGCTTCCCGGTGACACACTCCTGGCCCCTGGCTTCGTGGACGTGCAGGTCAACGGCGCGGGCGGCGTGCTCTTCAACGACACGCCCACCGAGGAGGCCGCGCTCGCCATCGCCTCCGCCATGCGCACGTGCGGCACCACGGGACTGCTCCCCACCTTCATCACCGACGACGCCGCCCGCATGCGCGAAGCCTGCGAGGCCGCGCTCACCGCCACCGCGCGCCCCGACAGCGGTGTCCTCGGCATCCACCTGGAAGGCCCCTTCATCAGCCGCGAGCGCGCCGGCGTCCACGTGCCCTCGTTCATCCGCACGCCCGACCCTCGCGACCTCGACTACCTCACCGCCCTGCCCCGCCGCTTCGCCGCGCACGGCGGCCGCGTGCTGATGACGCTCGCTCCCGAGTGCGTGGACGATGCCACCCTGCGCCGCCTCGCCAACTCCGGCGTCGTGCTCAGCGCGGGCCACACCGCCGCCACCAGCGAGCGCACCACCCAGGCACTGAACTCAGGCGTGCGCGGCTTCACCCACCTGTTCAACGCCATGCCTCCGGTGATGAACCGCCAGCCCGGCCCCGTCGTCGCCGCGCTCACCCATGACGACGCGTGGTGCGGCGTCATCGCGGACGGCGTGCACGTGCACGCGGACAACCTGCGCCTGCTCCTCAAGGTCAAACCGCCGGGCAAGGTGTTCCTCGTCACGGACGCCATGCCGCCTGTCGGCACGCCCGTCACGTCCTTCACCCTCCAGGGACGCACCATCCTGCGCCGCCACGGCCGTCTGGAGACGGAGGACGGCACGCTCGCGGGCGCGGACATCGACCTCACGGCCGCCGTGCGCCACTGCGTCCATGTGCTCAACGTGTCCTTGGAGGAAGCGCTGCGCATGGCCTCGCTCCATCCCGCCACCTTCATGGGGCTGCATGGCCACCGGGGCCGCATCGCTCCCGGCCATCGCGCGGACCTCGTGCTGTTGAAGCCGGACCTTTCCGTCCACACCACCTGGGTGAACGGACAGGCAAAATCCAACGCCAGCCATTAACCCGGAAAAATGGGTGCGTGACTCCTTCCGCGTGTACCGCAGGCGAGGAGAACACGAATGCGTCGTAGCAAATGGATTGTGGGCCTGGTGGCGTCCGCGCTGACCGTCGCCGGTTGTGGTCAGGAGTCCTTCGCTCCCGAAGCCGAGGGCCCGGGCAGCGTGATGAAGGCGCCGCTGGAGGCCGCGTGGGCCGTGGGCGTCGCCTACTCCGTGGGCACGCGCGTCACCTATGAAGGCCGCGTCTATGAGTGCCGTCAGGCCCACACGTCCCAGGCGGACTGGACGCCGACGGCCGTGGCGGCGCTGTGGCTGGACCTGGGCCCCGTGACAGGCGGTGGCGACACCACCGCGCCCGTCGTCACCGCGTCGAGCAGCAGCACGAGCGTCACCGCCGCGGGCTCCATCACCCTCTCCGGCAGCGCCACGGACAACGTGGGCGTGACGAAGATCGAAATCCTGGAGAACGGCACGCTCGTCGCCACCGCGTCCTCCTACTCGCGGAGCTTCTCCGGCTCCGGGCAGAACGGCACGTACACGTACACCGTGAAGGCGTACGACGCCGCGGGCAACGTGGGCTCGAAGACCGTCACCGTCACCGTCGCCATCCCCTCCAACGGCGACGTCACCGCCCCCGTCGTCACCGCCAGCGCCAGCGCGTCGCGCATCACCGCCGCGGGCTCCGTCACCGTCTCCGCCAGCGCCACGGACAACGTGGGCGTGACGAAGATTGAAATCCTGGAGAACGGCACGCTCGTCGCCACCGCGTCGTCGTTCACGCGCGCGTTCTCCACGTCCGCGCAGAACGGCACGTACACGTACACCGTGAAGGCCTATGACGCCGCGGGCAACGTGGGCACCAAGACCGTCAGCGTCGTGGTGGAGCTGCCCGGCACGCCTCCGCCGGACGGCAAGCGCATCGTCGGCTACTTCACCGCGTGGGGCATCTACGCGCGCAACTACCAGGTCTCCAACGTCCCGGCGTCGAAGCTCACGCACATCAACTACGCCTTCTCCAACATCACCCCGGACGGCAAGTGCATCCTCGGGGACCCGTTCGCGGACATCGACAAGGGCTTCGGCTTCCCCGGTGAGTGGGACCCCGGCGCGCTGCGCGGCAACTTCCGCGCGTTCAAGGAGCTGAAGAAGACGAACCCGAACCTCAAGCTGCTCATCTCCATTGGCGGCTGGTCCTGGTCCAAGTACTTCTCCCAGGTCGCCGCCACCGCCGCGGCTCGCACCGCGTTCGTGAAGTCCTGCGTGGACCTGTACGTGAAGGGCCAGTTCCCCGGCGTCACCCCGGCCAACGGCGTGGGCGTGTTCGACGGCATCGACGTGGACTGGGAGTACCCCACCGGCGGCGGCCTGCCGGACAACATCAGCAGCCCCGCGGACAAGGTGAACTACACCCTGCTCATGCAGGAGTTCCGCACCCAGTTGGCCGCCGTGACGGCGCAGACGGGTCAGCCCTACCTGCTCACCATCGCGTCGGGCGCATCGCCGGACCTGCTCGCCAACAAGCAGGAGACCGTGAAGCTGGCCGGCATCCTCGATTGGATCAACGTGATGTCCTACGACTACCACGGCGCCTTCGAGAGCACGGTCAACTTCCACTCCGCGCTCGACCGCGTGACGGGTGACCCGGGAGCCAACGACGGCTTCTACACGGACGGCTCCATCGCCAAGATGCTCCAGCTGGGCGTGCCCGCCTCCAAGATTGTCGTCGGCGTGCCCTTCTACGGCCGCGGCTGGGGCAACGTGCCCAACGTGAACAACGGCCTGTTCCAGTCCGGCGTCCCCACCAAGGGCACCTGGGATGACGGCCAGTCCGGCCTCACCGGCGTGTTCGACTACAAGGACCTCAAGGCCAACTACGAGCGCGCGGGCTCCGGCTACACGAAGTTCTTCCACCCGGAGAGCAAGCAGGCCTACGTCTACAGCCCGTCCACGAAGATCTGGGTGGCCTACGACGACACGCAGAGCATCAACGCCAAGTCGGACTACATCCTGTCCAAGGGCCTGGGCGGCGCGATGTTCTGGGAGCTGAGCGGCGATGACGGCAGCCTCGTCAACGCGCTCTACAACAAGCTCCACTGACGTCCGCCCCCGAGTCAGGGGCGCACCCACACCGGGGCCGGCACGGGCATCACGCCCGCGCCGGCCCTGTGCGTTTTCGTGCCCTGGCCTTCACGGGCCCACCCCGCCCCACACCGGTCCGGCATAGAGTGGGGCGTGAATTGGTTGCCTGCCCGCCATCCGGGGCCGCATGCAGGGGAAGGCCGTGACGGGTCCGCCTGTTCACTGGCGTCATCGCCCCCTGCCTGCCCCCGGGCGCCGTCGAACTTCGAGGAGAACGGATGTCGCGTTTCACATCGCTGGCCGCACTTGTCGTGCTCACCTGCCCCGTGCTGGGGCTCGCGAAGCCGAACGCGGACGACCGGGCCCGCGAGTACGCGGCCGAGGCCGTCAAGGCCGCCAACTCGCCACGCGGCGGCGCCGCACTCCTGCGCATGCACGCGCTGGTGGATGACGTGGAGGACCTCACCCCGCTGGTGAGCACCTACCAGCAGATTGCGTCGCGCCGCACGTCGGACGTGAACACGCGCACCACCGCCCAAATCCTGCTCATGGACGCGGAGCGCTCGCGCGGCCGGATGGTGCGCGCCAACGAGGTCCGCCAGTGGCTGGGCTTCGTCAACGACTACTACGTCGTGGGCGGCTTCGAGAACGAAGGCAAGGCCGGCTGCGACACGGACTTCGGTCCGGAGGCCGCCAACCTGGACCTCACCGCGCGCTACCCCGGCGCCAAGGGCCACGAGGCCACCTGGCGCAAGCTGTCCGTCACGTCCGCGGACGGCTACGTGGACCTGGCCACCGCCGTGCGCCCCAACAAGGAGTCCGTGGCGTACGCGCTCACCTGGCTGGAAGTGCCCCAGGACACGCGCGTGCCGCTGGCCCTGGGCACCTCCGGCGGCTACCGCCTGTGGGTGAACGGGCAGCTGGCGTCCAAGGAGGACCGCTACAACCTGCCGCGCCCGGACCAGACGCGCGTGTCGGTGAAGCTCAAGAAGGGCCTCAACCGCGTGCTGGTGAAGGTGTGCCAGGAGTCCGGTCCGCTGGGCTTCTACCTGCGCTCGGAGACGGCCTCCGCCCGCGCCTCGCTGCCCGCCAAGGCCCCCGCCCTGGAGCGCATGCCCGCGCCCGCGCCGCAGCCCCTGCCCACGCTGACCTCCTCGCTGCGCGCGCTGGTGGAGAAGAACCCGGACGACGCGGCCCTGCGCGGCGACTACGCCCAGGTGCTGTCCTTCTTCCGCGCGTATGACGAGCGCGAGCACACCGCCAGCGCCGAGGCCGCGCTCGCGGCGGAGAACGCCCCCAACGACGCGCGCCTCCAGGTCCTGGCCGCCAACACCCAGACGGACGACCTCAACGAGCGCCGCCGCTTCCTGGAGGCCGCCGTGAAGGCGGACCCCACCTACGCCCCCGCGCGCCTGGCGCTGGCGGACCATGAGATGGACCGCGGCCACCCGGAGCGCGTGCAGTCGCTGCTCGCCCCCATCCTGGAGGTGGAGGACGGCCGCAACGTGCCGGGCGCACGGCTCCTGCTCGCCCGCGCGGCGGAAGGACTGGGCGAGCGTGCCCGGGCGCACGCGCTGATTGAAGAGGCCTTCCGCCAGCAGCCGCGCGTGCCCCGAGTGGTGCGCGTGGCCGCCGCGGCGTCCCGTCAGCTGGGCCGCGCCCAGGAGGCCATGGACCGCATGCGCGTGGTGCTGGCGCTGCGCTACGACGACTCCAATACCCGCCGCCAGCTGGCCTCCATGCTCGCGGACGCGGGCAAGGTGGACGCCGCCGAGCGCGAGTACGCGAAGCTCACCGACCTGAACCCCTTCGACAACGGCAGCCGCGTGCGGCTGGCGGAGCTCAAGGCCGCCAACGGCGCCGTGGAGGAGGCCACCGCCCTCTTCACGGAGGCCAAGGCGCTCTCCCCGGACGAGCCGGAGGTCTACGAGCGCGAGGGCCGCGCGCTGCTCGCCGCGGGCCAACGCGAGCCCGCCCTGGCCGCCTTCGAGAAGTCGCTGGCGCTGCGCCCGCAGAACCCCGGCCTCAAGGAGGCCCTGCGCACGCTCAAGGGTGAGTCCGAGAGCGCGGGCACCCAGTACCTGGTGGACGCCAAGCCCCTGTCCAAGGAGGCCGAGGGCTACGTGCACGAGGACGCTCTGTACCTCGTGGACAACACCTACGTGCGCGTGCAGAAGAGCGGCCTGTCCAGCCGCATGCAGCAGATGGTGGTGCGCGTGTACAACCAGCGCGGCGTGGACGCGTTCCGCAGCGTGCCGGTGACGTACTCGCCGGACCGCCAGGAGGTGCGTGTGCTGCGCGCCCGCGTGACGAAGCCGGACGGCTCCGTGGTGGACAGCTACGGCGACGCGGACCGCAACATCAACGAGCCGTGGACGGGCATGTACTACGACGCCCGCGCGCGCATCCTGTCGTTCCCGTCGCTGGCCGCCGGTGACACGCTGGAGCTCACCTACCGCCTGGACGACACCGCGCAGGACAACCTGCTGTCGGACTACTGGGGCGACGTGGAGAGCGTGCAGGGCGTCTACCCGAAGGTGCGCTTCCAGTACGTCGTGGACATGCCCAAGGAGCGGCCGCTGTACTGGAACAAGAGCCGCCTGGCCGGCGTGGACCAGCAGCAGGAGTCCCCCGAGTCCGGCCGCAACGTGTACCGCTTCGGCGCGAAGCACGTCTCCAAGGTGGTGCCGGAGCCGGGCATGCCGGGCTGGGCGGAGGTCGCCCAGAACCTGCACATCTCCACGTACAAGACGTGGGACCAGGTGGGCCACTACTGGTGGGGCCTGGTGCGCGACCAGCTCCAGCCCAACGCGGAGCTGAAGACCACCGTGGACCAGGTGCTCACCGGCGTGGACCGCAAGGACCAGCTGGCCGTGGTGCGCGCCATCTACTCCTTCGTCGTCACCAACACCCGCTACGTGGCGCTGGAGTTCGGCATCCACGGCTTCAAGCCTTACAGAGTCGACCGCGTGCTCGCGCGCCGCTTCGGCGACTGCAAGGACAAGGCGAGCCTCATCCACTCCATGCTGAAGGTGGCGGGCGTGGACAGCCGGCTGGTGCTCCTGCGCATGCGCAACCTGGGCGCGCTGGACGCGGAGCCCGCGTCGCTGGCGGCCTTCAACCACGCCATCGCGTACGTGCCCAAGTTCGACCTGTACCTGGACGGCACGGCGGAGTTCCACGGCGCCAAGGAGCTTCCTTCCGCGGACCGCGTGGCCAACGTGCTGGTGGTGGACCCCAACGGGACGAGCAACTTCCTCACCACGCCGGAGGCGAAGGCCGAGGACAACAAGACGACGCTGGCCATGGACGTGGCGCTGCGGCCTGACGGCGGCGCGGACGTGAAGGGCCAGAGCAGCGTGTCCGGCCAGTCCGCGCCGGACTACCGCCGCGCCTACCGCCCGGAGTCCACGCGCAAGTCCACCTTCGAGCGCGCCTGGGCCCAGAGCTTCCCCGGCCTCACCGTGCGCGAGGTGAAGCTCAGCGACACCACCCGCCTGGATGACGACGTGACGCTGGACTTCAACATGGGCATCCCGCGCTACGCGGAGGTGCTGCCCGGCGGCAGCCTGCGCTTCCTGCCCTTCGGCACGGGGCGCACGTATCAGCAGGCGTACGCGTCGCTCGCCGAGCGCCGCTTCGACCTGGTGATGTCCAGCCCCTGGGTGAACACCTTCAAGCTGCGCTACACGCTGCCCGGCGGCTACACCGTGGCGGAGATGCCGCAGGCGGTGGAGGAGACCACGAAGTTCGGCCGCGTGAAGCTCAGCTACCGCGTGGAGAACGGCGCGCTCGTCGCGGACGGCGAGGTGGCCCTCTCCGTCGCCCGCATCAAGGCGGACGAGTACCCCCAGTTCCGTGAGTTCCTGGGCCGGGTGGACCGCGCCTTCGGCCGCCGCATCCTGCTCCAGGGGCCGGGGCAGAAGACGGCTTCGCGGTAATCGCGGACACTCGCGGCGCCTGCCTGGTGTCGCATCAGCACGGAGGGCTTGACCCGGACGCGGCCCTCCGTGCTTAAGCAGATGCATGCACCCTGCACGCGCGCTTGTCCTTGGCTGCCTGCTGGTGGCGACGGTCGCCACCGCCGGCCCCGTCGTCCAGCTCCCCGAAGGTGGACGGGCGGTGGAGGTCATCCCCAAGGGCGTGCTGTGCGGCCCCGTGCGCGGCGGCTGGGTGCTGGAGGGCCGCACGCTCAAGCCGCCCACGCGCGCGGATGACACCAGCCGCACGCTGGAGCTGAAGGTCGCCGCGGACGAGGCCTCCTGCGCCACGGCCACCGACACCGTGGTGGTGGTGGCCACCGGGCCCTTCCCGCGCATCGACAGCGCCTCCACCACGTTCTACCCGGACGACGGGCGCCTGGAGCTCAAGGGCACCGGCCTGAAGAACGTGGCCATCGCCTGGTCCGGGACACCCCGGGGCGTGGATCCGAAGACGGCCTCCGTGGACGGCCAGGACTTCTGTCTGGAGCCCAACGCCCCCAACGAGTGCGCCGTCCCGTTGGCGCCCGGCCTGCCCACGGACGCGACGCTGTTCTGGGTCCCCGCCTACGGCCGCCGGGGCGCGGACGTGGCGACGTACGACGCCAACGGGCGCTTCCTGGACGACGAATACTTCCGCCTGCGCCCCGGCCGCACCGTGCTCACGCGGCCCCTGGTGCAGTCCTCCGGCGTGGACCTGTCCAAGGGCCCTGGCTACGCGGCGGTGACGCACTCGGAGGCCATCGCGTCCGTGGACTGCGGCACCGCGCGCTGCGAGGTGACCGAAGGCGCCGTGTCCATCCGCAACGTGCCGGGACTGAACCCCACGGTGAACTTGCGTCTGCGGCTGGTGCCGCGCGTGTTCTTCGCGAAGGGCGACGCGCTGGAGACGTCCTTCTCGGAGACGCTGCCCGTGCTCGCGTGCCCCATCTCCGCGGTGGAGGGCACGGTGCTGCGCGACGCGGAGAACTCCGGGCTGGTGATGCGCCTGGACGCGTCCTGCGCGCACGACCCGCGCGGCCTCTTGTGGACGGTGAACGGCGCGCGCGTGCGGGTGGAGCGAGTGGTGAAGGCGCAGGACGGCACGTACGTGCTCCTGCGCACCAGCGGAACCAACGAGCCGCAGGTGACCGTCACCGCCATCACGTCACGCGTGGATGGCACGGTGGTGGCGTCGGACACGGCGGACACCCAGGCCGCGCCCGTCCCCCGCGCGACCCTGGAGCTGCCCGGCCACGGCGCCATCGACTTCGTGCCCACCAACCGCCCCGCGGAGGTGACGGTGGCGTCCAACGGCGGCCTGGGCCGCTTCGTGCTGCGCCCGCTGGGCGGGGCCTACACCGTGACGATGCGCGAGTCCGCCACGCTCATCCAGGGCGAGGCCACCTCGGGCGGCTTCGTGTCGCTGCGCTTCGGCTACCGGCTGCCCACGCTGCCGGCGGAGCTGGCCACGTCCGACCTGTTCCTCACCGACGAGCGCGTGCAGCGCGCGGTGCGTGAAGCCAGCGTGCCCACCAACGTGGAGAACCTGGTGGAGTTCATCTGCGCGGACAAGGAGGGCAACGACGAGCGGCTCTCGCCCAGCCGCCCGCACCGGCTGGACTACGCCATGCGCAACACCTGCCGCGTCGTCGTCCACCGCGAGCGCCTCACGCCGGAGGAGGGCAACCAGGAGATCACCCTGCGCATCACCGTGACGAAGTCCGACAACTCCATCCGGGGCGAGAGCAGCGTGGATCAACGCCTGTTCCTGCGGCCCAAGGGTGAGATGCGCGTCATCCCCGTGCAGGGCAACCTGGGCCAGTACGACCGCATCCTCGTGCAGGTGGCGCACGTCGCGGATGAATCCCGCTACGCCCTCTCCACGGTGGACCGCACGGGCCTGCCGTCCGCGCAGTGGACCGCCATCGTGCGCGGCGGCATGTTCCGCCTCTACACCATGGCCACCATCCCCGCGGGCCTCTACCGCGCGACGCAGCCCACGGGACAGCTGGCCATCAACTTCGGCGTGCTGTCGCGACTGGCGCTGCTCAACAACGAAGGCCAGGAGCGCCTGCTGGGCATCGAGATGGGCCTGATGGGCCTGGGCCTGGTGCCGCAGTCCGGGGACATCCAGTTCCCGCCCACGCTGGCGGCCGTGCTGGGCCTGGGCCTGCGAGTCCCCATCGGCCCGGGCGCGGCGGTGGGCGCGCAGGCGTGGATTGCCCGCGAGTTCCGGGGCGACATCACCCGGCGCACCAACGGAGACCCCACCACCGACACCGTGGTGCCCTCCAGCAAGTGGTCCTTCATCTTCGGACCCAGCATCTCCGTGGGCAACGTGGGCTTCAACCTCTGAAGCCCACGGGGCGCCCCGCGGCTACTTCCCGAGCAGCGCCTTCAGGAACCGCCGCACCTCCGGCGGCCCCTCCACGCGGTACGCCGCGCGCGTGTGCTTGTTGCCCGCGTGCACGGTGATGCTGCCCGGGGGCACCGCGGCGAACAGGTCCTCGTCGGTGACGTCGTCGCCCATGGCCACCACGCGCACGTCCGGCGACTCCTCCTTCAGCACCTCCGGCACCACGCGGCCCTTGTTGACGCCCCGGGGCCGCACCTCCACCACCCGGTCGCCGGGCAGGATGTGCATGGGCTCCTGGGAGAACTTCTCGAAGAGCAGCAGGCGCAGCTCACGCGCCTGGAGCGCGCCGAACTCCGCGTCCACCTTGCGGTAGTGCCACGCGAGCGACGCCGTCTTCTCCTCCACGAACGAGCCCGTCACCCGCGCCGCGAACGCGTCCAGCACGGGCTTCACCTTCGGCTTCCACTCGAAGGATACGCCCGGCAGCGCCTGCCACGGCTGCCCCCGCCGCATGCGCGACCACAGGCCGTGCTCCGCGTGCAGCCCCACGGGCAGCTCGCCGAACCACGCGTCCAGCGTGTCGCGCGGGCGGCCGCTCACGATGTGCACGGACAGGTCCGGCCGGGCGCACAGCTCCTTCAGCAGCGTCATCAACTCCGGGTCCGGCGCGGCCAGCTCCGGCAATGAGGCGAAGCCCACGAGCGTGCCGTCGTAGTCCAGGAAGAGCACCTTGCGGCCCGGACCCTTCAGCTTGTCCACGGCGAGCATGCCGTCCGGCAGCGGCGGCTTCTCCTCCACGGAAGCAAGCCCCTGGAGCCGGTCCAGGAAGCTGGCCACCCACCAGTGCACATCCCGCGTCTTCACGCCCGCGCGCAGGGAGCGCATGCGCGCCTGGCGCTCGGGGCCGGGCATCTCCAGCGCCTGCTCGATGGCGTCCGCCATGCCCTCCACGTCGTAGGGGTTCACCAGCAGCGCGTCGCGCATCTCCGACGCCGCGCCCGCGAACTCGCTGAGCACCAGCACGCCGTCCTCGTCCGGCCGGGCCGCGCAGAACTCCTTGGCCACCAGGTTCATGCCGTCGCGCACGGGCGTCACCAGCATCACGTCCGCGCCGCGATAGAGGCTCACCAGCTGCTTCTCGTTGAGCGAGCGGTAGAGGTAGTGCACGGGCGTGCTGTGCACGGTGCCGTAGAGGCCGTTGATGCGGCCCACGATTTCGTCCACCGTCTCGCGGTACTCGGCATACGCCTGCACCTGCGTGCGGCTGGGCACGGCCACCTGGATGAAGCGCAGGCGCCCGCGCAGGGACGGCTGGCGCTCCAGCACGCGCTGCACCGCGAGCAGGCGCCGGGGAATGCCCTTGGTGTAGTCCAGCCGGTCGATGCCCACGAGCAGCCGCTCGCCGCGGGCGCGCTCCTGGAGCGTCTTCACCTCGTCCAGCACCGCGGGCTCGCGCGCCAGCGTCTCGAAGGCGGTGGCGTCGATGCCCATGGGGAAGGCGCCCACGCGCACCTCGCGCCCCTGGAAGAGGACGCGGTCGATGTCCGTGTCCAACCCCAGGTGCCGCAGCAGCGTGCCGGAGAAGTGCCGCACGTAGCTCACCGCGTGGAAGCCGATGAGGTCCGCGCCCAGCAGGCCCTTGAGCAGCTCTCCGCGCCGGGGCAGCGTGCTGAAGATTTCAGACGATGGGAACGGGATGTGGTGGAAGTAGCCGATGCGCGCCTGCGGCAGGCGCTGGCGCAACATCCCGGGCACCAGCATGAGCTGGTAGTCGTGCACCCAGATGGTGTCGCCCGGCTGGTAGTGCTTCGCGGCCAGGTCGGCGAAGCGCTCGTTCGCCTTGCGGTAGGCGTCCCAGTCCCGGTCCTGCCGGGGGACGCGGTCCAGCATGTAGTGGCACAGCGGCCAGAGCACCCGGTTGGAGTAGCCCTCGTAGAAGCGGCTGACCTCGCTGGCGGACAGGTACAGCGGCACGCAGCGCAGGTCCGCCAGCTGCTTCTCCACCTGCGCGCGCTGGGCGTCCGTCAGGCGGGAGACATCCCCGGGCCAGCCGATCCACATGCCCCCGGAGCGCTCGTGCGGGCGGCTGAGGCCGGTGGCGAGCCCCCCGGCGCTGCGCACCACGGAGACGGAATCCTTCTCCGTCTTGACGGTGACGGGAAGACGGTTCGAGACGAGCAGGAGTCGAGCCATAGACCCACTAGCTCTATTCACCCCTTCCGGGAATGGCTACCACCTTGTGCGCCTGGCCGACGTTTGAGGGCCCCGGGCCCGCTCGTGCCCAGCCGAGCCGGACCAGCAGCGCGGGCTCCCTGCCAGCCTTCCAGATGAAGGCGTCCAGCACGTAGTGCGTGGCTTGCGGCAGCGCAAGCAGCGGCACCACGAGCGCCAGCACATCCGCCTCCAGGACGGGGCCACTGTCGCCGAACAACACCGGACGGTCGTGCCACACCAGCACGTCCCACAGCCCCTCCTCCAGCAGCGCAAGTCCCGCGAGGAACAGCAGGAAGCCCGGCAGCCCCGCGCGCAGGAGCACGCCCCAATCGCCGAAGCCCCCTTCCGCGTGGCGCCCGCGTGCGTAGCGGAACAGCAGCGCGAAGTACGGCACGCCGTGCAGCACCACGTTCATCACCGTGAACGCGAAGTCGTCCCGCGCCAGCACGATGCCGCCGAACCACGCCACCCACGTGGCCACCACCAGCAGCACCTTGCCGGCCTGCACGCCCTCGCCCCGCGCGATGCGCAGGACCTGGAAGCCGGCCCACAGCGTGAGCACCGCCGCGTGCGCCCCCAGCGCCGCGGTGCCCATCCACCGCGGCAGGCCGGAGAGGAAGTCGTTCTCCACGAACCACCAGAAGGCGCGGGGCAGGTTCGCGTGCCACCACACGACGGGGCCCAGCGTGGCGGCGTAGACGGCCGCGGCATCCAGGCGCCGCTCGAAGGCGGACGCCCGCGCCTTGCGGTCGTAGAGCGCCACCCAGCCGTACTGCTGGCGGATGAAGTGGAAGAGCGCCACGTACGCGAACAGGCTCCAGAACGCGCCGGGAGACACCATGTACGCGAAGACGCCCGCCGTGTACGCGGCGAGCGGCGCGCCCACGTAGAGCCCCGGGCGGCTCGATACCTCTTCACCGTCCAGGTACGTGCGGAACAGCGTGGACCAGACGTGCGCCACGTCCATGCCCACCACGAACAAGAGCCACGCCCACGCGGGCGTGTCCCCCACCACGCCCAGCCACGGCGCGGCCAGCACGAAGGCCACGGACACGAGCGCGCTGCCGGCGAACACGGTGAGGTCCACGCCACGGCCGAACAGCCAGGCCTGCGCGGGCGAGAGGAGACGGGGCATCGGGGCCGGGAGATTAGCGCACTCTTCCGGTCCTCCCCGGTCCTGACGCACCCACCTGATTTACACGGTATTCATCCAATCCCTTGCATCTGAGCAGTCATTGAGGCGCAAACCGCTCGCGGCCATGACGGCGCGTGCGTGTCATTCCGCACGGGTGATTCGTTAGGCTTTGCGCCGCGCGTCTCCCTCTCCGCCGGTTCCCGTCTGGAAGGGCGCGCTCCCACGCCCATGCGCAATGCCTCACCGGTTCCGGCCCGCCGGAACGCGACGTCCGCCACGCTGCTCTGCCTGCTCCTCGCCGCGCTTCCCGCCCTGGGCGCCGAGCGTGCCTTGCCCTGGGAAGGGCCGGCCTTCACTGCGTCCGCCTCCGCCATGGCCGCCAGCGCCGCGAAGCTGCCCGCGCCCGCCGGGGGCGGCGATGTGGAGGTTCTGCTGCGGGAAGGCAACTACCAGGAGCTGGGGCCCCACCGCTGGCGCACCACCCACCGCAACGTCTTCCGCATCCTCACCGCCGCGGGCGTGCGCCAGTGGGCCGAGGCCCGCGCCGAGTGGTCCCCCTGGCGCCAGCAGCGCCCCGTCCTCCGCGCCCGCGTCATCACGCCGGATGGGAAGGAGCACCCGCTGGATGAAGGGACGCTGCACGACGCGCCCGTGGAGGACTCGGCGCCGGACGTCTACAGCGACACCCGCGCGTTGCGCGCGCCGCTGCCCTCGCTCCGGCCCGGCAGCATCGTGGAGATGGAGTCGGTGGTGGAGGACACGCAGGCGTTCTTCGACGCGGGCGTCGTCACGCACTTCTACTTCGCCAGCCCGGTGCCCGTGCGCAAGGTGCGCCTGGCCATCGACGTGGCCCCCAGCACCCAGCTCGCGCTGCGCGTCCAGGGACTGCCGCTGGAGCCGCTGCCGCAGCACCAGTCCGACCGCAAGCGGCTGAGCTTCGAGGGCGGCCCCTACGCCGCCGTGACGGCGCTGGAGGCGGACCTGCCCGCGGCCCAGGCCTTCCAGCCGCACGTGGCCTTCTCCACGGGCCGCTCCTGGAACGAGGTGGCCCGGGCCTATGACGCCATCGTGGAGCAGCAGCTGGACGGCGCGTCGCTCCAGGGCCGGGCCCGCGCGCTCGCGAAGGGCTCCAAGGACCGCCGCGTCGTGGCGCAGCGGCTGCTGGAGGAGGTGCGGGAGTCGGTGCGCTACACGGGCCTGGAGTTCGGCGCCGCCGCCATCGTCCCCGCGCCGCCGAAGCAGGTGCTCGCGCGCCAGTACGGAGACTGCAAGGAGATGTCCACGCTGCTCGTGGGCCTGCTGCGCGGCGCGGGCATCCCCGCCCACGTGGCGCTGGTGCGCTCCGGGCGCGAGGACGTGCCGGAGCTTCCGGGCATGGGCTTCTTCAATCACGCCATCGTCCACGTCCCCGGCACGCCCGCCCTTTGGATCGACCCCACGGATCCAGGCGCGGAGGCCGGGATGCTCGCCCCGGAGCTGCAGGGGCGCCACGCGCTGGTGGCCGCGCAGGACACCCAGGGGCTCACCGTCATCGACGAGGCGCCCCCTTCGGCGAACACCGCCCTCTTCACCCGCACCGTGGAGCTGTCCGACGAGGGCCCGGCCCGCGTGAAGGAGACGCGCGAGCTGTCGGGCTCGCTGGCGGTGCAGTACCGCCGCATGCTGCGCGCGGTGCGTCCGGACGACCTGCGCCGCAACCTGGAGGCGCTGGCCACCGCGCAGTACCAGGGCACCCTGGAGGGCATGAAGCACACGTCGCTGGAGGAGGGCACCGGCCCCTTCCGGCTGGAGCTGGACGTCGCGTCCGCGCGCTTCGCCACCACGGGCTGGCGCAGCGCGCGCGTCCCCTTGCGGCTCGACTCGCCCCTGGCCTGGCTGCCGGACTCCCTGGATGACGTGCGGGAGCTGCTGCCGGACGAGCTGGGCCGCAAGCCCGCCCTGCCCGCGAAGCGCAAGGCGGACCTGGTGCTCCCGGTGGCCTACCGCGCGGAGGTGCGCTACCGCCTGCGCCCACCCCAGGGCTTCGGCGTGCGGACCGTCCCTCGCGACGAGACGCTGTCCCTGGGGCCCGCCACGCTCGTGCTGGGTTACACGCGCGAGTCCGACGGCGGCCTCACCGCCACCTTCCGCTTCGACACCGTGAAGCGCCGCTACACCCCGGACGAGGTGACGGCCTTCCGCACGGCGCTGGCCACGTTCGCGCACCGGGCACCGCTGGCGGTGGAGTTCGAGGACCGGGGCGCCCGGCTGGTGGAGGCGGGGCGGGTGAAGGACGGCCTGGACCTCTACGAGAAGCGGCTCACGTCGCGCGCGGATTCGGCGCAGGTGCGCGCGCGCTACGCCGGCACGCTCTTGCGGTTGGGCTTTGGCGAGCAGGCCCGCAGCGAGGCACGCCGGGCCGTGGAGCAGCGGCCGTCCTCGCCGCTGGTCCACCACGTGCTCGCGTGGGTCCTTCAGCATGATGCGCAGGGCCAGCGGCTGCGGCCGGGCGCGGACCTGGAGGGCGCGGTGGCGGCATGCCGCAAGGCCATCGCGCTGGAGCCGGACAACATCGCCGCGAACGCGCTCCTGGCGGACCTGCTGGAGCACAACCGCGAGGGCGAGCACTTCGGCCGGGGCGCGCCACTCACCGAGGCGGTGGCCACCTGGCGCCACCTGCGCGATGACCTGCACGCCCAGGACGTGGATGACCGGCTCATCGCGGCCCTGTTCCGCTCGGGCGCCACCGCAGAGGCGCTGGAGGCCGCGCGCAAGGCCGCGCCCTCCGACCTGCGGGCGAAGGTGCTGGTGATGATCACGGCGGAACGCCAGGGCATCCCGGAGGCCATCGCGGCGGCGGACCTCGAGTTCGAGGGGCCGGATGAGCGCCGTCAGGCGCTGGCGCTCGCGGGCAACCACCTGCTCACGCGGGGCCGGGCGGGCGACGCGGTGAAGCTCTTCGAGGCGGCGCTCAAGGGCGCCTACGATCCGGACCGCCAGTTCCAGCTGGAGCTGGCGAAGAACGCCCGCGACGGCAAGAACACGAAGGAGGAGAAGGGGCCGGAGGCGCTGGTGCGCCGCATCGTCAAGGCGGCCTGGACGGCGCGCGACGCGAAGGAGTTCAAGGCCACCATCCGCCCCCTGCTGTCCAACCGCGACCGCGAGGACAGCACGCTGGACCGCAAGCTGGAGCTGCTCCAGGCCCAGGCCACGCGCTTCGCGCGGACCTCCCTGGACACCGTGGGCGAGTCCTCCATGGCGGACCTCGCGGTGGCCGCGCTCGACCTCAAGGTGGAGGGCCAGGAGAAGATCGGCTACCGGGTGCGGCTGAAGTTCCTGCTGGGCGCGCAGGTGTACGAGGACGCCTGGTACATCGTGAATGAGAGCAACCAACTGCGCCTGCTGGGCTCGGTGACGGATCCGCGCCCGCTGGGAGCGGAGGCGCTGCGCTGGCTGGATGCCGGCAAGCTCAAGCAGGCCCTGGTGTGGATTGAGTGGGCCGTGGCGGACACCCGCGCGGTGGAGCCGTCGGGCCTGGCCCCGCTGGCCTCCTTCGCGAACACGCTGCGGGGCTTCTCCGGCGCGGAGGGCGTGACGCACCTGCGCGCCGCCTGCGCCTACCTGGGCGCGAGCACGGGGGACGCGCGAGTCCTCGCCGCGCTGCGGGCCCAGGCGCAGTACGCATCGGGCGAGGAGCGGCACCGGCTGATGATGGCGCTGGCGGTGGCCATGCGGGCGAGCGGCCAGAGCCCGAACGCCGAGGTCATCCTGGACGAGGTGCGCTCGGACGTGCCGCAGTCCGCGGATGCCTTCTGGCTCAAGCGCGAGATGCTCTCGGAGCGCGGCCGGTGGGCGGAGCTGCGCCAGGTGTCCGACAGCCGGCTCGGGCTGCTGCACACGGACAGCCTGGGCTTCGAGTCGCTGATGCTGGCCTCCCTGAACCTGGGCGACTGGGCGAGGCTGGACGAAGCCACGCGTGAGCTGATGGACCTGGGAGGCGCGGGGGCGGACGCGTACCGGACCCTGGCCTGGGCCGCGCTGCACCGCGGCCGGGTGAGGCCCGAGGACATCGCGTGGGCCCAGAAGGCCGTGCGCCTGGGCGCGGAAGGAGACACGACGCCCACCGCCCTGCTCGCCGCCCTGCTGGTGGAGTCCGGCAAGCTGGTGGAGGCACGAAAGCTGGTGGACGACGCCATGGACCTGGGCGGCGCGGACACACCGGCGGACGCGGGCCTCGTCTACGTGAAGGCCCGGCTCGCGGAGTCCTTCGGGCTGACGGAAGCGGCCCGAGCGCTCTATCGCGCGGTTCCCCGCGACGACACGTCCGACGCGCGCTCGTTCCACCGGCTGGCGCAGGCCCGTCTCAATCGCGGCCGGTGAGCCACGTCCCTCACGACCGCGACCCGGACGGAGTGAGCGGCCGCCTCACACAACCTCCGTGGAGCCCGCCCGCCCATGCGGTTTTCCACATGGGTCCGCAGCCACCGGATGCTTTCTGCCTGATCAGAAAATGCGGCTGACAGCGGCGCTGGCGGACAGCCGCCGTGGAATCTTCCTGAGACAAAGGGGTGGCTCAAAGACAACAACCTGACACGTGAGACTAACTTGCAAGGTTTTCCTTCCTGGGCGTTATCATGGCTGAAGACACACAGACGCAGGGCCGACCGTGGAGGCTTTCATGTCCGAAATGTCGATGATGAATGGACTGGTTCACACCGCCGACCTCGAGTGGAAGCCGCTCGGTCCTGGAACGTCCTACCGCCTGCTGCGCGTGAGCGCGGAGACGGGCGTGTGGAGCGCCATCCTGAAGATGGAGAAGGGCGCCGTCTTCGCGCCGCACAAGCACCTGGGCCCGGCGGAGATCTTCATCCTCTCTGGCTCGACGCAGGACCGCCTGGGCATCACCCGCGCGGGCGACTACGAGTTCGAGCCGCTGGGCGCCGAGCACCCGTCCACCACCGCGCTGGAGGAGTCGCTCATCCACTTCACCGCGCACGGCCCCATCGCGTTCCACGACGACAAGGGCCGCATCGTGATGCTGCTGGACTCGGAGTTCTTCCTGAAGGCGCAGGAGCAGGAGCCCCAGTACAGCGTCAAGAAGGCGGCCTGACGTACGGCCTCGGCTGTGTTTCACACGTCGGGTGTCTGACATTGACACCCGACGTCAGGGCAGGCGGCCGACGTTTCAGGCCGCCTCCAGCAGGCGCAGGAAGGCGCGGGCCGCGTCGGCGTCGCTGATGGAGCCCAGCCCCTCGCTCACCTGCAGCTCCGTGGACACGACGCCGGGCACGCGCGTCTGTCCGAAGCCCCCCGCCACCCAGACGCGGTCCTCGCGCGCGATGCGGTCGCGCTGCTTGACGTAGGCCTGGGGCGAGCCGCGCAGGAACACGTGGAACATGTTCGTCTGCACGGGCTGCGGCAGCACGGTGACGCGGGCGTCCGCCGCGATGAGCGTGGTGATGGCCTTCGCCCGCTTCACGTAGCCGGGGATGGCGGCCAGCGCCGCGTCGAAGCGCATGGCGGCGGAGGCCACCAGCGGGGCCATGTGGAACAGGTTGCCGCCGTGCCGGTGGCGCCACACGCGCGACTCCTTGATGAAGTCGCGGTTGCCCACCAGCATCGCGCCGCCGATGCCGCCCACCATCTTGTAGAAGGACACGTAGACGGAGTCGAAGCCCTTGCAGATGTCCGCGTAGGAGCGGCCATAGAAGGGCTGGCTCTCCCACAGTCGCGCGCCGTCCATGTGCAGCTTCACCTTCTTGTCACGGCAGGTGCGCTTGAGCTCCTGGAGCTGCTCCCACGTCTGGAGCTGCCCGCCCAGCCAGCGCACCGGCAGCTCCACGCTGACGCTTCCCAGCGTGTCGGGGGACTTCGCCACGTCCTCCGCCAGGAGCGGCCGTGTCCACGGGCCCAGGTTCACCGCGCGCAGTTGGTGCAGCACGGAGTAGGCGTCGTCCTCATGAAGCACGTGGTGCGACGACGGGTGCACGCCCACCGTGCGCACGTTGCTTGCGTCCGCGTAGATGCGCAGCGCGATGAGCTGCGCCATGGTGCCCGTGGGCATGAAACACGCGTCCTCGAAGCCCAGCAGGTCCGCGAGCTTCTTCTCGAAGGCCTGCACGAAGTCGCCGTTGCCGTAGAAGTCACTGGACAGCTTCTGGCGCTGCATCCACTCGCCAATGCGCACGTACTCCGCGCCGTCGTCGGACGTGGAGCTCACCGGCAGCGACGCGGTGCAGCCCTTGCGCAGCTGTTCGTACTCGGCCGCCGAGACCGCCGGCGAGCCGGGCTTGGGGGCCGCCTCCGCCGCGGGGACGCTCTTGAGCCCCGGCGACTTGACGGTGCGCAGGGACGGCGTGCCCCCGTCCGGAGCCGCCTCGCTCCGTCCCGGGAACAGCGTGGAGCCCGCGAGCAGGCTGGTGAGTCCGAGGAACTCCGCCCGGCTGAAGCGACTGTCCTTCATGTGCCCTTCCCTCCCGCTTCGGATGGCTACAACCAACTGGCGCTCTTGAGCCCCATTCCCGCCAGGGCCCGCTCCGCGGCCTGCACGCCGAACCAGTTGGCCTCCTCGAAGAGGGCCATGCCGCCCAGGTCCGTGTGCGCGAAGTGCAGGTGCCGCCCCAGGCTCTGTTGCGCGGCGCGGCGAGCTTCGCCCCAAATGAAGCCCGGCTGGGGCCGCACCATGGCGTGGCCCCAGCGCTGCACCTCCAGCCGCTGCGCGAGCGCGCCCACCCCGGGGTGCGCCGGCAACAGGTCCGCCATCACCAGCGCCTCCCAGTCCCCGTACGTCGCGGAGAGGGCCTGATTGCGCTCCGCCTTCACGTCCGCGCCGGCCATGGGCAGGTACCAGGTGAGCACCGTGGGCCCGCGCGCGTCCTGGCGCAGCGACTGGTGCGTGGCCACCACGTAGCCCAGGCTCCGGCTCTCGTAGAAGACGTTGTCCCAGGCCAGCGGGAAGCCCCGCGACGCCGGTGGCGCGGACACCGTCAGGTTCGCCACCACCCACGGGCTGTAGACGAAGGCGTCCATCCACCCGGGGCGAGCCTCGCGCCAGGGCGCCACCACGTGCGCGGCGACGAAGCGCGGGCACGCCAGCACCACCTGCCGGGCATGGAAGGCCCGGGGCGCCCCGGTGCGCGCATCCAGCGCGTGCACGCGGCAGCCGTCCTCTCCCGGCTCCACCGTGTGCACCAGCACCTGCGTCTCCAACTGGCGCGGGCCCAGCGACGACATCAGCTGCTTCACCAGCCGGCCATTGCCCTCGGGCCAGGACAGGAAGCCGTCGCTGCGCTCACCCTTCCCGTTCTGCCGCGCGGCGAAGTACCAGATGCCCGCCCAGGCGGAGACATGCTCGGAGGTGGTGCCGTAGTCGTCGCGGCACGCGTAGTCCACGAACCACTTCAGCCGGGGCGAGCGGAAGCCCTCCGCCTCCATCCACCGTGCCATGCTCAGCGCGTCCAGCGCGGTCCACTCCGCGTCGTCGCTGGAGAGCGCCACCGGCACCGCGAACGCCTTGCGCCCCTTCGCGTCGCGCGCGGCGGCGAAGGCATTCATCTTCGTGTCGAAGCGCTCCAGCTCCGCCAGGTCCTCGGGGCTCGCGCCCGCGCGCAGGTACAGCCCTTCGTACCAGTGGCCCTTGAAGAAGACGCGCTCGTCGGGCTCCTGGATGAGCAGCTCCTCCGCGAACGACGGGTGCCCTTCCGCGTCCACGCCGGTGACGGCGTCCATCTCCCGCAGCAGGCGCATCACCGGCCCTTTGTCCTCCAGGGGGGACGGCAGGTAGTGCGCGCCCCACGGGAACGCGGACACGGCGTTGCGGCCGGAACGCGACGTGCCCCCGGCCTCCGCCTCCAGCTCCACCACACGCAGGTCCTTCACGCCCGCGGCGGACAGGCGCCACGCGGCGGACAGCCCGGCCGCGCCCGCGCCGACAATCAACACGCCCACCGGTTCGAATTCCTGCGCGCGAGGCAGCGGCCCTGTGCGCAACTTGTGACCGGTGTCCACCGCCCGGTCCACGATGGCGCCCGGCACCGGCGCGCGAGCGGCCTGCCGCGTACAGGCGCTCGCCACGGAGGCGCCCAGGAACGCGGCCACCAGCTCGCGCCGCGTCAGTTCCACCTGCGCCACTCCTCTTCGTAGTAGTGCACCAGCACCTGGTTGTTCAGCCGGTTCACCTCCGCCGGCAGCGGGGCCATGTCTGGAGAGAAGCGCGTGAGCCCCTCCAGCGTGTCCTCGTCCAGGAACGCCAGCCCCTCCGGCAGCGGGCGGTGGCGGTTGGCCGGCTCCTGCGCCACCATCACGTAGCCCCACTCCCCGAAGGACGGCACCAGCGCGTGGTACGGCTGCGTCCAGAAGCCCGCCGCCTTCAACGTGGTCTCCACGCACCAGAACGAGCGCCGCGCGAACAGCGGACTGGTGCTCTGGATGACCGCCACGCCGCCCGGCGCCAGGCGCCTCTTCAAAATCTTGTAGAAGCCCGTCGTGTACAGCTTCCCCAGCGCGAAGTTGTTGGGGTCCGGGAAGTCCACGATGACGACGTCCCAGGCGTTGGCGCCTTCGGTCAGGAACTGCATGGCGTCCGTGTTGATGACGCGCATCTTCGGGTGCGTCATGGCGTGGTGGTTGAGCGCCGCCAGCTCCGGGTAGTTCGTGGCGAGCCCGGTGATGGCGGGGTCCAGGTCCACCAGCGTGACGGACTTCACGTCCGGATACCTCAGCACCTCGCGCGCCGCGAGCCCGTCCCCGCCGCCCAGGATGAGCACGTGCTCCACCTTCTGCGCGCGCACCATGGCCGGGTGCACCAGGGACTCGTGGTAGCGGTACTCGTCGATGCTGGCGAACTGGAGGTTGCCGTTGAGGAACAGCGAGAAGCCCCGCTTGCCGCGCGTGACGATGATGCGCTGGTAGGGGGAACTCGTGGCGTGGACGACGTCGTCCGCGTAGAGCTGGTCCTCGTAGAACGTGGTGAGCCGGTCCCCCATCGCGAAGCACACGAGCAGCCCCGCGCACAGCGCCACCGCCTTGATGCGCAGGCGCACGGGGTTGGCCAGCACGGGCGCCAGCAGCCACGTGCTCCACAGCCCCACGCCCGCGTTGAGCAGGCCGAAGAGGAGCGACGTGCGCACCAGTCCCAGCTTCGGCACCAGCAGCAGCGGGAAGGCCACGCTGGCCGCGAGCGCGCCCAGGTAGTCGAACGTCAGCACCTGGCTGACCAGGTCCTTGAACTTGAGCTGGTCCTGCAGGATGCGCAGCAGGAGGGGAATCTCCAGCCCCACCAGCGTGCCGATGAGCAGCACGGTGCCGTACAGCACCACGGGGAACACGCTGGTGAGCGTGAAGGTGAGGAACAGCATCGGCGCGCACAGCCCGCCGAACAGGGCCACGGCCAGCTCTATCTCCACGAAGCGCTGGGCCACCCCGCGCTCCACGAAGCGCGACAGGTAGCTGCCAATGCCCATGGCGAAGAGGTAGCCGCCGATGACAGTGGAGAACTGGGTGATGCTGTCCCCCAGCAGATAGCTGGCGAGCGTCCCGACGATGAGCTCGTAGATGAGCCCGCACGTCGCGATGACGAGGACGGTGAGGAAGAGCAGCGTCTTGTTCAAAGCGTCACGTGTTTCAGCCGCTGATGGCCGCCGCGATGATGATGGCCAGACCCAGGATGAACGAGCCGATGACGATGCCCAGCGCGGTGTTCTGGTCGACCTCGATTTCCTTGTGCACGTCGTACGGCAGGATGAGGCGGATGACGTAGAAGCCGGCCACGAACACCACCAGGCCGATGAGCGAATAGATGACGCTCGCCAGCACTCCCTGCAGGGTGACCACCACTCCGAGCAACAGCATCACTTGCCTCCCATGAATCCACCGGTCCACAGCAGCACGCCGCCGGGACCGCGCTTCACGTCGCCGGTCACCCGCCCGCGCTCCTCGTCACTGAATGGGGCCCAACCCGTATAGGTGGCCCACGCGTACGCCACGAGCACCAGTCCGCCCAGGAACCTCATCGTCCACCTCCCTGCCCGCTACAGGTTGCTTTCCTTCCACCGCTCGGTCTCGAAGCTGTTGGCGCCGAAGAACGACAGCGCCGGAATCACCAGCAGCAGCACCAGCGCGATGATGAACCAGCTCTCGTTGGGCGTGTCGTGCGTGAGCACCACCTGGTAGCTGACGACGGGCCCCAACTGGGGCCCCGTGAGCTTCAGGGCCGGGTCGAACGACGTGGTCGTCCGCAGCACGTACGTCCCCTTGGGCAGCGACGACAGGAACACGCTGCCGCTCTGGCCGCCCTCGCTCCAGGAGCCGTCGCTGTCGCGCCCGTGGTAGTAGCTCACCTCTTCGTAGAAGCTCACCACGTCCTGCGTGTCCTGGTTCACCAGGTCGCCCTGCACACCCACCCAGGCGTTGTTGAGCGACTGCGACATGTGGATCTGCGCCCGCATGTTGCCCGTCCGCTGAAGCTCGAAGGGCTCGCTGAAGTGCATGGCGTCGTGGGAGCCGGGGGTCGCGGTCCGGGGCAGCGTCACATGCAGGTCCAGCACCCGCGCGTTGAGCGCGCGCGCGTGGAGCACGCCCGCCAGGACGAACAGCCCCAGGAGCCACACCGCGGACCAGCGCAGCGTCCGCATCATCGACTCGCGGCGCAGGTTGGGCTGGCTGGGCGCGATGCCCCGGGGCGTGGGCAGCGGCTCCTTCAGCTTGAACGCGTCGCGCACCGTCTCCGGGGAGAGGTACTCGCCATGCGTGTACGAGACTTCGTTGTCGGTGGCGTCCTCGTTCACCGAGTACGGCGGCGCGACGTACTCCGTGGCGCGCGCCTTCTCGCCCTGGAAGACCTTCCAGTAGAACTCGCCCACCACCGCGTCGGTGACGGCGGTGACGGACTGGAAGGCCTTGTAGCGGCGGCCCCCGTGGTGCGCGGACACCTGCGGCACGACGTTCGCGTCACCGGCCGCGAGGGGCGTGAGGAACACCCAGTGGCCATTGGACTCCATCAGCCAGGTGAAGCCGCGCGCCGGGTGGTAGAGCAGGTACTCCATCCACGGGTAGCGCGTGCCCTCCACCACGCACGAGCGCTCCTGGTAGCCGATGCAGATCCACTCCGTGCCGTCGAGCGTGCCCTTCTGCCCCAGTTGGATGGCGGCCGGCAGCTCCGGCTTCTGGAGCAGCTTGAGGAAGGCCAGCTTGCCCTGCGCCACGCTCATCAGCGCGCCGCAGTACGGGCACGCCACGCGCAGCGTCTGGTCCGGCGCGCGCAGCTCCAGTGGGCCGTTGCAGTTGGTGCAGCGCGCCTGCTGGAGCTGGACCTTGCGCACGCGAGGGCGCAGCTCGCCCGCGGGGATGCCCAGCTGCGTGAGCTCCAGCCGCTGCCCCAGGAAGACCTCCGGGTCGCGGTCGCGCGTGCCGAAGTCCAGCGTGACGAACAGGCCGCGCGGGCCGGTGGCGTCCACGTAGTAGCTGTCCGCTTCCGGATCCACGTCGCTGGGGAGCTGGCCTTCCGCGGCGACGACGCGTCCGTGGCCGCGCTCCTCCACCACCAGCGGGCGGTTGCGCAGGCGCAGGCGGTCCCCGGGGTGGAGCTGCTCCAGCTCGATGCCCTCCTCCACGCCCGCGTCGGAGAGCAGGTGGAAGGCGCCCTCGGACTCGCTGAGCCAGCCGGTGCGGCCGTCGGACATCTCCACGTACCACTCGTCCCAGGGGCCGGCGCCGTGGTCCTTCTGGAGGTGCCCGACGATTTGATACGAGGTGCCGTTGACGCGGCCCTCCAGCCCCAGGCGCAGCGGGGAGGCCGTCTCCACGATGCGGGCCACCTTGCCGTGGTCCTCCAGCTCCGCGCCCACGCGGGCCACCATCGTCTGGCAGTGGCCGCACACCACGACCTGCGCCGACCCGGCGGAGAACTCCACGCTCGCGCCACACGACGGACACGCCCCCTGCGTCACGCCTCCACCCCTCTCGACAGCTCGCGCACGCGGCACGACGTGGCGCCCAGATGCTTCGCCGCCAGCGCGTCGAAGTCCGGACGCGCGCGGGTGCGGCAGCAGTAGACGTTGAGCGCGGCGAAGCCATGCTCCGGGAAGGTGTGGATGGCCAGGTGGCTTTCGGCCAGGAGCGCCAGACCGGTGACGCCGCCGGGCTCCGGGAAGACGTGCCACTGCGGCTGGCCCACGACCTTCAGGTCCATCAGGACGACCAGCTCCTCGAAGAGTGCCGCCAGCGCGGCCGCGTCCTTGAGCCGCTCCGGCGCGCAGCCGCTCGCGTCAACCAGCCATTCCTGTCCGGTTGTCACAGGGGAAACCTCCGGGAGTAGAGACCCTCTTTAACACGCTGGAGCCCGGTCGAAAGCCGCTAGGATGCGCGCCCCATGCGCACCCGATTCCTGACCGCTGGACTCCTCTGCCTCGCCCTGACCGCGTGCTCCAAGGACAAGGAGCAGCCGCCCGCCGCGAAGGCCCCCGCCGCATCCCCCTCCAACTCCGCGGCGGCTACCCGCACGGTGAGCCTGCAGACGGACGTGGCCTCCGCGAAGGGCTTCCAGAAGAAGGCGCTGGAGGGCCAGGACCTCTGGGCCACCATGGAGACGAACCAGGGCACCATCGTGCTCAAGCTCTTCTCCAAGGACGCGCCCAAGACGGTGGCGAACTTCGTGGGTCTGGCGTCCGGCGAGCAGGCGTGGATCAACCCCAAGACGGGTGAGCGCGTGGAGGGCAAGCCGCTCTACGACGGCGTCATCTTCCACCGCGTCATCCCCGACTTCATGATTCAGGGCGGCGACCCCACGGGCACCGGCCGGGGCGACCCGGGCTACCGCTTCGAGGACGAGTTCAAGAGCAACCGGGACTTCGACAAGAAGGGCCAGCTGGCCATGGCCAACGCGGGCCCGGGCACCAACGGCAGCCAGTTCTTCATCACCACGTCCACGCCGCAGTTCCTCAAGGGCCGGCACACCATCTTCGGTGAGGTGGTGAAGGGCTATGACGTGGTGGAGAAGATCGCCAACACGCCGCGCAACCGGCAGGACCGGCCGGACACGGACATGGTCATCCAGCACGTCACCATCAGCGACGCGCAGCCGTGAGCCTCCGTCCGCGCCACGTGCGCACGAAGCTGGGAGAGCTGGACTGCCACGTGGTGGACGCGCTCCCCGAGGGCGCGACGCCGGAGCTGGTGGTGCTGTTGAGCCACGGCTTCGGCGCGCCGGGCACGGACCTGGTGGCGCTGGCGCCCGAGCTGATGATGGCCGCGCCCCGCCTGGCGCAGGGCGTGCGGTTCGTCTTTCCGGAGGCCCTGCTGTCGCTGGACGCGCTGGGCATGCCCGGAGGCCGAGCGTGGTTCGAAATCCCCATGGCCATCCTGATGGGCCAGGGACGGGACTGGCCGCAGTACTCCCAGGCCGTGCCGCCGGGGATGCCCGCCGCGCGCCGGGCGCTGATGAGCGTGGTGGCGGCGCTCCAGGTGCCCCTGAACCGCGTGGTGCTGGGAGGCTTCAGCCAGGGCGCGATGATGTCCACGGACGTGGCGCTGCGGCTGGAGGAGTGCCCCGCCGGCCTGTGTCTTCTGTCCGGGGCCTTGGTCGCCGGCAAGGAGTGGGAGCCCAAGGTCCGCGGCCGTCCGTCCCTGCCGGTGTTCCAGGGACACGGCCGGCAGGATCCGGTGTTGCCCTTCCAGGAAGGCGAGCGCCTGCGCGACCTGCTGACGGGCGCGGGGCTGCCGGTGGAGTTCCTGCCTTTCGACGGTGGGCACACCATCATCACGGAGGAGCTGGAGCAGCTGGCGGCGTTCCTCGTGAAACGATTGGACGGGCGCTGAGCCACGGGACGGAGGCTTGGGGTGTATCAGGCGAAGGAGCTGACGGTGTCCACGCGGGGCCGAGGCCTGGTGGACATCACCGGTGAGGTGCGGAAGGCGGTGAAGGGCACGGGCATCCGCGAGGGCCTGTGCACGCTCTTCCTGCACCATACCAGCGCGTCGCTGATCATCAGCGAGAACGCGGACCCCGTCGTCCAGCGCGACCTGGAGGCATTCTTCTCCCGGCTGGTGAAGGACGGCGACCCGCTGTTCCAGCACGACGCGGAGGGGCCGGACGACATGCCCGCGCACGTGCGCACGGTGCTGACTCAGGTGTCCCTGAGCATCCCGGTGAAGGACGGCGAGGCGGACCTGGGCACGTGGCAGGGCGTCTACGTCTGGGAGCACCGCACGTCGCCGCACCGCCGCCGCGTCACGGTGTCCGTGCTGGGCGGCTAGAGCCCTTCGAGCCTCGTCACCCAGGCATCAAAGCGAGGACACGCAGCCCGGAGGCTCGCGAGTCCGGTCGATTCGACCGCGAGCGGCCCATGCAGTCGCTTCCGGTAGCTCGGAATCCTGGCGAGGAGCCGCTTGGAAGGCGCGGTCTCAGGGCCATCGTTCACGTCTTCTGGGGGATGCCCCGCGATGTCGGAGTGAAGCTGCTCGAGCCCCTGCAAGTCCTCCTCGGCATCCAGCACCCCTGCCAACGCGCGAAGGCTGGCGAGCACCAACGCTTCGAACTCATGCCGCTGGACATACGGGATGAATCGACGGTCCCCGAACTGCTTGGACAGCACCGCCTCCACTTCGGACGCGCGATGACGGGTGTCACCAATCCCGGAGAGCGCTTCGAGCTGAGGGAAGTCCTTGGGCAACCCGTAGAGGTCTATCAGCGTGGTGAATGCCACGTCGGGGCCAGGATTCTCGCCCATGACACGTCTCAGGTCCCGGTCCCAGTTCCTCCAGGGTCCTCCGCCCTTGTTGAGCTTGGCGCCCGTGAGTTCGTCGCGGCGGGTCGTCACGATGAGGGTGGAAGTGAAGACGGAGCGCGCATCCAGGTGCGGGCCAAGGACGTGCTTCACGAACTCCCCCTCGGTCGGCCCCTCCACGACGATGATGAGCCGCTTCAAGGGCGGCCCCCGAGGACATTCTTGTCGTAGAGCTCGGACAGGCTGTAGTCCTCGAGCCAGCCCTTGAGCCGTTCGGGGTCGAGCCGCCGGAACGTCGTGGCCCCCTGGGCTCGCTCCGTGACGACCACCTCCTGAGGCTCGAACAGGTCGAGCAGCGCGGGTGACTGCGTCGCGAGCAGAATCTGCGCGTGGGTGCTGGTGGAGCGGACAAGGCTGGCCAGGATGCCGAGCGCGGCCGGGTGAAGCCCGAGTTCCGGCTCATCGATGCTGAGGAATGCGGGGAGCGAGTCCACCGGCTGACCGAGCGCGGTGAACAGCGCGATGCAGCGCAGGGTTCCGTCCGAGAGGTGGTGCGGGCCGAAGAGCTGGTCGCGCTCGTCCACCCAGTCCAGCCGCACGCTTGAGGTCTCCGGATTCGCCGGGTCGACCAGGGTCGGCTGCAGACTCTTGATGAAGGGAGCCACGCGCCTGACGAGTTGGCTGATGCGGCGCCATGCGGCCTGTCTCGCGGGCTCTTCACTGATCGCGAGCGACCGCAGGTATGCGGCCAGGTTGCTTCCGTCGGAGTGCAGGAAGCGCACATCTTCCTGGCGGGAATTCTGGCGCAGCGGAGCAGCGAAGGAGGTGTCGTGGAAATGGAAGAAGTTCGTCTTCGACAGCCACCACCTCACGGCCTTCGCCGTCGGGTCTCCCTGGTTGCCCGCGGCTTCTTCCAGGATGGACTCCTTGTGCCCCGCCCCCAGCGAGGTGACCTTGAACACACCGCTTCCGGCAGGCCGATGCTCGACGGTCTCGTCCAGGAACAGAAGGGTGTCGCCAGCCGCGTATCCCAGGCGCGCGCCATAGGCATTCGCCGCCGTCTTCTGCTCGAACTCCAGCCGGATGTTCAGCGCTTTCGTCAGCTTGGGACCGTAGTGAAGGAGCGCGGAGGCGCCGCCAGCCTCACCGACATACCGTCGGAGCGACTGCGTCCGCATCAGCGCGACCATCCGCAGAAGGGAGAGCAGGTTCGACTTGCCCGCGCCGTTGGCGCCAATAAGCACCGTCACGCGACCGGGTTCCAGATCGACATTCTGAAGCGACCTGAAACCTTCGACATGAATGCGCGTGATGGCTCTGTTCTCGGCGGACATGCGTCGCCCTCCTCCGGCATGACGCGCGGCAAGGTAGCCGCTCCCCCTCCGCGACTACAAGGAACGCCCTGTATCCGCCACGCTTAGAGGTCGCGGACGGTGGCGACGACGGGGGCGCCCTTGCGGCGCTTCTTCGGCGCCTCGTGGGCCTGGCCTCGGATGCGCACCCAGGTGCCGGGGTCGTCCGGCATCGCGTGGACCATGGACCAGCCGGTGGGCACCTCCGGCGTGGTCCAGCCGTAGAGGGCTCGCGCGTCCTTGGGGGCCAGGTTGATGCAACCGTGGCTCACGGGTTCGCCGAAGCGGTCGTGCCAGTAGGCGGTGTGCAGGGCGAAGTCGCCCTCGAAGAACATGGTCCACGGCACGGTGGCCACGCGGTAGCTGGCCTTGCCCATGGTGCCCGTCATGTCCGCTTCCGCGAACTTCACCCAGATGCGGAAGAGGCCTTCCGGCGTGTCAGTGCCCGGTTTGCCGGAGGAGATGAGCGTGGCGTAGACAGGCCGGTCGCCCTCGTAGGCGATGAGCGTCTGGGCCTCCAGGTCCACGTCCAGCCAGCGCGCCCCGGGCTCCACGATGGACGGGGACGCCAGCGACCACGCGACGTGCAGGTCGTCGCGCGCCACCCAGTGGTCCTCGGCGATGCGGACCCACTGGCCGTCGGGGGACAGCTCGCGCACGGAGACGAGCGTGCGCGGCGGGAGGGTCGTCTCTCGTTCCGCTCGCGCGTCCGGGGCCTTGCGCACCACCACGTCGGTGCGGGGGGCGGAGCGGGACTGGGCCCAGCCGAAGGGCATGGGCAGGGACGCGAGCGCCTCCGCGTCCAGGCCGCTGAAGTCGGAGGGGCGGTGTTCGCGCAGCACGCGCGCTTCGAAGTACTGACCGTCGGAGGTGCGCCAGAAGGTGCGACGGCCGACCTTCACCTGGCCCAGGAGCTTCACGGTGACGGAGCCCTTGAGCAGCACGCCCTGCTTCTTCCGGCGGGCGAGCGCAAGGCTCGGGTAGGCCCGCACACGGTGGCCCACCACGCGCGCGTAGACGCCGGGGGTGAGCGCGCCCTCCTCCACGCGGGGCAGCGGGCGGACACGGGGCTCGCGGAAGTTCTGTTCCAGGTAGCGCTCGCAGACCCAGCCACGCGGTTGCAGTTGCACCCAGGTGTCGCAGTCTGGCCCGCGCATCGCGCCCTGCCACTTCACGCGCATGTCCTGGGCCACGGTGCCCAGCGATGGCGAGTCCTGCCGGGGCTCGGAGCGCACCGCGATGGAGCGGCGCACACGCAGCGAACCCGCGTCCGGCGCGTACGGGATGGCGTAGGGCTCCATGCCCGCGTCCACTTCCTCGGGGGGGGCTTCAGCGACCGAGTCCTCGTCACCATCGACGCCCGTGATGGGCGTTGCCGGGGGCGGACCGTTGGTGTCGGTCCCTGCGTTCGCGACAGGCACGTTCGGGTCAGAGCCCATGGCGACGTCAGGCGAACCCGGAGCGCTCCCACCATCGAGATTCTGCGCGAGGGCATCCGTATCGGTCGCGGTGGCGTCGTCATCCGCGTCGATCAACGGCTCACCATCCGGCCCCAGCTCCAGCACGGGGACCTCGGACTCGGTGATGACCTGCGGCTCCTCTTCGCCGGGCAGGGCTTCGCTGTTCGCGCCGCCGGAGACGGATTGAGACAGCGAGGGCTCCAGCGATAGCGAGAGCGCACTGCCCGCGTCCTCCGGCTCCTCCATGACGCCCAACAGGGCCGGCGCGGTTGCATGCGTGACGCCACCGTCATCGGAGGGCTCGGGCGCGGTGGCCTGCCATGCGGAGCGGAGCGCCTGTGCGGACTCCGTCGGCGCGGCCTCCGCCTCGGGCGCGGGGGCCTGTGCCGTCACGGTGCCCGCGTCCACCGGCGCGGCGGGCACAGGGGGCTCCACCGGAGCGCACGCGAAGAACAACAGGGGGAGTCCGAGGGGGAACCAGCGGCGGCGCATACAGGCCGCAACGGTACGGGTCCCCGCTGACATCCTCAACGTCGGCTCAGGTGCGATCTCCTGCGCGCGGAAGCGCGTGGGTGGGCAGGGCTTGCGCCCTGAACGGCGATTGCCACGAACGGCGGAAAGGCGCCTCCGCGGATCAGCTCCGCCCCTCCGCGGGCGGCATCCCTTCGGGCGACTCCGGCGCCTCCAGGAGCTTGTAGAGCGTCTTGCGGTCCACGCCCAACAGGCGCGCGGCTTCGCTCTTGTTGCCGCCCACGTGCTGGAGCACGTGCGCCGCGTAGCGCCTCGACAGCTCCGCGAGGCTCGGCAAATCCCCCGCGAGCCCCGTCAGCCGCTTGGGCGCGTCACCAATGGGCTCCGGGAAGTCCGGCGGCCCCAGCACGCCCGTCACGTTCAGCGCGAGCGCCCGCGCCATCACATTCTCCAACTGCCGCACGTTGCCCGGCCAGTCGTACACCGTGAGCCGCGCCATCGCGTCCGCCGTCACCACCGGCCTCACCCCACCCCTCGCGTGCAGCGACGCGAAGTGCTCCACCAAGGCAGGAATGTCCTCGCGCCGCTCACGCAGCGGCGGCAGGTGCAGGTGCACCACGTCCAGCCGGTACAGCAGGTCCTCGCGGAACAGCCCCTCCGCCACCCGCGCCTTCAAGTCCTTGTTCGTCGCCGCCAGCACCCGCACGTCCACCTTCACCGGGACGCTCTCGCCCACGCGGCGGATCTCCCCCTCCTGGAGCACGCGCAGGAGCTGCGACTGGACCTTCATGCCCACGTCGCCAATCTCGTCCAGGAACAGCGTGCCGCCGCTGGCCTCCTCGAACAGGCCGCGCCGCGCCCCCGACGCGCCCGTGAAGCTGCCCTTCGCGTGGCCGAACAGCTCGCTCTCCATCAGCGACTCGGTGATGGCGCCGCAGTCCACCGGGATGAACGGCCCGGACGTGCGCGCCGAGCGCTTGTGCAGCGCCCGCGCCACCATCTCCTTGCCCGTGCCCGTCTCACCCGTAATCAGCACCGGCACGTTGCTGGTCGCCGCGCGGGCCACCTGCTTGTAGACCTCCAGCAGCGCCTGGCTGCGGCCCACCAGCGACGTGCGCTCCACCTGCTTGCGCAGCGTGCGGTTCTCCTCCACCAGCCGCTTCTGCTCCAGCGCCCGCTTCGCCACCCGCATGATGGCGTCCACGTCGAACGGCTTGGACAGGTAGTCGAAGGCGCCCAGCTGGATGCTGTCCAGCGCGCCCTCGATGTTGCCGAACGCCGTCACGACAATCACCGGCGTGTCCGGCAGGTTCGACTTCACCGTCTGGAGCACCTTCAGGCCGTCGCCCGGGTCGGGCATGGCCATGTCCGTGAGCACCAGGTCGAAGGACTGCTCACCCATCCGCTCCGCCGCGCCCTTGGGGTCCGGCGCTTGCGTCACCGGGCCCAGCACGCCCAGCAGGCGCTGGAGCAGGTCCCGCGCATGCGGATCATCATCGACGACGAGGATTCGGGCTGTGCTCATGAGGCCTTGCGGATGGAGTGGGCGTCGGACTCCACCACAAGCGGCGCCGGAGTGCGCGCCACACGTGCGAACCGCACGCGGATCCGCGTGCCCTTGCCCTCTTCTGAATGAACCGTGAGCGTCCCGCCGTGCGCCTCCACCACGCGCCGGGTGGTGGCCAGGCCCAGGCCGTGCCCCGGAATGCCCCGCACCTCCGCGGCCCGGAAGAACGGCTGGAACAGCGACGCCTGCGTCGCCGCGCTCATCCCCAGCCCGTTGTCCGTCACCTCCACCACCGCGTCCGTCCCCTCCGTCGCCACCCGCACCTTCACGCGCGGATCCGGCCGCCCCGCCGTGTACTTCACCGCGTTGGACAAGAGGTTGCGCGCCACCACCTGGAGCAGCTGCGCCGGGCAATCCACCAGCACGCCCGGCTCCAGCTCGCGCTCCAGCGACACACCCAGCGCCGTCGCCGTCTGGCTCACCTCCAACAGCAGCGTGCTCACCGCCGTGTCCAATTCCCCCATCGTCCCGTCGCCCCGCGTGCCCGCGCGGCAGAAGCGCAGCAGCGCTTCAATGAGCTCCCCCATGCGCACCGCGCTGGATTCGCACTGCGAAATCATCTCCAGCGCGCCCGGGTCCTTCACCGCGCCGGAGCGCCGGATGAGCGTCAGGTAGCCCTTGAGCGGGGACAGCGGCCCCATCAGGTCGTGCGCCACGCGCCGGGTGAACGCATCCAGCTCCTGGTTGTGCCGCCCCAGCTCCTCCAACTGCCCCTGGATGGTGGCGTCCTGGCGCTTGAGCAGGGAGATGATGTGCCAGCCCACCAGCATGGACAGCAGGATGGCCAAGAGCGTGGTGGCCGCGCCCAGTGCCGTGTTGCGCACCCGGAGCGTGCCCAGCCGCCCCACCAGCACGCGCGCGTCGGACGCGTTCTCCGTGGCCAGCTGTCCCGCCAGCTGGTCCACCTCCGCCGCCAGGGGACGGATGCTCTCCACCAGGTGGCGCCGGGCGCGCTCCGCGTCGCGCTGCCGTGAGAACACCGCCGCCGCGCGCACCTGATCCGCCAGCCCCTGGCACGCGCCGTTGAAGCGCAGCCATATCTCCTTCTCGCCGGGCGGCAGGTGGCGCATGTACGCCTCCGAGGACTGCCGGATGCTGCCCAGGATGTCCTCCATCACGTCGTCGGCTTCCTTGCGCTCGGCGTCGCCGCTGGAGCGCACGTGCGCCTCGATGGCGGACTCCAGCGACATCACGTCCACGCGGATGCGGCCGATGAGGCTCGCGCGCTCCAGGGCCTCCAGCACCAGCGCGTCCACCTGATGCCCGGTGCGCACCTCCGTCCAGAGCATGAAGCCGATGACGCCCGACAGGAGCATCACCACGAAGAAGAAACCCGCGCGGTATCCACGGATGGGGGTCCGCGAGTTCATCGCCACGGGCACGCTCCTTGGGTCGACAGAGGAAGAACCAGCAGGCGCCCGGGTACGGACGCCCACGCGAAACTCACGGCACCGGCCTGGCCGCCTCGGTGGAGGTGGCGCCCGGCAGCGGCGGCTGGGTGCGCCGCCGCGCGCGCTCCAGCGCGGACTCGTACCAGACGTCCGACAGCTCTTCGTGCAGCGCCGCCAGCTCGCGCTGCCGCGCCAACAGCTGCGCGTTGTGCTCCTCCAGCGTGTGGCGCTCCGTCTCCAACCGCGCCAGCTCTTCCGTGGCGGTCGCGCGCGCCTGCTCCGCCTCCGCGCGCGCCTGCTCCGCCTCCGCGCGCTCCTGCGCCAGCTCCTCCAGCGCGGACTCCAACGCCGCCAGCTTCGCCGCCAACGCCTCGGTGCGCTCGCGCTCGGCCTGGTACTCGCGCTGCCAGCGCTCCGTCTCCGACACCTGGGCCTGGAAGCGCTCGGGGGGAATGGTGGCGGCGCATCCCACTCCCAGCCACGCCACACTCCATGCCACCAGCAGGTGCCGCATACGCCATCTCTCCCGACACCTGGCCGCGCGATATGCACGACGAGGACGTCCGGGCTTCATGCTCCCCTTCATGTCCCGGCGCGTGGCGCTCGGAACGGAAGGTTGCCGTGCAGCTTGCAGAAGAGCGCCGTTGCCGTCAAAGCAACGTGCGCCTGCCTGGGGAGCTTGCACCCATTGTTGCAATCGCAACTGAGGAGTTTCTCCCCATGGCGGATCCGCTCCTACCTGGAGAACCCCGCGAAGTTGCTTGAAACCGGTGCTGGCACGGCGGGTGCTCAAGGGTCATGGCATCAACCGATGCAATTCCGCGTCGGCGTGTCGTCCCCGGAGCCATCCATGAAGACCGTCATCGTCGCCGCCCTCTTCGCCGCCACCACCGCGTTCGCCAACACCCCGGCTCCCGCCGCCGCCCCCGCCGCGCAGCCGGCTCCCGCCGTCGAGGCGAAGACCGAGGCCGCCGCCCCCGCCCCCGCGGCGCAGGGTGAGATGAAGGCCGAGACCAAGACCGAGACCAAGACCGAGGGCAAGGCCGGCAAGAAGGGCACGAAGACCAAGACCGAGAAGAAGACCACCACCGAGACGAAGACCGAGGGCTGATCCCTCTCTTCACTCGTGCCCTGTCCGCCTCCAAGGGACGGACAGGACGCGGTCCCGGCAGGGGCGCTCTCCTCACGAGGGCGCCCCTGTTGTCGTTTGTGCGTGGGAGCGGAATCGTTGCCACTCCAGCGGCCTTCAACCTGTTGCATGTGAGCGGGCTCCACGTGACGGCGAGTGAATAAACAAACCTCCGTCCCCCTCTAGAGCCGCGATGACGATGCCCGGCGCACTCCAGCGCGGGCCGTCTGTCACGAATCCGAGCCCATCATCATGAAGACCTTCCTCGTCGCCGCCCTGTTCGCCGCCTCCGCCGCCATCGCCTCCCCGCCGCCCACCAAGGCGCCCACGGATACGCGGGGCCCGGTCAATCCCCCCGCGACCGGCACCCTCGAGACCCCCACCGGCGACGGCATCCAGGCCGACCCGCACGCCCCCGCGAAGACCGAGGGCAAGACCGAGGCGGCCACCGAGACCGCGCCCTCCGGCCGCACGGAGACGATGATGCAGGGCACCGACGGCACCAAGAAGCCCGTGAAGGCCCCCGCCTCCAAGAAGTCCGCGCAGTAGTCCGCCGCCCTCCTCCAAGGGACGCACCACACGCCGTGCCCGAGCAGGGGCGCTCTCTTCACGAGGGCGCCCCTGTTCGCGTTTCCGGGCCCCGCAACGCTCCGACTCTCCTCTTCTTGGGTTTCCAGTAAAACCACCATTTGACAGGAACAGAGGAATCCTGCATAACGGGACATGTGTGGATGACAGCTCATCCACGACAGGAAGGGGTGACCCCCTCCCCCCCTTCAAGCGAGACGGTCATGGTGGAAGCGTTCACGAAGGTGTCCGAAGCGTCGCGGTTGCTCCTGGATAAGGGCCTGTGCCCGGCCACGGGTTCGGATGCACTGGGCATGGTGGCCCGGCCGCTGAAGGTGGACCGCGCGTGCCTCTTCGAGAACCGGACCACGAACCTGGCGGGCCGGTTCATGACGGACCTGCGCTACGCCTGGGCGGAGCCGGGGGTGGTGTCCCCGCTGGCGCACCCGGTGCTGCGCGCGCTGCCGATGCGCGACTACGCCATGGCGTGGGCGGACATGCTGGAGGCGCAGATGGTGGTCTCCTGCACCACCAAGGAGGCGCCGCCGATGATGCGCGAGCTGCTGGAGCGCCAGGGCGTGCAGTCCGTGCTGCTGTGCCCCATCGTCCCGGCCAAGCAGTGGTGGGGGTTCGTGGCGTTCGAGGACTGCCGCCAGGCCCGCCTGTGGCGCCCGGAGGAGATTTCGCTGCTCAAGTCGCTGGCGCGGGCCGTTGGCGCGTCGGTGCGGCACGCGAACATGCGCTCCTCGCTGTCCCAGGTGCGCACCAACCTCACCAGCGTGCTGCGCCCCGTCGCCGGGGATACCTGAGCCGACACCCGAGCCGAGCTGGGGAGCCCATTTGGGGCTCCCACGGAAGGTGGCTTCACCCGGGTCATGGCCGCCCGCCCACCCGGCGAGCGGGAGGGGGCCGGAAGGGCAGCTGGGGAGCGGTAACGCGGCGCCCCGTTTCTGCTACCCTCGCCGCCCTGTTCCCCGCCCATGTCCTCGTTCGAGCCCACTGCCATCAGTCGTTCCCGGCCTCCTGACCTCGTCAGCGGCTACCGCCTGGAGAAGCTCGTCGGTGCCGGCGGCATGGGAGAGGTCCACAAGGCCACCCAGCTGTCGCTCGGCCGCACGGTCGCGGTGAAGCTGCTGAACCCGGATCTGGCCAAGGACCCGTCGTTCATCGCGCGCTTCCAGAAAGAAGCCGCGGCGCTGGCGACGCTGAGCCACCCCCACGTCGTCGCCATCGTCGACAAGGGGAAGACGGACAACACCTATTACCTGGTGATGGAGTTCGTGGACGGGCCGTCCCTGCGCGAGCTCATGCGCAACCCGTCCATGGACACGCCGGCACTCCTGCGCCGGATGCTCGAAATCTGCCGGGCCATCGAGTACGCGCACGGCCGGGGCGTCATCCACCGCGACCTGAAGCCGGAGAACATCCTGCTGGATCAGCAGGCCGGCGGCATCGCGAAGGTGTCCGACTTCGGGTTGGCGTCCTTCCTGGATGACGCGTCCGCGGCGTCGCGCTTCGCGCTCACGTCCACGCACGTGTCCATGGGCACCATCTCGTACATGGCGCCCGAGCAGCGCGTGGACGCGAAGAGCGCGGACGCGCGCGCGGACATCTTCTCCCTGGGCGTCATCCTCTACGAGACCTTCACCGGCGAGGTGCCGCTGGGCACCTTCGATCCGCCGTCGCGCAAGCGCGCGGGGCTGGACGCACGCGTGGACGCCATCGTGATGCGGTGCCTCAAGCCGGATCCGGATGAGCGCTATCCGTCCGTGACCGCGCTCATCGCGGACCTGGAGCCGCTGGTCCCCGGAAGCCTGCTGTCCATGCCGCCCTTGCGGCTGACGCGCTGGCAGCGGGCGAAGGCCTCGATGCGCCGCGCCGCGCGCGTGACCGCGCAGACGGCCGCAGGGGTGACGGTGCTGGCCGCGGTGGGCGTGCTGGGCGTGGCGTACAACCGCAGTGGCCAGGTGCGCGTCCAGCCGCCGCTGCCGGGCAAGGCCATCATGGCCAAGGAGCTGTCGGGCTCGCCCCGCAACGGCCCGGGCCGGGTGGAGGACGTCACCCCGGACAAGCGCCGCGTGACCATGGGGGACGGCCCGGACCTGCCGCAGATGCTGGTGGCCGGCCGCACGCTGAACTTCGAGAACAAGACCCTCGTCTTCCCCCCCGTGGACGACGATGCGGCGTCGCGCGTGGGCCGCGCGCGCGTGGACGTGATGGGGTTGGTGGGCGGCGTGGCCCGGCTGACCGCGCGCGTGCGCGCGGAAGCGCCGCCGGCCACGTGGAAGCGCCGACTGAAGGAGCTCTGGGACGGCCCTCCGCCGGAGCCGGTGGCCTCGCTGGGGCTGATGGGCCGGGACGGCCGCTACGTCACGCTCGTGCACCACGGCGCGGGCGCGCCGCTGACCCTGGAGTGGTCCCTGGGTGAGCGCAGCGGCGCCATGCTGGGCCTCGCACCCACGGAGAACGAGGTGCGGCTGGAGCTGTTCGTCACCGAGGACGGCGTGATGCAGGCCTTCGCCGGCCAGGGGAAGGACCAGCGCCCCATCGCGGAGCCGCTGAACCTGGGCCCGGACTGGCAGGCCCACTTCGGCGAGCTCCCCGCGCCGACCATCGGTTGCATCGAGGGCACGTGCACCGTCGAGGGGCTCACCTACACGGTGGACAAGCCCGCGCCCGTGACGGAGGCCCCCTCCACGCCGGTGGTCGTCGTCCCGCAGCAGCCGCCCCGCACGGTGGCCGCCAACACGGTGCCGGCGAAGGCGGTGGTGGCCAAGAAGCCCGCCCCGCCGCCGCCCCCGGTCAAGCGCCCGCCGGTCAAGGCGGCCCCCGCCAAGCCCGCGCCGAAGCGCCGCTAGGGGAGCGGCCGGGGTCGGCCCCGGACATCCACCTCAAGGGGAATATGGCCTCTCCGGGGGGATTGCATTATCCCTCGGCTCCCCTATGCGCACCTTTCGCAGCGGCCTGACCGCGCTCGCCCTCGTCGCCGGCCTCACCGGCTGCCCCCGGCCCTCCTCCGTCGTCGCGCCCCATGTGCTCGAAACCGCCGCAGAGCGGGCCGGCCAGGCTGACGCGGAGGCGCGCACGCTCGCGTTCGCGGGCTTCCACGCATACCTCGTCGCGGGTGACGCGAAGCTCGCGCAGCAGCGCTTCGACGCCGCCGTGCAGAAGGACCCCGGCGACCCGTACGCCCTGCAGGGCCAGGCGCTGCTGGCCCGGCGCAATGGCCAGTCCGACCGCGCGCTCGCCGCGTCGCTGGAATTGGTGAAGCGCGCGCCCCGCCACCCGGTGGCCGTCATCGCCGCGCGCTACGTGCTGGACCGCGTAGGCACCTCGCGCGCGGAGGACGACACCATCCTGAAGGGCGTGGACGCCGCGCTCGCCGCGGGCGCCCGAGGTGAGACGGCCTACCTGCTGCGCGCCGCGCGCCTGTCCGTGGCGAGCCTGCGCGCGGACACGGCCACCCAGGCCCAGACGCTCAAGGACCTGGGCGGCGCGAGCGAGGCCACGCTGGTGGGCCCCTTCTCCCCCTTCCACGTGCTGGCCATCGACGAGCCCATCCCGCCGGAGAAGGACGGCTCCTTCGCGGGGCCCTTCACGAGCGCGTACGGTCCGCTGGCGGCGCGCACGCTGCGCTCGCCGGACGGACGGCTGGACCTGGGCGGCGAGCCCGGCCACGGGGACATGTACGCGCTGGGCATCGACGCGGAGGTGACGCAGCCCGGCCTGTACATGCTGCGCACGGTGAGCCAGACGTCGCACCGCGTGCTGATGGACGGCGCCCCCGTGCTGGAGCGCCGCGACTGGGCGCGCACCGCGTCCACGGTGAGCGTGCGCGCGCTGGAGCTCCCCGCCGGCAAGCACCGCTTCGTGGTGAAGATGTCCCGCGACAACACGCAGGGCGGCCTCTCCTTCGCGCTGGCGAAGGCGGACGGAAGCCCCTCCGGCGTGCGCCTCACCGCCGCCACCGGGCCCGCGCCGCGCTGGAACGCGAGCGCCCCGGGCCAGGTGGAGGCCCCGGACATGTACCCGGGCGCGGAGGACCTGGCCCAGGCGCTCCAGGGCGAGGCCGGCGAGACGCTGAGCATCTTCCTGGCAGTGCGCGACGGACTGGCGCGCGACCTGGACGGCACGCACCGGCTGATGGCGAAGCTGGAGGCGACGACGCCCGCGCTGCTCACCCTGCGCGCGGAGCAGGCCGCGCAGGACCGGGGCATCCCGTCCAAGGTGGCGCGAGGCCGGGCCACGCGCGACCTGGAGGCGGCGCTGGCGAAGGACCCGGGCAACGTGGCCGCGCTGCTGCTGCGCGCGGACCTCTTCCTGGATGACGGCCAGCCGGCCACCGCGCTGGACACGCTGAAGACGGCGCGCGACGCGGTGAAGCCCGCGGGCTTCCCGGTGCACATCCTCCAGGCCCGCGCCGCGCTGGCGCTGGACGTGGACGCGCAGGCGGAGGTGGCCCTGGCCTCGGCGCTGGAGGCCCAGCCGGGCCTGTGCGAGGCGCTGGGGCTGCAGTCCTCGCTGGCGCGCCGGCGCGACGCGGTGGCCCGCACCGACGAGCTGGTGAAGGCCCAGGAGGGCTGCCCCGGCGCGGACGCGCGGCGGGTGGACCACCTGCGCACGCGCGGCGACCTGGACGGCGCGGCCAAGGGCTACACGCAGCTGCTCGCGCAGGACCCGGACAACCTCACCACCGCCGCGGCGCTCTCCAGCGTCTACGTGAGCCAGCGCCGCTACGACGACGCGGCGAAGGTGCTCCAGACGCTGGCCACCGTGTGGCCGCGCAACGCGGAAATCCTCAAGCGGCTGGCGGACGTGCGCGAGTACGCGGGCCAGGGCGCGGAGGCGCTGAAGCTGCGCGAGCAGGCGCTGAAGCTGGACGGCACGGACCTGTCGCTGCGCCGCGCGGTGGAGCGCGCGAAGACGGGCAAGGAGGTGCTGGCGGCGTACGCCATCGACGGCAAGGAGGCGCTGAAGGCCTACGAGGCGGCGCCCGTGACGGGCGGCAGCGCGGCGGCGTACGTGCTGGACGCGGCGGCGGTGCAGGTCTACCCGGACGGCTCGCTCGTCAACCGCATCCACACCATCCAGAAGGCGCTGGAGCAGTCCGGCGTGCAGGAGATCGCGGAGGTGAACATCCCCCGCGGCGCCCAGGTGCTGGCGCTGCGCACGCTCAAGGCGGACGGCCGCGTGCTGGAGCCGGAGAACATCGAGGGCAAGGACACCATGAGCCTGCCCGGCGTGCAGGTCGGTGACTCCGTGGAGGTGGAGTACCTGCTGCCCGAAAGCGACCGCGGCCCCGCGCAGCCGGGCTTCACCGCGTCCGCGTTCTACTTCCAGATCGCCAACCAGCCGAACGCGTGGAGCACGTACACGGTGGTCGCGCCCAAGGGCAGCGGCATGAAGGTGGACGCGCACGGCATGAAGGCGCCGCCGCCGGAGGTGAAGGGCGACGTGGAGGTGTTCCACTACGACGCGCGCCGCGTGCCGCCGTTCATCCCGGAGCCGGACGCGCCGCCGTCTGGCAACGAGTACCTGCCCTTCGTGATGGTGGGCGCGGGAGAGACAGGCAACGACGGGCTGGCGCGCGTGTACGGCGACGCGTTCCAGGACCGGTGGATTCGCACCTCGGAGGTGGAGGCGTTCGCGCGCCAGGCCACGGAGGGCAAGAAGGGCCTGGAGGCGGTGAAGGCGCTGCACGCCGCGGTGATGAAGCGCTTCTCCGGCCGCGACGCGAGCCTGGCGCAGTCCGCGGCCTCCACCGTGGCGCAGGACCGCGGCAGCCGGCTCACCGTGATGAAGGCGGGCCTGGAGACGCTGGGCATCCCGTCGCGCGTCGCCGCCATCCGCACCTTCAACACCGACCCCGCGCCGTACCTCTTCCCGGCGGACGCGCTGCTGCCCTACGCGGCGCTGCGCGTGGAGGTGCCGGGAGAGCAGCCGGTGTGGCTGGACACGTCCGTGCGCTACGGCCCCTTCGGCGAATTGCCGGAGACCGCCATGGGCGAGCGCGAGGCGTACCTGCTGCCGGAGCCCGGCAAGCCCCTGCAGAAGGTGAAGACGCCGCCGCTCAAGCCGCGCGCGGGCAAGGACGTGAAGCTCACGCTGGAGCTGGGCGCCGATGGCAGCCTCAAGGGCCAGGGCGAGGAGACCTACTCCGGCTTCGAGGCCGCTCAAATCGCCGAGGCCTTCGAGCAGCTCTCCGCGGAGAGCCGCAACCAGGCGCTCCAGGGCGCGGTGTCGCGCTACTTCGGCGGCGCGGAGCTGTCGTCCGTGAAGCTGGAGCACCAGGAGGTGGTGGGCGCGCCCTTCGTGCTGCGCTACGCGTTCACCGTGCCGCGCTTCGGGCGCATGGAGGGCGACAGCCGCATGGCGCTGGGCCCCCTCACCTTCCCCGCCCTGCTGGGCCGGCGCTACGTGCAGCTGTCCACGCGCACCACGCCGCTCTACATCGACGACACGGAGGCCAGCCGCACCAACGTCGCGCTCACCCTGCCCCAGGGCTGGAAGCTCAGCGACCCGCAGACGGGCCTGAAGGTGGACAGCCAGTTCGGCCACTTCACCCGGTCGGAGAAGCAGGACGGACGCACGCTCAGCATCTCGGAGTCCTTCAACCTGCCCCGCGCCCGCGTCAGCCCGGCGGAGTACGAGAAGTTCTCCGGCTTCGCCGGTGACGTGGACCTGCTCCAGGTGCGCGAGCTGTTCCTCGTGAAGCAGTAGTCCCCGCGCCGCTTCCGCGCACCCGTCAGGGGTGCGCGGAGCCGGGCGCGGACGCCTGCCTAGGGCTGCTGGAAGATGGCGACGGTGGGCGTGCCGTCTTCACTGATGTAGCCGCGGTACATGCCGCTGGAGTTGAAGGGCATGGCCACGTGGCCCTGGCGGTCCATGGCGATGACGCCGCCCTCGCCGCCGGCCTTCACCAGCACATCGTTGACGACGTAGCTGGCGGCCTCCGGCAGCGGGAGGTCCTGGTACTCGACGCGGGCGCAGATGTCGCGCGCCACCGTGTAGCGGATGAAGAACTCGCCGTGGCCCGTGGCGGAGACGGCGCAGCGCTCATCCGCGTAGGTGCCCGCGCCGATGATGGGCGCGTCCCCCACCCGGCCGAAGCGCTTGTTGGTCATGCCGCCCGTGGACGTGCCCGCCGCGAGGTTGCCGTCCATGTCCAACGCCACCGCGCCCACCGTGCCGAACTTGTGGTCCCCCGTGATGGGGTCCACGCCCGGCGTCAGTGATGAGCCGGGCTGCGGCTGCGCGGGCGTCACCGGCTGCGGCGCCGGGGGCTGCGCCGACGCGGGCGGCTGCGCGGGCGTCACCGGCTGCGCGGGCGTCGCGGGCGACAGGCCCTGCGTGGACGGCTGCCCCTGTTCCGCGGGCGGTGCCTGCTTCGCCTTCTCCTGCTCCAACGCGCGCTGGAGGCCCTGCCAGCGCTCCTCCGTGAAGAAGTACTTCGCGTCCACCAGGGGCATGCCCTGCGACCGAGCGAAGGCCTCCGCCCCGTCGCCCACCATCATCACGTGCGGCGACTTCTCCATCACCAGCCGCGCCAGGTCGATGGGGTTCTGGATGTGATGGACACCGGCCACCGCGCCGGCCATGCGAGTCTTGCCGTCCATCACCGCCGCATCCAGCTCGTTCACGCCGTCGTGGTTGAACACCGCGCCCTTTCCGGCGTTGAAGTACGGCGAGTCCTCCATCACGCGGATGGCCGCCGTCACCGCGTCCATGCTGCGGCCCCCCTTCGCCAGCACCGCGTGCCCCGCCTGGAGCGCTTCGGTGAGCGCGGCGCGCATCGCGGCCTCGCGCTCCGGGGTCAGGTTCTCGCGCGAAATCACGCCCGCGCCGCCGTGGATGACCAGCCCCCACTTCGGCTTCACGCGCGGCGGCGCGTCCGTGCGCAGGGCCGCCTCGTCACGCGCGGCGCCCGCCTGTGAGGACGTGGCGCAGCCCAGCGGGGCCAGCAGCAGCGCGGTGCTCGCGAGCAGGCCGCGGTGCATCCGGGAAGAGAACGAGGGGGACATGCCGTGCGCCTCCAAAAAGGGGCCCGCGCTCAGGCGGGCTGCCTTTGTCGTAGAGCCGTTCCCCCAAGGCGTCCAGCGCCGCTGCGTGCCGCGCCGCACCAGCCAGCGGGAAGGCATCACTCCGGGCGCCTGCCTGCCCGCCTGCCCTCGGCTTCCCCTCCCGGAAGGGCATGTGCACCGTGCAGGTTCGGGTTGTAGGGCATGCCCAGACATCGGGACATTGGGAGGACAGGGCAATGAAGAAGCTGAAGGGGATGAAGGTGGCCGTGCTGGCGGCGGATGGCTTCGAGCAGGTGGAGCTGACGCGGCCGGTGAAGCGCCTGGAGCGCGAGGGCGCGCACGTCACCATTGTCTCCCTTCACAAGGGCCGCATCCGAGGCATGAACCTGCTGGTTCCCGGCCGCAAGGTGCGCGTGGACGCGACGCTGCGCGACGTGAAGGCCGCGGACTTCGACGCGCTGCTCCTGCCCGGCGGCTTCATGAACCCGGACTTCCTCCGGCAGAGCGCCCTGGCGCTGGACTTCGTGAAGGACGCGGACCTGTTGGATCAGCCCATCGCGGTCATCTGTCACGGGCCATGGCTGCTCGCGTCCGCGGGGCTGCTGGAGGGCCGCCACCTGACGTCCTGGCCGGGCATCCGCAACGACATGGAGAACGCGGGCGCGCACTGGACGGACGAGCCCGTGGTGCGCGACGGCAACTGGGTGTCCAGCCGGGGGCCGCACGACCTGCTCGCCTTCGAGCACGCGTTGGTGGAGCTCTTCGCGGAGCGCATGTCGCCCGCCATCGCCCGCCGCTCCACGGCGGAAGCCGCGCCGCGCTGGCCCCGGTGGCTCGCGGGTGGGCTCGCCGCCGCGGCCACGCTGGGCCTGGTCGCACGGGGCCGCAAGGCCCTGGTCTAGGAGACAGGGCCCGGCGATTTCACATCCAGCCCAGCTGGAGCCGCGCCACGTCCGACATGCGGCTCTGGTCCCACTGCGGCTCCCAGACGAGCTCCACGTTCGCCTCCTTCACGCCGGGCAGCGCGGACACCTTGGAGCGCACGTCCTCCACCAGCACCTGCCCCATGCCGCAGCCGGGCGCCGTGAGCGTCATCTCGATGTCCACGCGCTGACCGCCCTCGTCCAGCGGCGTGGCCTTGCACGTGTACACCAGCCCCAGCTCCACGATGTTCACCGGGATCTCCGGGTCGTAGACCGTGCGCAGCTGCTCCCAGACCTGCTCCTCGTGAAACTCACCGAGCGTGACGCTCTCATCGGCCGTCTTCGCCTTGGCGGCGTACTCCTCGCCCAGCACGTCCGCGTTCTTCTCGTCGATGCGGAACAGCTGGCCGTACGGGTCCTGCACCGTGACGTTGCCGCCCAGCGTCTGCACCACCGTCAACTCCGAGCCCGCCGGCAGCAACACCTTGTCCCCGCTGGGGATGAGCATCGCGTCCACGTCGCGCTCGATGACCGTCATCGCGCCTCGCATGACCCCTCCCTACTCCGTCGACACCGACGTGGAGCGGCCGTCCAGCGCCGCGTTCAGCGTGTGCCACGCCAGGCTCGCGCACTTCACCCGGGCCGGGAACTCGCTCACGCCCGACAGCACCGCGAGCTTGCCCAGCGACTCCACGTCCACCTTGTCCGGCCCTTCGGTCACCAGCGTGTGCACGCGCTCGAAGAGGGCCTGCGCCTCTTCCCGCGTCTTGTCCTTCACCGCGCCCGTCATCAGCGACGCGGACGCCTTGGAGATGGCGCACCCCTGGCCCTGGAAGCCGATGTCGCGGATGACGCCGTCCTCCAGCTTGAGCGTCACGGAGAGCTGGTCGCCGCACAGCGGGTTGTAGCCCTCCGCCGCGCAGGTGGCGCCCTCCACCACCCGGAAGTTGCGCGGGCGCTTGGAGTGCTCCAGCACCACCTCCTGGTACAGGTCCTTGAGGTCCGAGCTCACGCGAACACCTCCTTCACCTTGTGCAGGCCCTTCACCAGCGCGTCCACGTCCTCACGCGTGTTGTAGAGCGCCAGCGACGCTCTCGCCGTGGCCGCCACCCCGAAGCGCTGCATCAGCGGCTGGGCGCAGTGGTGTCCGGTGCGGATGCAGATGCCCTCCTGGTCCAGGATGGTGCCCACGTCGTGCGGGTGGACGTCCTCCAGCGTGAAGGACAGCACGCCCGTCTTGTGCGGCGCCGTGCCCACCAGCTTGAGCCCCGGCACCGACTGGAGCGCGTCCGTCGCGTACGCGAGCAGCCACTGGTCGTGCTGGGACACGTTCTCCATGCCCACGGCCTCCAGGTACCGGATGGCCGCGGCCAGCCCCACCGCGCCCGCCATGTCCGGCGTGCCCGCCTCGAAGCGGTGCGGCACGCGGTTGTAGACGGTCTTCTCCATCGTCACGGAGAGGATCATGTCCCCGCCGCCCTGGTATGGCGGCAGCGACTCCAGCATGGACAGCTTGCCGTACAGCACGCCGATGCCCGTGGGCCCGAAGAGCTTGTGCCCGCTGAAGGCGTAGAAGTCACAGCCCAGGTCCTGCACGTCCACCGGGAAGTGCGTCACCGACTGCGCCCCGTCCACCAGCACCGGGATGTTCCTGGCGTGCGCCTTCGCCACCAGCTCCTTGATGGGGTTCACGGAGCCCAGCGCGTTGGACACGTGCGTAATCGCCAGCAGGCGCGTCTTCTCCGTGAGCAGCGCGTCCACGGTGTCCATGCGCAGCTCGCCACGGTCGTCCACGGGAATCACGCGCAGCTTCGCGCCCGCCGCGTCGCACACCATCTGCCAGGGCACGATGTTGGAGTGGTGCTCCATGGCGGAGATGAGCACCTCGTCCCCCGGGCCCACGTGCTTGCGGCCGTAGGTGGCGGCTACCAGGTTGATGGCCTCCGTGGTGCCGCGCACGAAGATGACCTCGCGCACGTCCTTCGCGTGGATGAAGCGGCGCACCGTCTCGCGAGCGTCCTCGAAGGCCTGCGTGGCGCGCTCGGAGAGGATGTGCACGCCCCGGTGCACGTTGGCGTTGTCGTGCGTGTAGAAGCGCGTCAGCGCGTCCAGCATCGCCTGCGGCTTCTGTCCCGTGGCGGCGCTGTCCAGGTACACCAGCGGCCGGCCCCGCACCTCCTGCCGGAGGATGGGGAAGTCCGCGCGCACCCGCGCAAGGTCGAATCCAGGCCCGCTCATCCCATCACCTCCGCCGTCCCCGGCAGCTTCTCCGCGAGCAACGCCTCCACCCGCGCACGCACCGGACCCTCCGGCACCGCGCGCACCAGCTCGCTGGCGAAGGCCTGCGTCAGCATCCGCTCCGCATCCACCTTCGGGATGCCGCGCGAGCGCAGGTAGAACAGCGCGTTGTCATCCAACCGGCCCACCGCCGTGCCGTGGGCGCACTTCACGTCGTCCGCGAAGATCTCCAGCTGCGGCCGGGCGTCCACCTGCGCGCCCTCGGAGAGCAGCAGGTTGCGGCTCTGCTGGCTGGCGTCCGTCTTCTGCGCGTCCTCGCGCACGCGGATCTTCCCGTGGAAGGTGCCGCGCGCGCGGTCGTCCAGCACGCCCTTGTAGAGCTCGCGGCTGGAGCAGTGCGGCACCGCGTGGTCCAGGTCCGTGCGGTTGTCCAGGTGCTGCGTGCCCCGGCCCACGAACAGGCCGTTGAGCACGCACTCGCCGCCCTCACCCGCGAAGGCCGCGTGCACTTCATTGCGCGCTAGCGCCCCGCCAAAGGAGAACGCGTGCGACTGGAAGCGGCTGTCGCGCCCCTGCCGCGCATACAGCCCGCCCAGGTGCACTGCGGTGTCACCCTCCGCCTGGAGCTTGAAGTGGCGCAGGCTGGCGTTGTCCCCCAGCGACACCTCCGTCACCGCGTTGGTGAACGTCGCGCCCGAGCCCAGGCCCGCGTACGTCTCCACCAGCGTGGCCTCGCTGCCCTCGCCCGCCACCACGACGATGCGCGGACTGGCCAGCACCGGCCCGTCGCCGCCGCGAGCGAGGAACAACAGCTGCACCGGCACCTCGCTCAGGGCCCGGGGCGCGAGCGTGAGCAGCGCGCCCTCCTCCAGCAGCGCCGCGTTGAGCGACGTGAAGGCATGCGCCGACGGCCGAGCACGCTGGCCCAGCGTCTCCTGCAACAGCGCTCCGTCCTCGCGCAGCGCCTGCGACAGCGGCTTGAGCACCACACCGCGCGGCAGGCCGGCGAGCACCGACAGCGCCGGCACGAAGCGCCCGTCCACGAACACGAGCCGGGGACCGGGCAGCGCCAGCCGCGCCACCGCCTGCGCCACGTCCTCGCCCGCGGACACATCCCGCACGGGCTGGAACGGGTGCGACGACAGCGTGGCCACGGGCGTGTACTTCCACTCCTCGTCCTTGGACGTGGGCAGGCCGCGCGCCTGGAACTGGCTCAAGCCCTCTTCACGCAGCGCCTGGAGCCATGCGGGGGCGTCTCCGCGCGCCTGGAAGGCCCGAGCCACCTCCACGTAGTGGGACGCGCTCATGGCCGCGCCTCCTTCGCCTTGGCCGCGCTGCCCTCCCCGCCAATCCAGCCGTAGCCCTTCTCCTCCAGCTCCAGCGCCAGCTCGCGTCCACCCGAGCGCACGATGCGGCCCGCGGCCATCACGTGCACGTGGTCCGGCACGATGTAGTCCAGGAGCCGCTGGTAGTGCGTAATCATCACTATCGCCCGGTCCTTCGAGCGCAGCGCGTTCACTCCGCCCGCGACGATGCGCAGCGCATCGATGTCCAGGCCCGAGTCCGTTTCATCCAGCAGCGCCAGCCGGGGCTGGAGCACCGCCATCTGGAAGATCTCGTTGCGCTTCTTCTCTCCGCCGGAGAAGCCCTCGTTCACGGAGCGGCTCATGAACGCCGCGTCCATCTGCACGAGCTTCGCCTTCTCCTTGGCCAGGGAGAGGAAGTCCATCGCGTCCAGCTCCTCCTCGCCCTTGGCGCGGCGCTGCGCGTTGAGCGCCGTGCGCAGGAAGTGCAGGTTGCCCACGCCGGGAATCTCCACCGGATACTGGAACCCGAGGAACACGCCCGCCTTCGCGCGCTCCTCCGGCGGAGTCCCCAGCAAATCCTTGCCGTCGAAGCGCACGGTGCCCTTCGTCACTTCGTACGTCTCACGCCCCGCCAGCACGCTCGCGAGCGTGCTCTTGCCGGAGCCGTTGGGCCCCATGATGGCGTGCACCTCACCGGCGCCCACCTCCAGGTTGATGCCCTTCAGGATGTCCTTGCCGCCCACGCGGGCGTGCAGGTCCTGGATGCTCAGCAACGACGCCATCACCCGACGCTCCCTTCCAGACTCACACCCAAGAGCTTCTGCGCTTCCACCGCGAACTCCATGGGCAGTTCCTTGAAGACCTGACGGCAGAAGCCGTTCACGATCATCGACACCGCGTCCTCCTGCGAGATGCCGCGCTGCCGGCAGTAGAAGAGCTGGTCCTCGCCAATCTTCGACGTGGACGCTTCGTGCTCCACCTGCGCGGTCGCGTTCTTCACCTCGATGTACGGCAGCGTGTGGGCGCCGCACTCGTCACCCAACAGCAGCGAATCGCATTGCGTGTAGTTGCGTGCGTTCGCCGCGCTCTTGAGCATCTTCACCAGGCCCCGGTACGTGTTCTGCCCGCGGCCCGCGGAGATGCCCTTGGACACGATGGTGGACCGGGTGTTCTTCCCGATGTGCACCATCTTCGTGCCCGTGTCCGCCTGCTGCCGGTGGTTGGTGAGCGCCACCGAGTAGAACTCGCCCACCGAGTCATCCCCCTTGAGGATGACGCTGGGGTACTTCCACGTAATCGCCGAACCCGTCTCCACCTGGGTCCACGAAATCTTGGCGCGCTGGTGCGCGATGCCGCGCTTGGTGACGAAGTTGTAGATGCCGCCCTTGCCTTCCGCGTCGCCCGGGTACCAGTTCTGCACCGTGCTGTACTTGATGGACGCGCCGTCCAGCGCCACCAGCTCCACCACCGCCGCGTGCAGCTGGTTGGTGTCGCGCATGGGCGCGGTGCAGCCCTCCAGGTAGCTCACGGAGGCGCCCTCATCCGCGATGAGCAGCGTGCGCTCGAACTGGCCCGTGTCCGCCGCGTTGATGCGGAAGTACGTGGACAGCTCCATGGGGCACTTCACGCCCTTGGGCACGTAGCAGAACGAACCGTCGCTGAAGACCGCGGAGTTGAGCGCCGCGAAGAAGTTGTCGGAGAAGGGCACCACCGTGCCCAGGTAGCGCTCCACCAGCTCCGGGTGCTCACGCACCGCTTCGGAGAACGAGCAGAAGATGACGCCCGCCTTGTAGAGCTTCTCCCGGAACGTGGTGGCCACCGATACGGAGTCGAAGACGGCATCCACCGCGACGTTCTGCAGCCGCTTCTGCTCCTCCAGCGGGATGCCCAGCTTCTCGTAGGTGCGGAGGATTTCGGGGTCGACCTCCGACAGGCTGTCCTTCTTCGGCTTCTGCTTCGGCGCCGAGTAGTAGCGGATGGCCTGGTAGTCGATGGGGTGGTACTTCACCGCCTGCCACGAGGGCTCCTTCAGCGTGAGCCAGTGGCGGTACGCCTTCAGGCGCCACTCCAGCATGAAGGCCGGCTCGTTCTTCTTCGCGGACAGGACGCGGATGACGTCCTCGTCCAGGCCGGGCGGCAGCGTGTCCGCCTCCACCTGGGTGACGAAGCCCGCCTGGTAGCCCTTGCGGGTGAGCTCCTGGATGGTTTCGGTGGTGCTCATGAGCGGACTCCCGTGACGGAAGCAGGCGCGCTGACGGACGCCGGCAGGCCCAGGCCCACCAGCCGCTCCGGCATGCGGGGCGCGGGCGCGCGCAGGTCCGCGAGCGTCAGCTTCCCCAGCGCTTCCTGGATGGCTTGATTGATGAGGCGCCAGTGGCCCCGCACCTGGCAGACGGACTCCAGCTCACAGGGCCCGGCCGGCTTGCCCTGGTGCTGGCCACACTCCGTGAGGGACACCGGCCCCTCCAGCGCGGACACCAGCTCCGCCAGCGAGATGGCCTCCGCCGGACGCGCCAGGCCGTAGCCGCCGCTCGCGCCCCGGTGCGACACCACCAGCCCTGCTTGCAACAGGCCCTTCAGGACCTTGCTCGCGGACGGAAGGGCGACATGCGTGCGCGCCGCCAGCTCTCGCGTGGTGCGGGTTTCCCCGTCCGCGCGCGCCAGCTCGGTCATCAGCACGATGCCGTAGTCGGTCATCTTGCTCATCCGGAGCATGTGGGGGTGTCTCCTTTGGCTGTCCGCGGGCCCGATGCCCGCGACGGCCTCTTATGTAATGTGGACCTATTTAGTCCACATTCAAATCCAGAGCGCTTCCCTGCCCGTCACGTCGGGTGCGGGTTCGCCGCACTCCACCGGGCAAGCTAGGGTGGAGCCATCCGTTTTTTTGAGTCCGTCTCCCCCCAAGGCGCCCCACCGAGGAGCCCACCGATGCGCCGTCCCCTCCCCCTCCTGCTCACCGCGCTGGCCCTGGCCCTGGTGGGTTGTGAGAAGAAGTCCGCCCCGGCCCCCGCGCCCGCGCCCGCCACGCAAGAGGGTGGCGCCACCGCCGCACCTCCGGGGCCTCCGCCGGCGGGCAGCATCCTCATTGGCGAGGTGGGCAGCCTCACCGGCTCCGAGGCCACCTTCGGCATCTCCGCGCGCAACGGCATCGACCTGGCGCTGCAGGAGGCCAACGCCGCGGGCGGTGTGCGCGGCCAGAAGCTGGTGGTGCGCGTCTACGACAGCCAGGGCCGGCCGGAGGAAGGCGCCCAGGCCGCCACGCGGCTCATCGCGCAGGACAAGGTGGTGGCGCTCCTGGGTGAAGCTGCGTCGTCCGTGTCCATGGCCATGGCGGACAAGGCGCAGACGGGGAAGGTGCCCATGATTACGCCCACCTCCACCAGCCCGGAGGTGACAAAGAAGGGCGACTACATCTTCCGCGTCTGCTTCATCGACCCGTTCCAGGGCCTGGTGATGGCGAAGTTCGCGCGGGAGAACCTCAAGCTCAACAAGGTCGCGGTGCTCACCGACAACAAGAGCGCCTTCTCCGTGGGGCTGGCGGAGGTCTTCAACCAGAAGTTCAAGGAGTTCGGCGGCACCATCGTCGGCAACGAGAGCTACTCCAAAGGCGACACGGACTTCCGCGCGCAGCTCACTTCCATCAAGAACCTGAAGCCGGAGGCGGTGTTCGTCCCGGGCTACTACACGGACGTGGGCATCATCGCGAGGCAGGCGCGCGAGGTGGGCCTGCGCGTGCCGCTGCTGGGCGGTGACGGCTGGGACTCCGACAAGCTGTACGAGCTGGGCGGCTCCGCGCTGGAGGGCAGCTACTTCTCCAACCACTACTCGCCGGACAACCCGGACCCCGTCGTGCAGAACTTCCTCACGAAGTACAAGGCCGCCTACGGCGCGGTGCCGGACAGCGTGGCGGTGCTGGCGTACGACGCCGCGCGCCTGCTGGTGGATGCGATGAAGCGCGCTCCGGACACTTCGGGCCCCGCGCTGCGAGACGCCATCGCGGCCACGAAGGACTTCCCGGGCGTGGCGGGCACCATCAACCTGGACGCCAACCGCGACGCGGTGAAGCAGGCCGTGGTGATGAAGGTGGAGGGCGGCAAGGCGGTGTTCGTCACCACCGTGAAGCCGTAGGCCGCCTCACCCGCTTCCGGCCGCCCGTCCCCGACGTCAGGGGATGGGCGACTGGATGATGTAGTAGATGGACTGGAAGTAGGTGTTGAGGGCCCGCAGCAGCTGGATGAGGAACGGCCAGCTCAGCACGGTGAAGCCGAAGAACGCCGCCGTGATGACGCCGTACTCCGACATGGCCTGCCCGCGCTGGAGTGCCTGCTTCAGGCTAGTGCGCGTGTTCTTCACCGGGCGCCTCCATCGTCGTGCCGCCGCTCTTGCCCGTGCGGCACTTGTTCACGCACTTGTCCTTGGCCTGGCCGGCGACCTTCGTGCAGTAGGGCTGGGCGTTCTTCGCCTTCTCCTTGCACACCTTCTCGAACTTCATCTTGTCCTCCGCGCAGCGGCGCTCGCAGCTGACGCCGGCGAAGGCCTGGCCTCCCCACAGCAGCGCGCCCACGCCCAGCGACAGGACCCACATCCGCTTCGTCGAAAGGTTCATCGTCCGCTCTCCGCGTTCATGGCGCGCCCTGGGCTCGCATCAGCGACAGGTGGAACTCCACGCCGCGCTGCGCGGCAGGTTGCCGCAAAGTGGCCTGTCCGCGCAGGCCTTCGCGCGTCAGGGTCAGCTCGGTTTCCTGGAAGCCCGCCGGGCGGGCCTCGGACACGCTCCACCCCTGGTCGCGCAGGAGGGCCTGGTAGGCCTGCTCCGCGTCGGGGAGCGCGGTGTCGGGCAGCCGGCCCGTCACGGTGACGTTCGTGGCGCCCTCCATCTTGAGGGACAGGGACGCCGCGTCCTGCAGGCCCCTGGGGACCGGCACGCCCGGGGGGATGCGGTTGCCGGCGCGCTCCAGGTAGTTGCGCATGCGCGCGGAGGAGACAAAGACGAGGGTCTCATCCCCCTGGCGCAGCGTGGACATCAACCGGACCTCGTCGTCCTTCGGGACCCAGTAGCCCACGTAGCCGGCGTTGTCGTTGAAGCGCAGGCCCACCACGGGCAGGCCCTCGTCGAGCAGGAACTGGCGGTAGTGCTGCAGCACCTGATCCGACGAGTCCTTCGTGGCGAACCACGACACGGCGATGGGCGTGCCCGGGCCCAGGTAGTCCGCGGCCAGCGCCTCCGGACGTCCACCGTTGGGATAGGGCGGGAAGTACGACAGCGTGCGCGCCAGGATGGCTTCGTCCTGCTTCGAGCGCCCCGAGCCCCGCGGCGTCTCCCGGTCCAGCTCATCCGCGGAGGCCTCCGCCCGCTCCAGCTCCGTGCGGGTGCCGCCGTAGCGCGCCTCCTCCCAGCCCATCCCGATGAGCATGCCCGCCACCGACACCGACACCAGCACCGCGGCGGTGCGGAAGGCGGGGTGCGTGGCCAGCGACTTCAGCACGACTCCGCGTCCTTACAGCCCATGTACCAGTCACCGCGCTCGCCGTGCTTGTACGTGTTCTGGTTCTTGTCCTGGTCCCAGTCGCGCCACTCCTGGTTGAAGTAGCGGGTGTTCCCCTCCTGGTCCACGGTGTTGGCCGGGGTCTGCATGTTGGCCAGGTGCGGGTGGATGGAGATGTACGGGTCGTCAGGCGAGTCCTCGAACATGTACAGCATGGTGCCGTCCAGCAGGTCCTCCGTGATCTTCTGACGGAAGTCCTGCATCTGGGTGCGCATGGCATTGTACGTGATGACGCTCGTGTACTGGTTCTTCATGCGGTCGTACATCTCACCGCTGGAGCCGGAAGGAGAGATGTCCGCGTCCTGGGTCAGCGCCCAGGTGTCGGTGAGGATCCCCATGGTCTCCTTCTTGAGGAAGTAGGCGTTGGCCTTGGTACCCTCCTCCGCGTTGCTGTGGACGTTCTCCACGCCCTTGTCCTTCCAGTTCTCCTTGGTCAACTTCACCTTGCTGAACTCCGGCAGGAACTGCTCGGGCAAGAGGTAGTTCTCCACCACGGCGCGGGCCTCGCAGAAGATGAGGCCGCCGTTGGTGAACTCGCCCTGGTAGTCGTCAGAGAGGCCGCCCAGGCTCGCGGCGCCCGTGTCCGGAGCACTGCACGTCACCTGCTGGGCGTTGTCGTTCATCCAGCAGACGTGCGCGACGACCGCCAGGTGGTGGTCCGTGTCCTCGCAGTCCGCGTAGTTGCTGCCGGACATGGCATCCGGCCGGTCGATGCCGGACTCGTGGTCGCAGTACGTGAGGCGGGCGTTGTGCTGCACGTTGGAGCTGCCACCCTGGGGGCCCTTGCCACCGCCACCGCTCTGCTTGAGGCCCTTCGTGTAGTCCTGCGTGGTGAAGTCCCAGATGGTCGTCACCGCGGCCTCCTGGTTGTCCAGCGAGTAGCGCAGGAGGTCGTCCAGGAAGAGCGCGTACATGAAGATGGGGATGAGCGCGACCATGGAGAGCGCCATCTCCACGGAAGCGGCGCCCCGGCGCGCGCGGCGCGACTCGAGGAAGGGGCTCATAGGGCCAGGTCCTTGGCGTTCGCGAGCTGGGCGGCGTCCGAGTTGCCCGCCCGGTTCAGCACCTGCGCGGCCTCCTGGGCGGAGAACGGGTGCAGCTTCACGCGCCAGTAGGGGTTGAAGAGGCCCGGGGCCTCCTTCCAGCCGTTGGGCCCCAGGCGGTGGTAGTAGACGAGCGCCTTGGAGAGCGCCGCGCCCTCACCGGGAGCAAGCCGCAGCTGCCCGTCACCCTGGGCGCCGTGCGTGAGCGTGAAGCTGCCGCTGGAGTTGAGCTCCCAGGGCGCCTGGGCCCCGCCTCCCACGAAGAACTGCTTGGTGACGTAGCTGTAGACGCGCGGCTGGCCCCAGTCGCGGGCGGGGTCGTCGCTGGCGCGGAACTTCATGAAGCAGTTGCCGTTGCTCGAGCAGCCCATCAAGTCCTTGGTGTTGATGCCCTTGAACTTGTCGTGCTGGTCGCTGTGCGCGCCGGAGGGCTCGTGGCTGCCGCCGTTCTCACTGCTCGCCACCAGGGCCTCGTAGCCGCCGGTGCCGAAGCCGTGGCGCCACTGCTGGATGAGGCGGCCGTGCTCGTCCGCGACCACGACCTTGCCCTCGTTGCCGGTGACCTGGCCGGGGCCGTGGATGTTGCTCTTGGTCTGGGTGACCTTCGCCGTCCCCTTGTGGCCCACCGCCATGTGGGTGCCCTCGCCGGGGATGTCCTTGAGCAGGTCCTGAATGAACTCCCTTTTGTAGTAGGTGGGCAGCCCGTTCATGATGACCGGCAGGCTGCGGTTGGCGGCCCAGCCGGGGCGGGACGCGTTGGCGATCTCCGTCATCACCTGCGCCCGGGACTTGGTGCTGGAGTTGGCGGCGCGCGAGCAGTTCATCCCGTCCACCGCGCAGTCGAACTCATCCGCGTTCATCCCGCCCACGCCGGACTCCAGCTCGCTGGCACCGGGGACGTTCTTCTCGGTCAGCTGGGACAGGTCCGCGGACTGGCCGTCGCGCAGCGCGTTCTTGGTGGCCCGGTGGACCGTCTGCTGGGAGCCATGGATCCTGTTCGCCATGTTGTCCAGCTCCTCGATGACCTTGTTGAAGGAGCCCTCGACGCCCTGGACCTTCTGGTCGTACTCGCTGGCCTTGGAGCTGTAGTCCATGGCGATCATCACCGCTTCAAGCGCGTCGAAGCAGTGCTGGAAGTTGTAGGGCGGGCACTGCGCCACCTCCAGGGCGGCGATGATGAAGAAGCTCATCTGCCCGGCGCGCATCATCTCGCCGGTGGCGCTGGCCGCGGCCATGTAGCCGTGCACGGACGTCATGCCCACGTAGGTGGACGCGATGGCCCGGTTGCTGGCCGCGTAGTAGTTGAGCGCGCGCGCCTCCACGACGCCCATGGAGTACGCGAGCGCGTCGCTGTGCTGCTGCAGGCTCATCTTCTGCCGCAGGGCATGGCTCAGGTTGAAGCTCAGCGTCGTCATCAACGCGAGCAGGAGGAACGACAGACACGCGAGCACCAGGGCCTGGCCCCGGTGGCCGCGCTTGGGCCGGGAGGCGGACCTCACGGTTCGAACGGGAAGATGCATTCGTTCCTCTCCGGAAGTTCCTTCTGGGTGAGGTAGAGATTGGAGTGCATCCGCATGATGTACGTGGCGCGGATGGGCAGGATGTAGAGCTTGTTGTCCGCGGCGGAGTCGTACTTGGACATCTTCTTGACGATGAACTCGTCACGCTCCGAGTCCTTGCCCAGGCGCAGCACGTAGGGCAGGTCGCGGCCGCGCGCGATGTTGTAGATGACGACGTCCGCGAACGGGATGGGCAGGCGGTAGTTGAACGTCACCTGCACGCTCAGCTTGGTGCGCAGGCTGTCCGCCCAGCCGCCTTCACCGGAGGCGACCCGCGGATCATCGAAGTCCATCTCCTTGTTGCCGTGGGAGCCGGAGGTCAGGTCCCCCTTGAGGGGGTTGCAGATGGTGACCTCCGCGAACTTCAGGCCGGAGGCGTCGCCCATCTGGTTCTTGCCGATGTCGCCGCCCTCGAACTTGGACTTGAAGTCGCTGGCGCTGGTGATGGGCTTGATGATCTCCGCGCCCCCGCTGGCGGCCGTGCTCACCATGGGCAGGAGCACCGCCAGGGCGGCCTTCTCCATGGTGGGGATGTCCGCGTTGTGGATGGAGCCGGCGCGCACGGCCTTGTAGGCCGCGTACTTCGTCAGGAGCCGGGCCTGGTGCATCAACCCCAGCTGGAGGATGCCCAGCAGCATGAACACGAACAGGGGCAAGACGATGGCCGTCTCCACCGCCACCTGGCCTGATTCACCGCCGCGCCTCATGCTTCGCCCCTGTACTGAAAATACCCCAAGGTGGGAGGCTTCCCGACCCATTGTGCCGTTACCATACCGCCCGTAGGTTCAGCGGGAATCGGCCAAGTGGCCGGGAATGCAGGCCCGGCCTCCGGGCTTGCGGACATTATCGGGCCGGCCGGGTCCCGGGGTGCTTGACGCTGTGCGCTGGCCATGGTTGGCACGCCCATCCGCGTTGAGCGCAGGGAGCGAAATCAATGAACTGGCACGTGGCGAAGCGAATGGGCGTGGTGCTGGCGGTGGCGTTGCTGGCGGCCTGCTCGGATGACGGGGACGGCAAGCCGGACGGCGGCGGCGGTCCCGACGGCGGCACGACCACGAAGTCCGCGGGTCCGGGCACGGGGTCGTCCAAGGCGAAGCCGGAGGGCGCGCCCTTCACGCTGCCGGCGGGCATCACGCTCGAGACGCCGTTGAAGAGCTTCTACACCGAGGACCCGCTGGACTGCGACGACAAGGACAAGGACGACGCCAAGGGCGGCGGCGGCTCCGTGACCCTGTGCCTCATCTTCCGCAACACCACCGGCGGCCCCATCACGGTCACGCTGCCCCCCGGCCTCATGGTCGTTTCCGAGAGCACGAAGATCCAGAACGGCCTGCTGGTGCAGCAGACCACCATCGAGGTGCCGGCGGGTGAGCGCTACTTCGTCCCCCTGTTCCTGTACTGCGCCAACCAGGACCGGGAGACCAGCGGCGTCGGCGACAACTTCGCGCTGGGCCCCATCATCGGGTACGAGGGCTTCCAGGAGCTGTACTCGCTGCTGGCGGGCAAGCAGCTGACGCGCGATGACGACGTGGCCATCCAGTTGGCCGTCACCCACCTGACCAACGGCGAGGGGCTGTCCGCCGCCGACCGCGCCAGCCTCCGCGGGCTGTAGCCGCCGGGGGCCTGGTGCCCGGCGGGGCTCACTTCCGCCGGGCGATCTCCTGGATGAGCGCCACGTAGCGGCGCTGCTGGGGGTTGAGCTTGAAGGCCTTGCGCAGGGCGTCCTCCGCGAGCGCCCACTGGCCCTCGCCCCGGGCCACGTCGCCCAGGAAGGCCCAGCCCTCTTCCAGGCCGGGCTCCTGGCGCGTCAGCTCCTGGAGCTCCTGGAGCACCAGCCGGCCGTGCGCCTCCGGCTTCATGAGGTAGCGCGCCCAGGCGCGGTGGGCCTGGTACAGCGGCCGGGGGTCGATGTCGCAGGCGTATTCGAAGTACTCGAAGGCGCCCGCGAAGTTGCGCGCCTCCAGGCGCCGCTTGGCCTCGTCGAACTGGGCGGTGGCGTCCAGCAGGTCCGTGCGGATGCGGAACTGCTCCGCGGTGGAGGGCCGGCCGGTGTTGCTGCGGGCCTTCTCCCGGTGCGCCTGGCGGCGCTTCTTCCACAGCGCGTTCTGCTCCGGCTCCGACAGCAAGCCGTAGGCCCGCGCGTACGCGGCGAGCATCCCTTCCGCCTTCTCCTTCAGCTCCGCGGTGTGGAAGCGCAGCGGGGAGAAGCGGTCCGCGGCGGCGAGGAACGCCTTGCGCAGCGCCACCGGCTGCACGTCCTCCGGCACGTCCAGCAGCGCGAACGGATCCAGGCTGCGGTGGTTGAGGAACGCGCCCACGAGCGCGTTGCGCGCCGCCTCGTCCTCGTCCGCGAAGGGCGTGCCGGACGGGGCCTGGGCCGGCACGGGCACCGGCGTGGGGACGGGCTCCGGCGCGGGCGCGGGAGCGGCGGGGGCCTTGCGGGCCAGCTCCTCGGTGCGCGCGTCCACGTCCTCCGCGAAGCCCGCCACGCCCAGCAGGCACAGCGCGTAGAGCCGGCGCAGCACGGCGTCCATGTCGAAGCCGGTGCGCTCCAGCAGCTCGTTGAAGGTGGGCCGCTGGCGCAGGGCCTGGAACAGGCGCGCGTCCTTGGAGGACAGCTTGGGGGCGGACTCCACGCCGGGCATCTGTCCGAAGCGGCGGTCGTCGGTGAAGGTGAAGTGCGTGGCGACGGTGTCGAAGGGCAGCTGCGTGGAGACGCCGGTGAGGATGAGCTGCGCGGTGTTGGCGCGCACGGTGGCGTCCGGGTTCTCCACGTCCGCGATGAGGCGGTACTTCGCCTCCGTCCAGCGGAAGCAATCCAGCAGCTTGTGCGCCAGGTTCGCCTGGAGCTGCTTGTAGAGGTCGAAGGGGCTGATGAGGCCCTTCTGCACGAGCAGCCCGCCCAGCTGCATGCCCGAGGACACACTCTCCGCCAGGGACTTCTGGTAGTCGCCTTCCGTCAGGCGGCCCTTCTCCACCAGGTACTTGCCCAGCGTCTCGTGCAGGAGGTTGGAGTTGCACGCCACCGGCGCGCCGTCCTCGAAGGTGATGCGCTTCTCGCGCTGGCGCACCTTGAGCTCCAGCGTGCAGGTGCGCTCCTCCACCATCAGCGCGTGCAAGAGCAGCGGGAAGGGCGTGTCCGCCAGCAGGCCCTCGCGCTGGCGCAACACCTGGGACGGCAGGGGGAACATGCGCGGAAAGCCTACTACTCCGCGTCGTCGCCGCCCATGTCGTCCGCAGCGTAGGGATCATCCTCGTAGACGCCGTAGGGGCCGTAGGTGTCGTGCGTGGGCAGGTAGCGGGTCAGGTACGCCCCCACGCCCATGAACACCAGGGCCACGGCGGCGTACGTCAGCGGGCGGGACGGCCGGGCCCGGTATGCCCACCAGCGGTCGCGGCGCTTCTGGAAGCGCGGGGCGACGGCGTACTCACGCCAGGCTGCGTCGCGGGCCTCCTGCGCCTCCACGTCCAGGCCCTCTTTGTCCAGCGCGCGCGACAGGAGCACGCGCCCCTCCACGGAGCCCTGACGCACCTGGAGGAAGCGCTCCAGGGCCTCGCGCGCGCCCTTGAAGTCGCCGCGCTGGAGGCGGAAGCGGCCGCGCTCCAGGTCGATGGCGCCCTGCCGGTAGTCGGCGTCCAGGCGCTCGGCCTCGGTGAGCAGCAGCTCGCCCCGGGGAGCGTCGCCCGCGCCCAGATAGGCCACGCCCAAGAGGTAGAGGGTGTCCACGTCGTCGTCGCCCGCGTCCAGGTTGGGGCGCAGCAGGTCCACCGCCTCCTGGTAGCGCTTCTGCCCCACGCGGATGTCGGCCAGCTCCGCGCGGGCGCGGCGGTCGTGGGTGTTGGTGAGGATGGTGCCCGCGAGGTCCCCCGCGCGCTGCCACCGCTTGAAGGCGCGCATGGGGCTGGGCAGCACCTGCAACGTGAACCGGTCCGCCGCGAACAGCAGCACGACCAGCAGCCCCAGGGACAAGAGCGGGCTGCCCGTCAGCATGGTGAGGCCCATCCACATCAACCACTTGGTCAGCACGGTCGAATCGTCCTTCCTGGAACCGCCTACAACAGCCGCGCGCAGATGGCGCTGTGCACGTCCGCCCCCCGCTCCGTCAGGGCCAGCCTGCGGCCGTGACGCGTGGCGAAGCCGTGGGCCACCAGCCGCTCCACCTCCGCGCGCCGGGGCTCCACGGGCTGGCCGTATCGCTCACAGACGGCCTCCCAGTCCACCCCCGACACCAAACGCAGGCCCATGCTCAGCCGCTCGGCGAAGAGCTCCTCGGGGCCCAGGTCCTCGCGGCTCGCCTCAGGGAGTCTCCCCTCCTCCACGGTGCGCAGGTAGGCCTCCGGGCTGCGGAGGTTCACGTAGCGGTGGGCCGAGGGAGACAGCAGCATGCCGGTGGCGCCCACGCCCAGCGCCAGGTACTCGCCGCCGGTCCAGTAGAGCGCGTTGTGCCGGGAGCTGAAGCCGGGGCGCGCGTGGTTGGACACCTCATAGCGGGTGAGGCCGTGCGCGCCGTACACGTCGCGCACCGTCTGGGCCATGGCCACCACGTCGTCGTCCTCCGGCAGGGAGAGCTCGCCGCGGTCCAGCTGCTTGGACAGCGGCGTGGACTCCGCCAGCACCTCGCGCTCCACCGTCAGCGCGTAGGTGGACAGGTGCTCGGGCGCCAGCGCCACCGCGCGGCGTGCGTCCGCCTCCACCTGCGCGACCGTCTGGCCGTGCACGCCGTAGATGAAGTCCAGCGCCACCACGGGGAAGTCCGCCTTCCGCGCCGCCGCCACCGCGCCCTCCACCATGGCGGCGTCGTGCGCGCGGCCCAGCGCCTTCAGCGTCTGTGGCTGGAAGGACTGCACGCCCAGCGACAGCCGGTTGATGCCCGCGGCGCGGTAGCCGGCGAAGCGCTCGGCGTCCGCGCGCTCCGGGTTGCCCTCCAGGGAAACCTCCAGGCCGGGGGCGAGCGACATGCGCGCGGCGATGCCCTCCAGCACACGCGCCACGTGGCGGGGGTGCCACAGGGACGGCGTGCCACCGCCCAGGAAGAGGGACTCCAGCGGCTTCGTGCGCAGCGACGGGTCCGCGGCGAGGCGCGCGTCCAGCTCCGCCAGCACCGCGTTCGCGTAGCGCTCCTCTGGCACCTGGCGCGCCACCGCCACCGCGAAGTCGCAGTAGGGGCACTTGGCCAGGCAGTACGGGAAGTGCAGGTACAGCCCGAAGCGGGCTGCCTGCATGCCCGTCAATGGGTCCGTGGGCGCGGCGAAGGACATGGAGGTCCAACCTCTACTTCAGGGCCTTCAATTGCGCTTCCAGCCGCGCCACCTTCGCCTTGGCACTGGCAGCCGACTCGAGCGCTGCCTCGGCCGCCATCAGCTTGCGCTTCATGGAGGCCACGTCCGCCTTGAGCTGGTCGCGCTCCCTCGCCCAGTCCGCGGGCACGTCCGCGCTGGCAGCAGGCGCCTCCGCGAGCTTTGCTTCGAGCGCCTGACGGGACGCCTGCTCCGCTTCGAGCGCGGCGCGAGCCTCCTCGAGTTGCGACTCCAGCGCTGCCTTCACGCCCTGCTCCTCCAGCAGCGTGACGTCGGACTGCGCGAGCTTCGCCTCCAGCAGCGCCTTGGCGCTCTGCTCCGACGTGAGCTTCGCTTCGAGCGCGGCCTTCGCCGCGTCCAGGTCCTTCACGCGGGCCGCCTGCGCTTCGGCGACGCGCCGCTTGGACTCGGAGGCTTCCAGCGCGCCCTCCACCATCTTCACGCGCTGCTGGAGCCGATCCACCTTGTCCGCTTCCGCGCGGGCCGCCTCCAGCTGCTCGTTGAGGGAGGTCAGCTCCTCGCGCTGGCCGTCATGCCCCGCGCTCAGTGCCTCGGCGCGGCCCTCTGCTTCGGCGGCCTGCACCCGGGCGTCCGCGATCTCGGCTTCCACCGCCTCACGGCGGGCGCGCTCCAGCGACAGCTCCTCCTGGGCCTTGGCGACCAGGGCCTGCTGGCGCTGCACCTCCGCCTCGCGCTGGCCCGCGGCCGTCTCCAGCATGGACACGCGCGCGGAGTAACCCACGCGCTCCGCCTGCGTGGTGGCGAGCTTGCGCTCCACGGCGGCCAGTTGCTGCTGGTGCGCCTCACGCTCGGCCTGCACGGACGTGGACTGGGCGGTGAGCTCCGCCAGCTGGGCCTCCAACGCCGCGACCTTCGCCTCTGCCTCGTGGACCCGGACCTCGGCCTCGTGCACCGCCTCGCCGAGCGCCGCCGCGTCCGACTCCATCCGGTCGCGCAGCGAGACCTGTTCGACCTCCGCGGCCTCCAGCACCTCGCGCAGCGAGGCCAGCTCCGACTCGGCCATGCGCGCGCGGACCTCCGCGGCCTCCACCTCGGCGCGCGCGGCTTCACGCGCCTGGGCGACCTCCGCCTCCAGCTCGCGCACGCGCGCCTGGACCCGCGCGGCCTCCGCGGCGCGGCCCTCCAAAGCACTCCGGAGCGAGGGCAGCTCCGCGGCCTCCGCCGTGCGCGCGGTGAGCGCGGCGCGCAGCCCCACCGCGTCCGCGTCCTTCAGCGCGAGCGCGCGCTCCAGCTCCGTCACCTGCGTCTGGAGCGTCTTGAGCCCGTCCTCCACCACCGCGAGCTGCCGGCGCGCGGCGTCCCGCTCGCCCTCCATCCCCTTCGCGTGGGCGTGCGCCTCCTCCAGCGAGCTGCGCGACCAGTCGCTCTCGCTCTCCAGGGCACCCATGGCGCCCTTCGCCTCCGCGAGCGCCGTCTCCAGTTGGCTGATGTTGAGCGCCTGCGCGTCGCGCTCGGTGGTCAGCCGCTCCACGTCCGCGAGCACCGACTGGTACTGCTCCTGGACCGCCTCCAGCGCGCCCTGCGCCTCGGACTTGCCGGAGGCCAGCTCCGCCACGCGGTCCTGCGCGAGCCCCAGCGCCTCCTTCGCGCCGACCAGCTCCTCCGCCATCGACCCGCGCGACTCGCGCTCGGCGTGGAGCTCCTCCGTCAGCCGGGGGATCTCCGACTCCACCTCCGCCAGCGCGCGCGTGAGGTCCTTGCGGTCCGCCTCCGACGCGGCGAGCTCCGCCTCCAGCGAGGCGACCTTCGCCTGGGCCAGCTTCAGCCGCTGCTCGTCCTGCGCGGACGGCGCCGGAGCACCCCCGCCGCCATCCCTGCGCGCCTTCTCCAGCGAGGCCTTGAGCTGGGTGACTTCGCCCTCGCGCTCGGCGTACAGCGCGCGCGCCCGGGCCAGGGTCTCCGTCTTCTGCTTCAGGATGCCCCGGAAGAACTCCAGCTTGTCCTCCGCCGAGCCGCCCATGGGCAGCCGGGGCTCCGCGGGCTCCGCGAAGGGGTCACCCTTGCCGGGGCTGCGCGCCGCGGCCGCCGGGGACGGAGGCGTGGTCGTGGGCAACCCTCCACCGCCAATGGGCGCCGGGGTCGTGGGCACCCGGGCGGCAGGAGCGGTGGCCGGGGCAGCGGGCAGGCCCGTGGCGGGCCGCCGGGGCGGCAGGGGGGGAGGCGCGGAGGGGGGAGGCCTGGGAACCGCGAGCGGCCTGGGGGCCGCCGGAGCGGGCGCCGCCACCGGGGCGTCGCCGTCATCCAGCAGTTCCTTCAGGTCCGCGAGCGGATCCGCCTCGTCCGGGGGAGACGGCATGTGCGCGTCCCAGGTTACCGACCACGGGGGGTTTCCACCAGTTACGCGATGGAAACCGCGCCGCTTCGCCTGCCTGGTGGGAGGCGGACGGCACGGTCCGCTCGACGTGGAGGGGGCGGGACGTTAGCCAATGGAGCAAACATCACACCTCGCCTTGCCTCTCCTTGGGAGGGGATGACAGCTTCGGACCACTCCTATGGCCATCCGCTACACCCTGCCCAACGGGCTCACCGTCGTCTTCGAGGAGCAGCACGCCGCCAAGGTCGCGGCCTTCCAGGTCTGGGTCAAGGCCGGCAGCGCGGACGAAAGGCCCGACCAGGCCGGACTCGCCCACCTGCACGAGCACATGCTCTTCAAGGGCACGGAGCGCCGGGGGCCCGGTGAAATCGCCCGGGACATCGAGGCGCACGGCGGCGAAATCAACGCCTGGACGTCCTTCGACCAGACCGTCTACCACATCGTCATCGCCAGCCAGTTCGCCCGCACGGGCCTGGACATCCTGGGGGACGCGGTGCGCCGCTCCGCGTTCGACAAGGACGAGCTGGCGCGCGAAATCGAGGTGGTGTGCGAGGAGATCAAGCGCAGCTACGACTCGCCGTCGCGCCGCGCGTCCCGCGGGCTGTTCACCACCGCGTTCCAGACGCACCCCTACCGGCTGCCCGTCATCGGCACCGAGGAGAGCGTGCGCAGCTTCACCCGCGAGAAGGTGCTGGAGTTCTACCACCGGCACTACACGCCAAAGAACCTGGTGCTGTCCGTCGCGGGCGACCTGAACGAGGCGGAGCTGCGCCAGTGGGTCGAGGAGATCTTCGGCGGTGACTGGGGCCGGCCCTACGCGGGTCCGGTGGAGCGTCCGCGCGACCCGCCTCCCACGGGCCGCCGCGTGCTCGTCCAGACGGAGGACGTGAAGGAGGTCTATCTGCACCTGGCCTTCGCCATCCCGGAATTGGAGCACCCGGACGTGCCCGCGCTGGACGTGCTGGCGATGATCGCCGGCCAGGGCAATTCGTCGTGGCTGGTGCGCGAGGTGAAGCGCCGCCAGCACCTGGTCAACGACGTGCACGCGTCCGCGTACACGCCCAAGGACCCGGGCATCTTCTCCGTGTCGCTGACGCTGCCGCCCACGCAGGTACAGAAGGCGCTCACGCAGACGGCGCGCGTGCTGGAGGCGATGCGCACCACGCCCGTGCCTTTGGACGAGCTGCGCACGGTGCAGGCGGTGGTGGAGGCGGAGTCCGTCTACCGCAAGGAGACGGTGCAGGGCACCGCGCGCAACCTGGGCTCGTACCAGACGACCCCCGGCGGCCTGGAGGCGGAGGCCCGCTACCTGGAGGACATCCGCAACCTGAAGCCGGAGGACCTGCGCCGCGTGGCCCAGAAGTACCTGCGGCTGGAGCACGCCGTCGTCACCGCGCTGGTGCCGCCCGCCGCGGAGCTGACGGAAGCCCACGTGCACGCGGCACTGGATGAGGCGGCCAAGAGCCCTGGCCTCACGCCCCCGGAGCGCGCCGCGAAGCAGCGTCCCCCGGAGGCCCCGCCGCGTCCGACCCGGAGCGCCATCGCGTCCGCGCGTTCGGAGGTGGTGCAGGAGAAGCTGCCCTCCGGCGCCACGCTCATCATCCGAGTGGAGCCGCACGTGCCGCTGTTCTCCATGCGCGCGGCCTTCGTCGGTGGCGCGCGCTACGAGACGCCCGAGAACAATGGCATCACCACGCTGCTCAGCCGCACCCTCACCAAGGGCACCACCACGCTCAGCGCGGATGACATCAGCCAGCTGGGGGACCTGTACGTGAGCAACATCAGCGGCCAGGGCGGCCGCAACTCCATCAGCTTGAAGGCGGACTTCCTGTCGCGCTACTTCGAGCCCGGCTTCCGGCTGTTCGCGGACGTGCTGCTGAACCCCGCCTTCCGCGAGGAGGAGGTGGCGCGGGAGCGCGCGCTGCTGCTCCAGGACATCCTCACCCGCGAGGACAAGCCGTCCAGCGTGGCGTTCGAGCTGTTCTCGCGCACGCTCTACCAGGAGCACCCGTACCGGATGTCCCTGATGGGCGAGAAGGCGTCCGTGGAGGCGCTGGGGCCCGAGCAGCTGCATGCGTACCACCGCGCGCACATGGACCCGTCGCAGATGACGCTCAGCGTGGTGGGCGACGTGGACGTGGATCAGGTGCGGGCGCTGGCGAACGAGTACTTCGGCAAGTCGCGCGGCGGCGCGGTGGCCCCGAAGCAGGTGCGGCCGGAAGCGCCTCCGTCGGCTCCGCGCACGGAGAAGCAGGTGCTCGCGCGCGCGCAGACGCACCTGGTGCTGGGCTTCCAGGCGGCGCGGATGAGCGACCCGTGGCGGGTGGTGCTGGACGTGCTGTCCACGGTGCTGTCGGGCCAGGGCGGGCGCCTCTTCATCGAGCTGCGCGACAAGCGCTCCATGGCCTACAGCGTGAGCAGCTTCTCCATGGACGGGTTGGAGCCCGGCTACTTCGCCGTCTACATGGGCACGAGCCCGGAGAAGGTGGACGCGGCGGTGGAGGGCATGCGCCGCGAGTTGCAGCGGATCCGCGACGAGCCGATTCCGGCCGCGGAGCTGGAGCGCGCCAAGCAGCACATCATCGGGGCGTATGAAATCGACCTGCAGCGCAACAGCGCCCGCGCGACGCTGCTGGCGCTGGACACCTGCTACGGCATCGGGCTGGACAACTTCCTGCACTACTCCGAGCACGTGGCGAAGGTGACGGCGGAGGACGTGCAGGAGGTCGCCCGCCGGATCATCGACTTCGACCGCATGGCCATGGCCATCGTCGGGCCGTAGGTCCTCCCATCGCGAGCGTGGAAGCGTCACGACGACGGCGCTTCCACGCCGCACCGGGTGCGGTAGAAGGGGCGCCATGTCCCAGACCTACTTGTCACTCACCGTGGATATCGCGGAGGAGGCCTCCGAAATCCTCCAGGACCTGCTCCATGAGGCCGGCGCCCTGGGCCTGGAGGTCCGCGATACGGAGACGCCCACCATGCCGGGCGTGCGCGCCCCCACGAAGGGCGAGTCCATCGTCGTCGCCTACTTCGAGGACCGACAGAGCGCGGAGGAAGCCCGCGACGCGGTGACGGAGAGCCACCCCACCGCGCGCCTGTCCCTGGACGAGCAGCCCCAGCAGGACTGGAGCAACGAGTGGAAGTCGCTCATCAAGTCCGTGCAGGTGGGCCGCCTGTGGGTGGGCCCGCCCTGGGACGTGGCGAACGCGCCGGCGGACAAGGTGAAGCTCGTCATCGAGCCGAAGATGGCCTTCGGCACGGGGGACCACCCCACCACGTCGCTGTGCCTGGCGGCGGTGGATGACTTCATGTCCACGCACCCGGGCGCGAGCGTCCTGGACGTGGGCACCGGCACGGGCGTGCTCGCCATCGCGGCGAAGAAGCTGGGCGCGGGCCACGTGGTGGGCACCGACAACGACCCCACCTCCGTGGAGCTGGCCCAGGAGAACTGCACCGACAACCAGACGCCCGACCTGGACATCTCCGGGCGCGAGCTGACGGAGGTGTCGGGCACCTTCGACCTGGTGCTCGCGAACATCCTGGCCAACACGTTGATTGAGCTGGCGCCCCTCATCGTGCCCAAGGCGAAGGACCGGCTGGTGCTGGCCGGCGTGCTCGCGCACCAGCGCGCGGACGTGGAGGCCGCGTACCGCAACCTGGGGTGCACCGTGCTGGAGGGCGCGCAGCAGGGCGAGTGGGTGCGCATCGACTTGAAGCGCTAGAAACAAGAGGGGGTCGGGCAGCGAACGCAAGGCTCGCCCACCCGACCCCATCTGGACTCGCGAGGCTTTCCCCCTTGGCGTCAGGACCTCGCGAGTCCCGCCGTGTGCCTGGCGGACATTGCAGTCCGCGTGCCTGCCGCTGAGTCCTCGGAGTTCCAAGGGACACGGGCGTGGTTGTAGCGGGGCAGGTTACGGGACGCCCGGCGCGTGTGACCTTCCGCGCTACAGCGGGCGGCCTCAGACGAACGCGAGTGTTCCGGCGGCGCGCAGGGAGCCCACGGCTTCGTTCCGGGTGTTGAGGATGCGCGGCTCCGCGTGGTGTTCCAGGCCCGTCATGGGCAGGGCCAGGCCCTGCTGTTCTGAGACGAGGCGCAGGACGGAGAGGAGCGCGGGTGCGGCGCAGCGGGCGTCGCCGTCCTCCACCTTGACGGCCACGCCCAGGCGGGCCCGGGGCAGCGCGGCGCAGTAGACGCCCTCCGCGCCAATCTTCACCACCGTTTCGCCCCCGAAGGCCGTCATCAGGTCCGTGCACGCGCGGCCCCTGCCCGCGACCAGCTCCGGGTGCGCGAGCATGGCCTCACGCAGGCGGCGCGCGGCGGGCGCCTCCGAGATGCCAAAGCGGGCCCACGCGGTGGCCATGGCGCTGAGCGGCAGGCCGAAGCAGACGGCGAGGCAGCCATCCACGGCCTTCACCAGCGCGTCACGCGGCAGCCCCGTCCACTTCGCGATTTCGTCCTGGATGCGCTCCTGCACCGGGTGGCCGTCGCTGGCGTAGCCGTGGACGTCCCAGCCGTGGTGCCGCGCCAGCGCGAGCATCCCCGCGTGCTTGCCGGAGCAGTTGTTCCACCGGGGCGTGAGCACCACGCCCGCCTTGAGCGCCTCCTCCGCGACAGAGGGCGACAGCGGCGGGTGCGGGCCGCACGCGAGGTGGCGCTCCTCGCAGCCTGAGGCGCTCAGCATCTGCATGGCGAGGGCGCGGTGCACGGGCTCGCTGGAGTGGGACGCGCAGGAGAGCGCCAGCTCGCGCGGGCCGAAGCCGTAGCGGTCCGCGGCGCCGTCCTGGACCATGGGCAGGGACTGGAAGGGCTTCGCCGCCGAGCGCCAGAAGGTCACGCGCTCCGGGTCGCCCGCGAACGCGACGCGCGTGCCCTCCGCGCTCACCACCGCGACGGACACGGTGTGGAGGGACTCGACGAAGCCGGAGCGGGTGGACTCGATGACGAGGGTGGCCATGGGCGTGGGGCGCGCCATAGCAGGAACGGGACTCGGCCGGGCGCTCGCGGGTCGCGGAAAGGGAACCCCTGGACGCATGGAGGGCTATCCTGTGGGCGCCCTCCCCTTCAAGGAAGCCGCCGTGGTCCGCCTCTTCGTTCCCCTGCCCGACCCCGCCCCCGCCGACGTGACGCTCACGGGCGAGCGCCGCCACTACCTCGTCCACGTGCTGCGGTTGGAGGACGGCGACGCGCTGGAGGTGTTCGACGGCAAGGGCCGCGCCTTCGAGGCGCGCGTCACCGGATTGGACGCGGAGTCCGTGCGGCTGGTGCTGGGGGCCGTGCGGGTGACGCCACCCGCGCGCGAGATGAGCGTGCTCCAGGGACTGCCCAAGGGGGACAAGCTGGAGCTGGTGCTGCAGAAGGGCACGGAGTTGGGCGCCACCGCGTTCCATCCAGTGGCCACGGCGCGCAGCGTGGTGAAGCTGGAGCCCAAGCGCGCCGAGGAGCGCACCCAGCGGTGGGCGAAGATCGTCGAAGAGGCCGCGCGCCAGTGCCGGCGCGACGACGTGCCGGTGGTGCATCCGCCCCGGCCGCTCCTGGACGCGGCGCGCGCCCTGACTCCGGGCACGCTGCTGCTGGTGCTGGATGAAGAGGAGTCCGCGGTGCCGCTGGGCGAGGCGTTCCGGAGCGTGGCGCCGGGGACGCCGGTGGCGCTGGTGATTGGCCCCGAGGGTGGGCTCGCGCGCGAGGAGGTGGACGGCTTGCGAGGGCTGGGCGCGCGGCCGGTGACGCTGGGCTCGCGCATCCTGCGCACGGAGACGGCGGCGCTCGCGGCGCTCGCGGTGATGCAGCACCTGGACGGGTCGCTCGGTTAGCAGTCGGGCAGACAGTCCCTCCCTGCATCCCAGGTCACGGATTCGTGTGGTGATTCCTACGTTTCTGCCAGTCGGGACCTGGCGGGTCCCTCACACGGGAGAGACTCTCATGGGGATCATCGCATTCATCATCATCGGCCTCATCGCGGGCCTCATCGCCCGGGCCATCCTGCCGGGCAAGCAGAGCATGGGGCTGGTGGCCACGACCCTGTTGGGCATGGTGGGTTCGCTGGTGGGCGGTCTCATCGGTTCACTCTTCGAGCGCAACGGCCGGCTGTTCGACCTGCATGCCTCCGGCATCATCATGTCGGTCGTGGGATCCATCATCGTGCTTCTCCTGGTGGGAGCAGCGGGACGGCGCCGCGTCCACGCCTAGCGTGAGGCGCCCCACACGCACCGTCCCCACAGGGCCGGTTGTGATGGCGCGAACGAGCCCCTGACGGTTCCTCGGGCGAGGGACCGGCGGGGGCTTGTCCTTTTCTTGCTACAGGCCTGAATGCGGCCTTTCATGGCGACGGTTGTCCGCGTCACCGGGAGGATCCGTTGTCCAAGTGCCTGAAGTGCGGCGCCTCGCTGCCGCCGGTCGGAGATTGCCCCGCTTGCGCCGCCAATGCCGCGCGCCCACCCGCGGTGGCCCCCCTCCCGAGCCTGCTCGACCGCGACATCCACATTGATCGCCGCAAGGCCGGGGACCGCATGGCCCAGGACATGGGTGGCGACCCCATCACCCTGAACAGCGAACCGATGGAGCCGGAGACGCTGCGCGGCACACCGGCCTTCGCGATGGAGCCGCCTCGCGGCCCTGTCACCCCGCCGGGCATGACGCCGTCGGTTCGTCCGGGAATGGCGCCCATGCCGCCCGCCGCGCCCACCGTGCGCGCGCCCAATCCTGCTCCCGCGGCTCGCCCCGCGCCGGCCCCCGCGTCCCAAGCGGATGCGACGATTCGCGCTGCGGCTCCGACGGCGCGCCCTGCTTCGCCCCAGGCGGGTGCGGCGGCTCCGACGGCGCGCCCTGCTTCGCCCCAGGCGGGTGCGGCGGCTCCGGCTCGCGCGGATGCGTCCCAGGCGGATGCGACGATTCGCGCGGCGGCTCCGGCACGCGCGGCTCAGCCCCAGGCGGATGCGTCCCTCGCGGATGCGCCGGTTCGCGCGGCCCGTCCTGCCGCGCCCCAGGCCGATCGCGCCTCCGCGCCGCACGCGGAGGGTCAGGCGGCACGGGCTCCCGCGCAGCAGGCGCCTCGGGCGGCGGCGCCCATGCCTCCTCGCGCCACGCCTCCCGCTGGGAACGCGCCTGCTGGCGCCGTGCAGCCTCCGCGTCCCGCCGCGCCGCCTCCGGGCGTAGCGCCGGTGGCCGCCGTGCCTCCGCGCGCCGCGCCCACCGCGGCCCTGTCGGAGCCGGGCTTCCAGAATCCTGGCGTCTCCGTGCCTCGCGCCGCGCAGCCCGCGGAGCCCCGTCCTGGCTCCGCGCCCACGCCGGCCTACGGCACGGAGCCGCACATTCCGCGCCCACAGGCGGCCTCGGGCCAGCCGCGTGGAAACCCCGTCCAGGGGTCGCCCGGCCTGCCTCGCATGGACGCGCAGGCCCAGGCCGCGTCGGGTCAGCCGCGTGGCAACGCACAGGGTTCTCCTGGCCTGCCCCGCATGGACGCGCCCGCGCAGGCCCAGGCTTCCGGCTTGCCGCACATGGACTCTGCCTCGCAGGCCCAGGCCTCCGGTCTTCCCCGCCGGGAGCCCGCCTCCGGACCGTCGGCCGCCGAGCACTGGGATGCATCGCAGGCGTCTTCCGGCCTGCCCTTGATGGATGCTCCCGCGCAGGCCTCCGGTCCGTCTCGCCGGGACGCCGCTCCGGGCCTTCCCGTCATGGAGGACCCGGCCATCCTGCCTCCGCTGGAGACGCCGGCCTTCGCGACGTCCCCGGCGACCGCTCCGGGAGTGTCCCGCATGGAAGCCTCGCCCGCCCCTGCCCCCGCCGCCCCCGCGAAGTCGAGGGCCCCAGCGCCCTCGGCGGTCCCAGCCACGGGCGAGGTCCACGCGCGGCCCGCCTCGCTGTGGCGCCGGCTGCTGTCCTTCACCGTGGACACCGCGGCCATCAGCGCCGTGGCGGCGGCCTACATCACCCTGGCCTCGTCGGTCGCGGGCGTGAAGGGCCCGCAGCCGGGGCTGACCGGGCTGGACGCGTTCGTCGCCTGGCTGCGCGCGCTGCACTCCGTGCTGCTGCCGGGCGTGGTCCTGGTGCTGGTGCTCGCCACCGTGTACTGCGCGGTCGCCGCCTTCCTCTGGAATGGACGCACCCTGGGACGGTTGCTCCTGGGCCTGCGGTTGGTGGACACCCATGGCATGGCGCCCACCCCGGGCCGGGCCATCTTCCGGGCGCTGCTCGCCGGGCTTTCCTTTGTTCTCTTCCTGGGCGGCTTCTGGATGGCGCTGTTCGACCGCCGCGGGCAGACGCTCCATGACAAGCTGACGTCCACCTTCGTCGTCCAACCGAGCTGAAACCGGCTCATTGTGCCTTGCGGCCGCGGCCGTAAGATGCCGCGGCCTTCATGCCTTCGCGTCTTGCCCAGCACCTCGTCTCGCGCGCCCTCCTGTCCCAGGAGCAGGCCGGGGACTTGTTGCGTCAGCATCAGGCCCAGGGTGGCCACCTGGACACCGCGCTCCTGGAGCGCGGCCTCTCCGAAGCGGACGTCCTCGCGATGATGGGCGAGGTCTCCGGCTTCCGGCCCGTGAACCTGGTGGACTTCGAGCCCAACCTCGAGGTCGCCAGCTTCATCCCCCCGAAAATCGCCGAGCGCCTGAGCGTCGTCCCCCTGTCCCTGGACGGCAACACGCTGCACGTGGCGTGCGCCTACCCGGTGCCCAAGAAGGAGCTGGACGAAGTCGGCTTCCTCCTGGGCAAGCCGCTGGAGCTGTGGGTCGCCATCGAGCTGAGGGTGCGCGAGTGGATCTCCATCATCTACCGCCAGCCGATGCCGCCCCGCTTCGTGCAGTTGGCCGAGGCCGTCGCCCAGCAGGCCGGAGCGCTCACGCCTCCTCCGCCACCGCCGCCGGACGACGAGTCGATGACGGTGGACATGGTGGAGCAGCTGGCGCGCAACGTGGCCCAGGAGCCCGTGCCCGCGGAAGCCCGTCCCGCCGCCACCTCGCGTGAGCCCGAGCCCGCGGACATCCCGCCCCCGGCGTACGTGCGCGAGCCGCTGCGCCTGAACACCTCCGCGGGACCGGTGACGACGGCCCGCGCGGTCCAGCGCCCCACGCCACCGCCGGCACCCACTGACATCCCGCCTCCCGCGTACACGCGCGAGCCCCTGCGGCTGAACATGCCGGGCACGCCCGCGCGCGCCGCGCCTCCCGCGCAGGCCCCGAACCGGGGCGCGTCGGGAAATGCCGCGCCGCCGACGCTCTACCCACCGGGAGAGCGTCCTCTACCGCCGCCCCAGTCCGTGCCCGTGCTGTTGCCCGTGGGTCCGGCCGGCACGTCCGCGCCCGCGACGCAGGGCTCCGCCCAGGGCGGTCGACCCGCCGCGCCCGGTGCGTACGCCACGCCGCCGCAGGCCGCGGGCCGTCCCGCCCCCCCCGCGCAGCACGGGCCCGCGACGCAGGGCTTCGGAGGCCCGGGCACCGCGCAGGGCATCTCCGCGACGCAGGGCTTCGGAGGCCCGGGCACCACCGCGCAGGGCGCGGGCACTCAGGGTCCCGCGACGCAGGGCTTCGGAGGACCGGGGCCCGCGACACAGGGCTTTGGCGGCCAGGGTCCCGCGACCACGGGCCAGGGTGCTCGACCGGGCGCCCCCGGACAGGGCCCCCAGGGCACGCCCCCGGCCGCGCAGCCGGCACAGGGCCCCGCTCGACCGGGCACCACCGTCCAGACCTCACAGGGCACTGCCCCCACCGCGCCTCCGTCCGCGAACCGCCCCGGCGCCCCCGCCCAGCCCCCGGGCGCCCGTCCCGCGGTGTGGCCTCCCGCGCCCGAGCAGCAGGCCCGCGCGGCCCAGGCCACCACGCCGACCCAGCCGCCGGTTCCCCCGGCGCCGCCTCGGGGAGAGCCGTCGTTCATCATCTTCAGCAACCCCGCGTCCACGCAGGGCGCGAACCGTCCTCGCGCGCCGGAGCCCGCCCCCGTCCCGGGTGCCTCCAACGCGCCGGATGCCGCCGTGCCGGAGTGGACGCTGCCCCAGGCCCGCTCCGCGCTGCGGGAGTCGACGCGCGACCTGAACCGCCTGCTGGACGTGGCGCTGCGCTTCGGCCGCCGCACGTTCGACTACGTGGCCGCCTTCGCCGTGGTGCGCGGCGCCGCAGGTGGCTGGGACTCGCGCGGTGAGGGCCTGGACGCGAACGCCCTCTCCCTGGTCTCCATCCCCCTGGACGCGAGCAGCGTCTTCCGCACCGTCGCCGTCACGCGCGGCAGCTACGCGGGCCCGCTGCCGCCGGACGCGCTCACGCGGCACTACCTGGAGCTCTTCGGCCGCCAGGCCCCGCGCACCGTCTTCCTGTACCCGGTGGAGGTGAAGGGCCGCCTCGTGGCCATCCTCTACGGCGACTGCGGCCAGAAGCCGATGAGCCAACGCCGGCTCAGCGACTACATCCTGTTCTGCCAGGACCTGCCGGCCGCCTTCCAGGAGCTCATCCTCTTCCGCAAGCAGCGCGTCTCCGAGCTGCGCGCGCCGGAAGAGGACATCACCATCGACGTGGACGTGCCCGGCTTCCCGGCCCCGGTCCAGCCCGCTCCCGCGCCCGCCGTGGTCGCGGGGCTCGGGTGGAACCCCGTCTTCGGCCGGGGAGGCGTGGCCAACCTGGGCCGTGCCGCCTCCCTGCCCCCGCGCGTGCTGTCCCCGGAGGAGCGCCCGCCGCCGGACTTCACGCCGCTCCTGCGCCGGCTCACCGGCCCGGACGCGTCCCAGCGCTCCAGCGCCATCGCGGAGCTGGCGCGCTCGCCGGAAGCCAGCGCCCGGGTGCTCGCGCAGCACTTCCCCGGCCCCACCGCCTGGAGCCGCCTGCCCGTCGTGGAGCTGCCGGAAGCGGACGAGCTGGGCCCCATCCCCGCCGCCCTGTCGCGCCTGGGCCGTCCCGCGGCCGTCGCGCTGGCGCCGCTGTTGGACTCGAACGACGCGGACACGCGCTACCTGGCGCTGCTCACCGCGGGCAACCTGCCCTACGCGGAGCTGGTGGACGGCGTGCTGCGCGGCCTGTTCGACATGGAGCCGGACATCTCCAGCGCCGCGCGAGTCGCCGCCGCCGCGCTCAAGCACCTGCCGCGCCTGGACGCGTCCCTGCGCGACCTGCGCCAGGAGCTGGCCAGCCGGGACGCCCTGCGCCGCTCGCTGGCGGCCCGTGCGCTGGGCACGCTGCACGACCGCGACGCCATCGAAGGCCTCATCAACCTCACCGGCAGCGACGACGCCATGTGCGCGCAGGCCGCCGCGGAGGCCCTGCGCGAAGTCACCCGCGCCACACTGGGTCTCCAGCCGCGCCAGTGGTCGGCGTGGTGGGCGGAGAACCGCAGCCGCCGCCGCGCGGACTGGCTGGTGGCCGCGCTGCGACACCGCGAGCTGGACGTGCGGCTCGCGGCCATCGAGGAGCTGAGCCGCGCCCTGCACGACACGCTGGGCTACTACGCGGACGCGCCCGACGCGGAGCGCGAGGCCGCGGTGCGGCGCTGGGAGTCAGCGGCGGTCGACCCCGCCAACGCCCGCCGGCTGGGCATGCTCTGAGCCTCGGAGGCGCGCGATGACGGGCGCCATGTGGGTCAGCCTGCTGGCGTGCGCGGGGCAGCTCGCGCTCGCCGGCATCGCGCTCGCCCGCGTGGGACGAAGCCCCCTCGCGCTGCCGCTGTCGCTGCTCTCCATCGCGCTGTCCACCTGGAACTTCTCCGCCTTCGGGCTGGCGCGTTCGGGGGACACCGGCTGGCGGCTGATGGGCTTCGCCGCGGCGCTGATGACGCTGCCGTGCGCGGTGCACTTCATCCTCGCGTTCGTGGGCCGCCGCCGCCGCTCCGCGCGGGTCCTGTACGGCACCTACGCGGTGATGGGCGCGCTCGCGCTGACGATGCTCATCGCCATGGGCGTGCCCGCGCTGGAAGAGCGCATCTACACCTTCCGCTTCGGGCTCGCGGTCGCCGTGGGCGTCATCCCCATCCTCACCACGGGCTTCGTGCTGCTCACGCGCCACCTGCGCCACGCGGTCTCCCCGGACGAACGCGCGCGAGCGGGCTTGATGCTGCTGGGGCTGACGCTGCTCGTCGCGCTGCTGCTCACGGACCTGGCGGCGGACATGGCCCTGCCCGTGCCAAAGCTGGGCAACGTGGGCACGCTGCTGGGCCTGCCGGTGATGGCCACCGCGTCCCTGCGCTTCCAGCTCTTCGGCAAGGACGCGCGCGCCACGAGCGCGGCGGTGCACGCCGGGGTGCTCGTGCTGGTAGGAGTGTTCGCCTACCTCGCGCTCTTCCGCGCCTTCGCCGCCGAATCCGGAGCGCTCGTCGTGGGCACCACCGCCATCACCTTCGCGCTGCTCGCGGCGGCGCGGCGGGGCGTCACCGCCTTCGTCACCCAGCGCGAGCGCCTGGAGCAACTGGCCACGCTGGGCCGCTTCTCCGCGCAGATGGCGCACGACCTGAAGAACCCCATCGCCGCGCTCAAGGGCGCCGCGCAGTACCTGAAAGAGGAGCATGCGCGCGGCCACTCCTGGGACGCGCACGGGGACTTCCTGGACCTGCTGCTGGAGCAGGTGGAGCGCCTGGACCGCGTAGCCGGCACGTACCAGCGCCTCGCGCGAGTCGAACCGCTGCGCCGGCCGCTGGACCTGAACCGGCTGGTGGAGGGCGTGCTGTCGCTCCAGGCCTTCGCGACACCGGGCTCGGTGGAGCTCAAGAAGGAGCTCGCGCCCGACCTGCCCGAGTGCGCGGGAGACGAGGACCTGCTCGCCAACGCGCTGGAGAACCTGGTGCGCAACGCGTTCGAGGCCATGCCCGAGGACGGCACCCTCACCGTGCGCACGCTGCGGGACGGCGGCGCGGTGGTGGTGGAGGTGCAGGACACCGGCAGCGGCATGGACGCGCGCACGCGTGAGCGGGCCTTCGACGACTTCTTCACCACCAAGGCGACGGGCAGCGGCCTGGGGCTGGCCTTCGTGCGGCGCGTGGCGGAGGCGCACGGCGGCACCGCGTCCCTGACGAGCGGCGAGGGCCATGGCACCATCCTCCGCCTGCGCCTGCCGGCGGCCCCCGTTTCCCAGGCCCCGGCATCCGAGGGAGAAGCCGCGTGAGTGACGCACTGAAGGGCCACGTCCTGGTGGTCGATGATGATCCCGCGCTGCTCAAGGTGCTGGGCGCGCTGCTCACCCAGGCGGGCCTCACCCCGCATCCGGCGTCGAACGCGAAGGACGCCCTGTCCCTGCTCGCGCGCCGCCCCATCGACGTGGTGCTGAGCGACGTGCGCATGCCGGGCATGAGCGGCATGGAGCTGCTCGCGGAGGTGGGGCGCGGCTGGCCGGACGTGCCCGTGCTGCTGATGACCGCGCACGGCACGGTGCCGCTCGCGGTGGAGGCGATGAAAGCGGGCGCGGCGGACTTCGTGCTCAAGCCCTTCGACCGCGAGGAGCTCCTTTTTTCGCTGAAGAAGGCCCTGCTCCACGCGAGCCAGGACCCGGAGCCCACGCGCGGCACCGGCAAGGCGCCGGACGGACTGGACAGCCTGCTCATGGGCCAGAGCCGCGCGATGAGGGACGTGAAGGCCCTGCTGGTGAAGGCCGCCCAGGGCACCGCCACGGTGCTGCTGAGGGGCGAGTCCGGCACGGGCAAGGAGCTGGCCGCGCGAGCCCTGCACGAGAACAGTCCCCGGCGCGCGGGGCCGTTCGTGAAGCTGCACTGCGCGGCGCTCCCGGACACGCTGCTGGAGAGCGAGCTGTTCGGCTACGAGAAGGGCGCCTTCACCGGCGCGGCCACGCGCAAGCCCGGCCGCGTGGAGCTGGCGCACGGCGGCACGCTGTTCCTCGACGAGATTGGCGACGTGTCCCCCGCCGTGCAGGTGAAGCTCCTTCGCGTGCTCCAGGAGCGCGAGTTCGAACGGCTGGGCGGAACGCAGACGGTGAAGATCGACGTGCGCTTCATCGCGGCCACGCACCAGTCGCTGGAGGACGGCGTGCGCCGGGGCACCTTCCGCGAGGACCTCTTCTACCGGCTCAACGTGGTGCCTCTCTGGCTGCCCACGCTGCGCGAGCGGCCGGAGGACATCGTGTCCCTCGCCCGCCACTTCCTGGACGTGCACGCGAAGACCAACGGCCGGCCTCCGTTCACCCTGAGCGAGGACGGCCTGCGGGCGCTCCAGGCCCAGCCATGGCCCGGCAACGTGCGCCAGCTGCAGAACTTCCTGGAGCGGCTGGTGGTGCTCTCCGACGGGCCCGCGCTCACCGGCGAGGACGTGGCGCGCGAGCTCACCCGCCAGCCGGGACTCCCGCCGCCGCCCGTCGCCGCGCCGCTGCCTCCGTCGCCGTCCGACTCCGTCACGCTGGAATCACGGCGCAAGGACGTGGAGAAGGAAGCCCTGGCGGATGCGCTGAAGCGCTCGGGTGACAACCGCACGCTGGCGGCGCGGCTGCTCGGGGTGAGCCGGCGCACGCTCTACAACAAGCTGGAGGAGCACGGCCTGTTGTAGGGGTGCCGGGAGGCCGGGAGGCCGTCACCCGGTACGTGTTGTCGCCGAATGCTTCCGTGTACTGACCTGACTTCCGGGTTTATGCTGCTTCGTGCTCGTACTCCCTGGACGCGGCACCGCAGCGCACCCGAGTCCCCCTCCCGGCCCGCAGGGGCTGGCTGACACGAAGGAGCAACGCCCCATGACCCAGTCCCTCGCCGCCCGCGTGAGCGGTCCCGTCTACACTCCCAACGACGCGGGCTATGCCCCGGAGTGCGCCGGCTTCAACGTCGTGGTCACCCATTCGCCGCAGTACGTGGTGGCGGTGAAGTCCACGCAGGACGTGGCGGAGGCCATCCGCTTCGCCCGGGAGAACAACCTGCCCGTCTCCGTGCAGGCCACGGGGCACGGGACGGACCTGCCCATCACCTCCGGCGTGCTCCTCTCCACGAAGGCGATGAACCACGTGAGCATCGACCCGGCGACGCGCATCGCCACCGTTGGCGCGGGCGCACGCTGGGAGCCGGTCGTCGCGGAGGCGGCGAAGCACGGACTGGCGCCCATCGCCGGCTCGTCCACGAACGTGGGCGTGGTGGGCTACCTGCTGGGCGGCGGCATCGGGCCGCTGGTGCGCAGCCACGGCGTCAGCTCCGACTACGTGGTGGGCTACACGCTCGTCACCTGTGACGGGGAGACGGTGGAGGCGAGCGCGGAACAGCACCCGGACCTGTTCTGGGGCCTGCGCGGCGGCAAGAACGGCTTCGGCATCGTGACGGAGGTGAAGGTCAAGCTGGTGGAGCTGCGCTCGCTCTACGCGGGCAGCCTCTTCTTCGAGGAGCAGCACATCGAGGCCGTGCTGCGCGGCTGGGTGAAGTGGACGTCGGAGGCGGACGCGCGTGTGTCCACGAGCATCGCCGTCATGCGCTTCCCGCCGTTCGACTTCATCCCGCCCCCGCTGCGCGGCCGCACGGTCATCAACCTGCGCTTCGCCTACCCGGGCTCCGTCGAGGAGGGCACGAAGCTGGCGGCGCCCCTGCGCGCGCTGGCGCCCCTCTACCTGGACATGCTGGGCGAGCTGCCCGCGACCCAGATGGCGCGCATCCACAATGATCCGGATCAGCCCAGCCCCGTGTGGACCACCGGCATGATGCTGACCCACGTGGACCAGGACTTCGCGACCACGGTGCTGCGCCACGTGGGCCCGGGCGCGCAGACGCCGTACTTCATGCTGGAGCTGCGGCACCTGGGCGGCGCCTGCCAGAAGGACGTGGCGGGCGGCTCCGCGGTGGGCGGACGCAACGGCAACTTCCTCGTCGGCCTGGTGGGCATGCACCCGCCGCTGTTCGAGACGGTGCTGCCCGGCGCCACGGAGGGCCTGCGCGCGGAGCTGAAGCCGTGGCTGTCGCCGGAGATGACCATCAACTTCATGGGCAAGGTCCGCGACGCGGAGCACTTCGACAGCGCCTGGCCGGACGCCATCCGCGCGAAGCTCAAGGAAGTGCGCGGCAAGTACGACCCGCACAAGCTCTTCGCCGCGAAGTAGCGGTCGACGAGAGCCTTCAGGGAGCCAGCGTCGCCAGCGCGTCCAGCTCCTCCTGGAACGCGGCGACGACGGCCCCCGGGTCGGGCACGCGTGACGCATCCGAGGCCACGCCCACGGTCACCTGTCCCGAATAGCTGAAGAGGCTGACCCCCAGGCCCACGTGGCCGGCCTGGGGGACCCAGAACGTGAGTCCCGCGAGCCGGCTGCCCGCGAGCGACACCGGCTGGCGCGGCCCGGGCACGTTGGTGGCGACGAGCGACGCCTTGGTGCCCACCAGCATCTCCACGAGGGCGCGCTCCAGCGCCGCGGGCGTGCGGCCCAGAAGTTCCAACATGCCAGACGTCACCACGGCCTCCGGTGAGCGCTTGAGGTGCTCCATCCGCTTCGCCACTTCGCGCAAGCGGCGGCGCGGCTCCGCCTGGTGCACGGGGAGCCGCAGGAACACCACGCCGAAGCGGTTGCCCAGCTCGCGAGGCACCGGAACATCCAGGGGCCGCAGGTTCACCGGCACCAGCGCGTGCATGTCCTCCAGCGGAGCGTCCCGCGTGGCCAGGTAGCGCCGCAGCGCGCCCGTCAGCGCCGTGAGCAGCACGTCGTTCACCGTGCCGCCCAGGGTGCGGCCCACGGCCTTCACCTTCTCCAGCGGAATGGGCTCCGACCACGCGGCGAGCTTCCGGGGGCCCAGCGGTCCGCGCAAGGGAGAGCGTGGATCCCTAGGCAGCACCAGCACCCTGCCCACTGCCGCCGCCCCCTTCGCGCCCTCGCGAACGAGGTCGCCCGCGAGGATGGGCTCGCGCACCAGCTCCGCGCCCTTGCGCAGCGCGGAGCGGGCGCCCCGGGCGAACCGCATCCAGCCCGGAGCTTGAGGTGGCCGCTCCACCTCGGAGGGCGTCACCACCTCGGAATCTTCATCCCGGACTTCCGGCACGGCGGCGGCGTCCACCGGATCCGTGAGGGACAGCAGCACCCGCGCGAGCGCGATGCCATCCGCGATGCAGTGGTGCAGCCGCGCGAGCAGCACGTCCCCGCCCGGCGCGCCTCGAATCAGGTGGAAGTGCCACAGCGGACGCGAGCGCTCCAGCGGCACGCCCAGCCAGTCCCCGACGAGCGCCTCCAGCCCCGCGCGCCCCGCCGACTCCGGCACGCGCAGCGTGGACAGGTGCTCGTCCACGTTGAAGTCCGGCGCGTCCTCCCAGTGCGGCGCGCCCAGCGGCCCGGGCACCACCCGCTGCCGGAAGCGCGGGTAGCGCTCCACCAGCCGCTCGCGCACCACCGCGCGCAGGCGCTCCAGGTCCACGGCGCCGTCGAACCACAGCACCGCGGTGATCATCATCAGGTTCGCGGGCTCCTCCATCTGGAGCCACGCCGTGTCCATGCTCGCCATCCGCTCGCGACCTGCCATGGCGTCCTTCTCACCCGTGCGCCCCGGTGGGGGCAAGGTCGTCCTCAAGGCTTGGGTTGCGGCTCCGGCGCTTCCTGCTTCTCCCGTTCGAACTGGAACGTCTGCCGGGTGGCGCCCGGCACCGTGAGGACGAGCGAGTCCTTCTCCTCGATGGCGTACGTGAACTCCCCGCCCTTGAACTTCCCCTGGGACAGGGGCACCACGCGCTGCTTGCCGCACACCGGGCCCACCGCCTGACCGTCCTGCGTGCGCAGCGCCAGGTGCTTCTTGTCCTTCACCTCCAGCCGGCCCCACGCGCGCACGTCCAGCGTGCTGCCGCGCCCGAGCGTCGCGTCATCCAGCTTCGTCCGCAGCACGAAGCAGCCGCTCGGTGTGACCTGCAGCGCCCGCGCGTAGTCGGACCGGGGCTGCACGTCGATGCGCTCCGCCTGTCCCTGGTCCGTGTCCGGGATGCTCGCCGCGGACAGCACCCACGTGCCCACCAGCTCCTTGGGGACGGCCGTGCCCTTCGGGGCCTTGTCGCCCTCGCACGGGTTCGTCACCAGCTTCTCCGGGCTCTTGGGCGCGGGCTCGAAGGACTTCTCGCAGGTGAGGCCACACGACTTCGCCGCGCACGCCGTGTCATCCGGCGCGCAGGCCGCCTTGCTGGTGCAGGCCTTCAGCCGCTTGAGCGCGTCCTCGCACCCCTCGCGCATGCACTTGTCTACGCACTCCGCGTCGATGCACTCCGACACACAGACCCAGTTGGTGCGGCCACACACGCCCGCCACGGTGCGTGGAGCCTGGGCCGCCGCGGGCAGCGGGGCGGCGGAAACGAGAAGCAGGACGAGGAGTCGGAGCGGTCGCATGCGCACTGCAAGCTAGGCAGTGCGACCACCTCCGGCGACACCCGGCGACAGGATGGCTGTCCACCGGGCATCACTCCGGGCTCCGGCACTGCCGTCAGGTGAACTGCCACCGCCAGGTGCGCGGGTCGGACGGATTGGGCAGCTCCAGCTCGAACTCCAGCGTGTCGTAGCGGCTGAACTCGCGCGGCTCCACGCGCAGGAGCGTCATCGCCGTGGTGTTGCGCTCGCGCATGGGCGACACGTCGTAGGCCAGCTCCGCGTCGAAGGCGACCTTGTAGAACAGGCAGAAGCCGTCCACCCGCCCGTCCTCCTCCACCGGCCGCTGGATGCGCACGCGCGAGGGCAGCCCCTCCGCGCGCATCGTCTCCAGGTCGAACCCGAACGCGGGCTCCGGTTCACACAGCAGGTGGTCCACCTCATACGAGCGCACCAGCCGCGTGAAGTACGACGGGCTCATCGCCTCGCGCAGCGACTGGAGGCAGCGGAAGTCCACGTGGGGCAGATGCTGCGTCCAGATGAACGGGACGCACGCCTCCTCGCGGAGCTGCACGGGCTCCACGTAGACCTCGAAGCGGTTGGGGAGGATGCGGCCGCCGGGCTTGAGCAGGCGCGAGCGCAAATCCAACATCCGGGGCACGAGCCCCGCGTCGAGCAGCGCATCTCCCAGCAGCTCATGCAGCAGCACGTCCGCCTTCTCCTGCGGCTGGAAGTGCCAGGTGGGTTCGCGCACGAAGTCGATGCGGTCCAGGCCGTTGCGGCGGGCCACCCACTGCGTGGTGTCCAACAGACGCGAATCATCCACCGCGTACAGCTTGCGCGGGTTCTGGTGCGCGGCGAGGAAGGTGCGCAGGCCGGTGCCGGCCTTCACGTCCACCACCACCTGGTTGGGGCGCACGTAGCGCTCCACCGCGCGGCGCCACATCTCCACGCGTTGCGGATCCGCCAGCACCGAGTCCTGCGGCGCTGGACTGGACAGGGACAGGCTGTTGGGCGCGTGCCGGCGGTGGAGATGGGACACGAGCGGCAGGTGCCTGAGACGCGAGCGCAGGTCCATCAATGCCTGACGCGGCAGGTCGAGCAGATTCGACATGGTGGCTTCCCCCCGGAAGGCCGTGACGGTCCCGACAAAGACGCGGCCGACCACCCCGTCCCCCGGAACCGGACTCCGGAGGATGCGGTAAATCCCGGCTTTCCCCCAATCCGTCCCGAGTGCCGCTCACTGTCCCCGCGTGAACACCCGCCCCCGCACCGGGGGCTGAATCCACTCGCACCGGCTCGTGACAATCCCTCAAGGCAGGAATGCACCGGGAACCCCGGTGACCCCTCGCCGGCGGTGTGGAGCAGCCGTCGGCGAGGGGCCTTCCCACCTGCCGGGAGCGTCCGCGCATGACAGTCGAAGCATCCCTCCGGGCGGGCAAGAAAACAGGTGGAAGGCGTCTATTCCGGAAAGTCGCTCATTCGCGAGCCCTGCTCGTGGACGAGAGGAAGGCTGCCGGTCACGCCCGTGGATGGACCCAGGTCTTGTTGGAAGAGGGGGCACGGATGATGCGAGCGATGGAATCGCGGACGCAGGGCGGGCGGGAGCGGGTGGAGGACGTCCAGGGCGCGGCGCACTGGGAGGCGCAGCCGTGGCGGCTTCAATTGCAGGACGCGAGGGCGCGCGAGCACCGGGTGGCGCGGTCCGCGTGGGTGGCGGCGCTGCTGGCGGAGGGCTGCGCGGCGGAGGCGGAGGTGGCGGAGTTCGCGGGGGCGCTGGAGGACCGGGCGTCGCTGAGCATCGGGCAGGTGTTGCGGTTCGCGGACAGCGTGCGGGTGCGCATGGCGCTGGCGTGCACGGACGACGAGGTGTTGCAGCTGGCCTACCTGCGCCGCAACGCGGAGGAGCTGGCGGAGCGGATGATTGACTGGGCCAACACGGGGCGTCTGCCGGCGTAGGGCAGCAAGCGGGGCACCGCGCGGACGTTGGTGGTGGGCGTCCCGGGTGGGAGTGCCTTGACAGGGGCGGTGGGGCGCTCTCAGGTGGGGGCATGCTCGCCCTCGCACTTGCCGCCACGCTGGCGGCCGCACCCGCGCCTCGCGTCGCCGCCTCCACGGTGACGGTCCTCCACGTCCCGCAGTTGGATCAGCTCCAGGGTTTGAACGCGTTCCTGACGCGGGCCGGGGCGTACTCGCAGCTGCTGAACCCGGAGGCGTGGCGCGGCGAGTTGCACCCCATCCTGCGGCTCGACCTCGGGAAGCCGGAGGTGATGGAGGCGCAGGGCATCGACGTGACGGGGCCGCTGACGGTGTCCATGCGGCAGGACGGCCGCATCGCGTGCACGCGGGTGAAGGACGCGAAGGTGTTCCAGGAAGCGACGGCGAACGTGCTCGCGCGCAGCGGCGACGTGAAGGCGGGCACGGTGAAGGGCGTGACGACGCTGCGCGCGCCGAGCGCCACGGGCGGCTTCGGCGGCTACGTCATCAAGGGCCAGGAGGCCTGCGCCTTCCTGAGCACGGATTCGGACGACGCGCTCCGCAAGGAGGCCGCGAAGCTGGTGGCGCTCAAGGCGCCGGCCGCGGACGCGCGGATGGCCACGGTGCCGGGCGCGCTGTTCGTGTCCACGAAGGACGGCGTGTTGGCGTTGGATGGCACGGCGACGGGGCTGAAGGTGGAGGGCACGGCGACGAAGCTGCCGCTGCCGCCCTTCCAGGCCAAGGGCACGAGCCCCTACGGCGCCATGTCCCCCGCGGGCCTGCTCTTCGCCAGGGCGCAGGTGGCACCGACGGGCGTGGCGCAGGCGGTGGAGTCCGTGGCGGACGCGGTGCGGACGGTGTGTCCCACGTGCCCGGCGGCGGACGTGAAGGCGGTGACGGACGCGCTGGCGAAGCAGCTGACGGGGCAGGTGTTGTTCGGCGTGGACTCGGTGGCGGTGCGCGGTTCGTTGCGCAAGCCGGAGGTGCGCTTCTTCGCGGCGAAGCAGGCGCTGGCGGCGGAGGTGACGGACGCGGCGGCGGTGAAGGCGGCGCTGGCTCCGCTGGCGAAGTTCCCGGGCGCCAAGACGCTGGAGGACGGCTACGCGATGGAGGCCAAGGGCGGCAGCATCTACGTGCGCCTCAAGGGCAAGCAACTGGTGTTCGGCAATGACTCCACGGTGACCCAGACGATGCTCGCGGCGCTGCCGGAGAAGGGCGGGCCGCTTAAGCGCGCGGTGGAGTTCACGTTGGATCCGAAGAAGGTGGCGCGAGGCCTCTCCCAGGTGTCGCTGATGGACGTGATGGGCGACGAGCGCCTGGCCGCGTTCTTCGGCGCGAGCACGGAGCTGGGTCCTCTGCTCGCGAAGAGCGACAGCATCACCGGCTGGCTGGACAGTGCGCCCAATGGCTCGCACCGGTTCCAGATGAACTGGTCGCTGCCGGAGAAGAACTGAACGGGGCCTGGAATGACGGCCAAGGTGTTTGACGAGTACGGAGTCTGGGAACCGGATGTCGAAGCCGCGCTGCGCACGCTGGGTCCCGTGCTCGGGATTCCTTTCAACGCGCACTACAGCGACTACCTGGGAGGAGACTATTACAGGGCGAGCTATCAGGGAGGCGAGGTCGCCATCCGTCCAAACTACCTCTACTTCACGAAGAGCTGGGCGGCGGAAGAACACAGGGAGTTCAGCACTCTGCTGTTCGTGAGTGGCATCGCGGATCCCGATGGCTTGCGACAGCTGCTCCAGGAACGCTGTGGCTCGCGAGTCGTGTGGCTGAAGCGGGTGTCCGTCGAGAAGAACCGCAAGAGCGAGGTCATCTTCAAGCTGAATGGCCACAGCGCGTAAGCATCGAAGCTCCTGACGCGAAACGGCCCGCTCCGGGCAATCCCCAGGGCGGGCCATCGTGTCTCCGAAGCAATCCGGACTCTACTTGCGCACCAGCTCCACCTGCATGCCCAACAGCTTGCGGCTCTCGCCCGTGGTGCCGCACATCGCGCCGTCCATGAGCGGCCCCATGGGGCGCGCCATGCCCTCCACCTTGCACCAGTAGCGC
>NZ_RAVX01000002.1:286414-426878 GCF_003611605.1 Corallococcus sp. AB011P
CTACTTGCGCACCAGCTCCACCTGCATGCCCAACAGCTTGCGGCTCTCGCCCGTGGTGCCGCACATCGCGCCGTCCATGAGCGGCCCCATGGGGCGCGCCATGCCCTCCACCTTGCACCAGTAGCGCACGGTGTACAGATGCGCCCCTTCCCCGCGCAGCCGGATGCCGAAGGACTCCAGGCGTCGTGACTCGCCCTGCGTTCCGCACGGCGCGCCCTCGGGCAGCCACCCCGAATCACCGATGTCCTGGAGGTGGCACTGATACTCCAACTGCACGGCCTTCATGGGGCTTCCTTGTGGGAGACACCCGACCAGACGCCAGGCTAGCGGCGGCGCTCGACTCAATGCATTCACCCGTGGGCCGGCGTCCTGTCAGACCGGGCAGCGACTCTCTGTATTTTTCGCCCCTGGCGGGGCCTCTCACAGAAGGCGTCGATGTTCATGCGTTGGAGCCTTGTCGCCATGCTGCTGGGGCTGTTGTCCGGGGCAGGCTGGGCGCAGGAGGTGGTCATCCCGCAGGACTCCGAAGAGGCGGAGGCTCCTTCTTCACCTGCGGACCCTGTCTCGAACTCGCAGTGGGTGAGCCTGCTGCGCATGGAAGCCACGTCTCTGACGCTCCTGCCCAACAACGGCGTGGGTGGAGACGAAGGCTTCGTGCAACTGGAGCCCAAGGTGGTGGTGGCCAGACGGGGGACCTTCCACCTCAACCTGGGAGCTCCGGTGCGGCTGCGGTTGTGGGGTGGCGGAGCCGGAGGCGGCTTCGTGAGAAAGGAGGACTGGGACACGCTGTCCGACTGGGGGCAGGTGGTGCGCATTCTCACGGTGGGAGGTGACGCACCGAACTCGTTGTGGATGGGCACCCTGGAGTCCTACACCCTGCTGTCCGGACATCTGGTGCGCCGCTACAACAACCGAGGCAACCCTGACTACCACCCAGCCGGAGCGGTGGTGACGGGTACGCTGGGCCCGGTGTACGCGGAGGCCTTCGCCTCGGACGTGTTGGGCGCACGTCTGGCCGGAGCGGAAGTCGAGCTGGACCTGCAGTACGTCCTCTCCGGCCGGCCTCTACACTCCTCGCGTTACATGGTGTCCCTGTCCGCGGTGCATGACTGGGGGAAGGCCGGCGGCGCTTCTGAGCCGATGACGTTGGCGCACCTGGATGGCACGGCCATCGTGTTGAAGAGCGGGAGCCAGGACGGTGGCTTCGAATTGCACCTGCTGGGTGGTTGGGGTGGACGTCCAGGAGAGGGAGGCACATGGGGCGCGGTCGCCGGCCTGGGCGTGGAGTCGGTGTCGCCAACAATGGACCTGCGGGCGCGCCTGGAGGGGCGCATGCAGCGCGGAGGCTTTCGGCAGGGGGCCTTTGGCCCTGACTACGAACTGGCGCGCTTCCAGGTCGCGGGCCCGTCCGCCCTGCCGTTGGCACACGCGTCCTTTCCGGACGGGTACTCGGCCTACGGCGAGGTGATTCTGAGCTGGGACAAGGAGCGACTGGGCGTCCTGGCAAAGCGACATTTTCGCCTCACCCTGGGCGCGGAGGCCTTCACCTGGGGCCGTGTGGACATGGACGGGCGCCTGGAGGTGCAGCTCTTCCACAGGGACTTCACGGTGGCTGTGGCAGGGCTCGCGGTGGGGATGGGCGAGTTGGGTGCGCGCTACCTCGTCGCGGGAGAGGCCCGGTGGCGCTTCCTCGGGGGGAAACTGTACGCGGTGGGACAGGGAGGCACCGTGCTCTACCCGGAGGCGGAGGGGACGCTGCGGCCGGGTGCCTTCGCTGCCGTGGGTGTGGGGGTGGACAATGTGCGCTGAGCGTCTGCTACGCAAAGGCGTAGGCCTGCTGTTGGCGACGGCGATGCTCACTGCCGGCTGCGCCTCGCTGCCAACCCGGCCCGATCATGGTGCCACCTTGGCCTCCAGGCCCTTCTCCGTTTCAGCCCAGGCGCTGCGGAGTACGGCGGGCGGTGCGTCACAGGGGGAGGAGTCAGCCTCAGCCGTGGAGAGCACGGATGCGCTCCTACTCCGTCGACGCGAGCCCCTGCTGGGGGAAGGCGAGGGTGCGGGTGCACCGGACCCGAAGGCGATGGCCGGCGGCCGGGTTATCGCCTGTGGTGGCACGGCAGTGCCCTCGGGCTGGCCCCACCTGGACTCCAGCCAGGAGGTGCTCGAACCCTTCCTGGCATGTGCCTCGCCCGCGGAATTCGTGACCATGCAGCGTGGGGTGGAGATGGCCTCGCTGGTGGAGTCGCTGGAGGACTGGGATGCAGTGCGGCTGGGTGCCCTGGGGCCGCTCGACGCGCAGGCGTCGGAAGTCCTCGGCCGCAAGCGCGCGGCCTTTCTCGTCACGGCCACCGAGCAGTACGGCAGCCCCCATGCCGAGGTGTTCGCCCTCTTCGTCCTCCACTCCTCCTTCGACGACGAGCTGCGAGGAGTGGTGCAACTCCTGGCGCGCGACAAGCAACTGGGGGAGGCACTGGGGAGCATGGCCACCGTCCGCGAGGAGTTGAAGCGGCGTGGCCTGACACTGGAGGACTTCCCAGAGCGCAGAGAGCAGGCCAATGACGTGCTGCGCGGCCTGGGGCGTGCTGGCCGGGACATGCTTTCCAGTACCGCCATGAGTGGTGAGGCCCGGTACGCGGACCTCATGATGGCGAAGCGCAGCCAGCTTCCACCGCCCTATCAGGCGGCCCTCGACGAAGTGCAGAAGGCGTTGATGGAGCGGCACTACTCGCCGGGAAGCGTTTCGGCCGGGGCCTTTGATCAGCTGACCTTCGGTGTGCCGCTGGGCTTCTACCATCTGGTGGCGGGGACGGGGCACGGGGCGTACTCACTGGCGCAGGGTAAGTACGAGCAGGCAAGCCGTGAGCTGGCGCCAGCCGCGCTGGCCGTGGCGCTGTACGCCGGAGGCAAGGGCGCACGGGCCCTGGTGGAGGCGCGAGGAGGGCTGCGACGGCTCCAGATGCCGGCGTTGGACCTGGACGGTGTGAAGGCGCTGATGGGGCGCCTGGAAGAGCAACTGGGCGTCACCGCCGCTCGCGACCTGCTCCGCTATCTCCAGGCGAGCCGCGAGGGTGCCCTGGTGGCCGCCGAGTGGGGCGAGGCGGGGCTGCTGGCGCTGTCCGAGGCACGCGGCAACCCAGCGAAGGCGCAGGCGATGCTGGCGGAGGCCCGTCGCGAGTCCGCTGGGTCCGCCGCAACGCGGGGCGTTGCTGGGAAGAGGGGTGGCGGTTCATCCCTCCTGGCGCGGGACGCCAGCGTGTCCGCTGCGGAGGCCAAGCTGCTCCAGGCGGAGTTGGAAGCCTTGGGCCCGCGCCTGCCCAAGGACGTGAAGGTACTGAAGCAGCTGTCCCCCAAGCTGGATGCTCCGCCTCCTGGGGTCGAGGAGGGTGCAGGGCTCTGGCGCGACTACGTCGCTTATCGAGGGCGGCGGCTCAAGGAGCTCCTGAACGGTGAGACCGCCGAGGGTCCCCTGAAGTGGGCGGGCTACCAGGAGATGCGCACCTGTTATGCCCGCGGACTGGCCTTCGAGCAGACCATGGCCTCCATCTTGGAGGCGGATGCGGCCCTCCCGCGGGCGCAGCGACGGTGGCTCAAGGACTTCACCCAACCCCGAATCGAGACGCATGTGGGAGTGGCGAAGGCGGACCTGCGCTTCGCGGACGTGCTCGTCATCGAGGAGCGCCCACCTGCCGGCCAGCCGCCTCGTGTGGAGACGTTCAGCTTCAAGAGCAGGGACCTTTCATCGCTGAAGGAGCGGCCTCTCCAAGCTCAGTTGATCGCGGATGCGAGCGAGGCACTTCGGTATTACGGGGAGACGTTGGCCATCCGTCGGCCTGGGCTCGTGCAGGATGCGCACGTTCAGAGAGTTCGAGTCATCTATGAGGGAGGGAAGTTCAAGCCCCAAGATCTTGATGCGCTTGATCGCGCTGTGAGGAATGCTGAGAGCGACGTCACGGGTGTGGAGGTGCAGTTCCAATGAAGATCCTGGAGTTCCATGAGCTGCGCGCGGAGGATCGCCTGCGATTGTCCGTCGAAGGCTCATTCGACGAGCGAGTCGCTCTCGAACCACAATTGGAGCCCTTCCTACAAGCGCTTGAGACGTATGCGGGCGAATGGATGCCGGATGTTGTCGAGGGAAAGCGGCGGCGGAAATACTCCCGCGCAGCGATTTCAAAAGCACTCGCGGAAGAGGACAAGGCCAGGAGTGTATCCCTCGGGCTGTACCGTACGAGCCATCCCGCGTTGGATATGACGCTCAACCTCGGCGGCGCTCATCCTTCCGAATTGGGTATCTCGGTTGTCATCCAACCACTGTCTTTCTTTGCGCGGACGGAGCGTTGCCAAGAGTTTGTTGAGATGGTCAGAGCGTGGGCTCTGCACTTCCCGGTCACCTATGCCATGGCTCACGGCATGGCGGATCGGCAACTTTCTGGAGCGCCGTACTTCCGCCGCGATGAGAGAATCTCTCGTAGAGACGGATTCGATAAAGTCTATGAACTGTTCTGGCTCAATGTCTTCGGTCCGAAGTTGGTGGAGACCGTAGGCCGCGAGCGAATGCTTTCGACTCCAGCTCATCGTGTGGAAGAGCTCCCCAACGGCTCCGTCCTCCTGGTGATGTGGCCCACCGCCGCCGACTTCGCCAGTGAGGAAGCACGCGTGGCACAGGCCCGTGCCCATGTTCACCTGAGGCCGGACCTCGACTTCGGCACGGTGCTGCGCACCTTGCGAGAGCGCAGCGCCGCGCTTGCTCCGGTGGAACCTCGATTCCACCCGGACCTGGCGCCGCTTCTTTCGCGGCTGCCGGACGCGTTCCCCATCAGCGAGCGGCAGCAGAAGATCGCTGAGCTCAATGCCTTCCAGCCACCCGAGCCGGAGGAGTGGCTACCGGCCGCCCTGCCAGCGGACGTGGAGAACCCGGAGCGCGTCCACGGATCCTACGGCGACCTGTCGGAAAGCCTCGTGGCGGCGCTGCATCCCCAGGTGGCCTCCCTCATGGATGAGATGCCCGAGTCCCTCACGGACCTCGACTTCTACTTCTGGAGAGAGAACTTCCCGGAGCGGTACAAGCGCGACCTCATCGACGCGCACACCGCACCGGCCGTGGGGGCCTATCTCGGCGGCATGCTGGTGCGGCGGCTGGGCGGGACGTGGGTGCCGCGCAAGAAGCTCGAGGAGTCCCAGGTGCAAGTCGGCAAGCGCGTCTGGCTGCCCTTCCTCCGTGCCCGCCGATACATGCAGTCCCGCCAGGCGCTGCTGGACTACTCGCTCACCCGGTTCTTCCGGGAGGCAGAGCGGTACCGCCCCTGACTTGGACATGAGCGCTTCCCGGCCATCGGCTGGCGAGCAACGACCTGAGCGCGGCTACTTGCGCACCAGCTCCACCTGCATGCCCAACAGCTTGCGGCTCTCGCCCGTGGTGCCGCACATCGCGCCGTCCATGAGCGGCCCCATGGGGCGCGCCATGCCCTCCACCTTGCACCAGTAGCGCACGGTGTACAGATGCGCCCCCTCGCCGCGCAGCCGGATGCCGAAGGCCTCCAGGCGCCGTGACTCGCCTTGTGTTCCGCAGGGCGTGCCCTCGGGCAGCCACCCCGAATCACCGATGTCCTGGAGGTGGCACTGGTACTCCAGCTGCACGGCCTTCATGGGGCGCTTCAGGTGGAACTCGAACTGCTCGATGCGCTTGGGCTGCGTGGGCAGCCACGTGGCTCGGCTGGAGCTCTGGTTGCCGATGTCCTCACTGTGCACCGTGCCCACCAGCTCCACCGTCTTCGAGGGACCGGCACCCAGCGTCGACGCCAACATCATTCCAACCAGCAGGCTCTTCATGGGGCTTCCTTGTGGGAGACACCCATCCCGACGTGGCCGGAGGGAACCTATTCACCTGGAGTCCTACGCCGTCCGCTCGCGAGGCCACCCCGTCCGCGACCGCTGGCGCTCCGCCTCCTCCGCGCGCGCCAGCCCCCGTTGGATGTCATTCCAGTCCAGCGTCCCCGCAAGCAGCCCGTCCTCATCCACCACCGCGGCCATGGGCACGCGCGCCTCCGCCATCCTCCGGAGCGCCGCCCATCCATCCTCGCGCAGGTCCGCCACCACTCCGTCCTCCATCGCGTCACGCACCACGTAGCTTCCGCGCTGCGCCTCCGGCACCGCCTGCACCGCCACCCACGTCACCCGCCCCACCGGCCGCCCCGTGCTCGTCACCGGCAACATGTTCACGTGCTCGTGCCGCAGCGCCCAGTGCGCGTCCTGCATGGACAGGTCCAGGTCCACGCCCACCATCCGCGGCGTCATCAGCGCCTCCACCTGCACGCGCTCCAGTAGCGCCTTCATCCGCACCTGCCGCGACTCCCCTTCCGCGCCCATCAGCACGAAGAACGCCACCACCAGCGTGAACGGATTCAGCGTCACCAGCCCCCACACGCCGAACATCACCGCGAACACCCGCCCCAGCCCCGCCGCCACCCGCGTGGCCCGCACCACTCCCAGCCGGGGCGTCAGCGCCGCGCGCACGATGCGGCCCCCGTCCATGGGGAACGCCGGCAACAGGTTGAAGCCCCCCAGCACCGCGTTGAGCATCGCCAGCGTGAAGAACGCGAACTGCACCTGAAACATCCCCAGGCCGTGCACCACCCACGTCAGCGCGCCCAGGAACGCCGCCAGCCCCAGGCTCGTCAGCGGCCCCACCAGCGCCATCAACGCCTCGTCCCGGGGACGCTTGGGCACCTCCGCCAGCTCCGACACGCCTCCGATGATCATCAGCGTGATGCCGTGCACCTGGCCGCCATGCCGCAGCGCATAGAAGGTGTGCGCCATCTCGTGCAGCAGCACCGACACGAACAGCCCCACCGCCACCGCCAGCCCCCACGCCCACGGGTGCCCGCCCAGCGCGCCCGGCGGCACGTCCGCTGTCTCCGCCGCCCGCTGGAGCGCCCCGCCGAACGACAGCGCCAGGAGCGGCAACGCCACCAGCAGGGACACGTGGACCCGGATGGGCACCCCCCGGAATGAGCCCACCTGCAGTGCTCCCGGCCTCGCACGCATCGCCAGCCTCCCTACCCGCCGCCTCCGCGGGAAGACGCGGTGTCGGAAATCCTGAACTTCCGTCCCGTTCCCGTCCCATGCACATGGGGCCAGGCCGTTCGCCCACCCCTCCAGGAGCAAGGGAAGCGCTGCCAGCGACTTCCAATCGTGTTAGAGCGGCCCCCCATGGCCACGACCCCCGAGAACGATCCCTTGCGCGCACGGCTCCAGCAGATGGAGCAGCAGGCCGAGCAGGGCGGCGGCGCCGACCGCATCGCCAAGCAGCACGAGGCCGGCAAGCTCACGGCCCGCGAGCGCATCGACCTGCTGCTCGACCCCGGCTCCTTCAGCGAGCTGGACAAGTTCGTCACCCACCGCAGCCATGACTTCGGCATGGGCGACAAGAAGATCCTCGGCGACGGCGTCGTCACCGGCTACGGCACCGTGGAAGGCCGCCAGGTGTTCGTCTTCGCCCAGGACTTCACCGTCTTCGGCGGCTCGCTGTCCGGCGCCTACGCCCAGAAGATCTGCAAGATCATGGACCTGGCCACCCGCGTGGGCGCGCCCGTCATCGGGCTCAACGACTCCGGCGGCGCGCGCATCCAGGAAGGCGTGGAGAGCCTGGCCGGCTACGCGGACATCTTCCTGCGCAACACGCTGGCGTCCGGCGTCGTCCCCCAGATTTCGCTCATCCTGGGGCCGTGCGCGGGCGGCGCGGTGTACTCGCCCGCCATCACGGACTTCATCATGATGGTGAAGGACACGTCGTACATGTTCATCACCGGCCCGGACGTCATCAAGACGGTGACGCACGAAGAGGTCTCCAAGGAGTCCCTGGGCGGCGCGCTCACGCACAACCAGAAGTCCGGCGTGGCCCACTTCGCCGCGGAGAACGAACAGGCCGCCATCGCCATGACGCGCGAGCTGCTCTCGTTCCTGCCCTCCAACAACCAGGAGGACCCGCCCGCGCAGCCGTGTGAGGACGACCCGTTCCGCGCCGAGGAGTCGCTCAAGTCCATTGTCCCGGCGAACCCGAACAAGCCCTACGACATCAAGGAGATCATCCGCGCCATCGTGGACTCCAAGCACTTCTTCGAGGTGCAGGAGCACTTCGCGAAGAACATCGTCGTCGGCTTCGCGCGCATGAACGGCAAGAGCGTGGGCATCGTCGCCAACCAGCCCGCGGTGCTCGCCGGCTGCCTGGACATCGACGCCAGCGTGAAGGCCGCGCGCTTCGTGCGCTTCTGCGACTGCTTCAACATCCCCCTGCTCACCCTGGTGGACGTGCCCGGCTTCCTCCCCGGCACCGACCAGGAGTGGGGCGGCATCATCACCCACGGCGCCAAGCTGCTCTACGCGTACGCGGAAGCCACCGTCCCGAAGATCACCCTCATCACCCGCAAGGCCTACGGCGGCGCGTACGACGTCATGGCGTCCAAGCACATCCGCGCGGACATCAACTACGCCTACCCCACCGCGGAAATCGCCGTGATGGGCCCCGAAGGCGCGGTGAACATCATCTTCCGCAACGAGCTGCTCAAGGCCCAGGACGCCAACGCCGAGCGCAAGAAGCTCACGGACGACTACCGCGAGAAGTTCGCCAACCCGTTCAAGGCGGCGGAGCTGGGCTACATCGACGAGGTCATCCGTCCGGAAGAGACCCGCGCCAAGGTCATCCGCGCGCTGGAGATGCTCAAGGACAAGCGGCAGGAGAACCCGCCCCGCAAGCACGGCAACATCCCGCTGTAGAAGTAGTCCCCAAGAAGTTCTGGAGCCGCCCGCAGGTCCCCCGTCGCCTGGGGGGCAGGCGGGCTTGGCGACTTCCGGAAATTCTCAGGTAACGCCGGGGCTTTCACGGGGCCACTCAAGGAGCCCCCCACGTGTCCCAGCAGCGCCGACTCGTTCTCTTCCTCTCCGACGTCGAAGGAAACCTCACCGCTCTGCGTCAGACGCTCAAGGGCGTGTGCGAGGGACTCGACCTCCCGTGTCCCGAAGTGAAGTGGGTGGAGCCCCGTCCAGAGTCGCTGGCCGACAGTGGCTGGCACGTGGCGGAGATTCCCCTCGTCTCCGGCAAGACGTCCGGCAAGGTGTCCTCCCCCGAGGAGCACGTGGACGCCATGACGCAGGCGCTCTCCCGGGACTTCCGCGACCGCTCCATGGGCATGTACGTGGACCGGGAGCACAGCTACGCACGCGTCTGCATGGCCGCCCCCAGCCGCCCGCCCCGCGCCATGGAGGGCGAGTACCTGGACGTCCTGCGCCAGGCCGCGCGCTGGCTGGACGTGGAGACGACGGCGCTGGCCCGCCTCTTCAGCGGGAATGCCGCGCGCAACCTGCTGGCGGCCGCGGTGGACTTCGGGCCGGATGGCAAGGCCGTGGAGGCCCCCTCGCACCCCGCTCCTCCCCCGGAGCCGGACGAGGACGACCGCTTCGTGGAGGCGAAGCTCGCCCAGGCGAAGCAGCTGATGGATGAGTACCTGAACCTGCGCAAGTAGAGGCGGGCAATCCCGGGCGCCCCATGCTAGACGGGCGCCCATGCCCAAGATCCGCAAAGTGCTCGTCGCCAACCGCGGCGAGATCGCCATCCGGGTGATGCGCACCTGCAAGGACCTCGGCATCGCCACGGTGGCGGTGTACTCCGAAGCAGACCGCTCCGCGCTGCACGTGCGCACCGCCGACCAGGCCTACTTCGTCGGACCCCCGCCCTCGCGCGAGAGCTACCTCGTGCAGGAGCGCATCCTGGAGGTCGCGAAGGAGTCCGGCGCGGACGCCATCCACCCCGGCTACGGCTTCCTCTCCGAGAACGCGTCCTTCGTGCGCGCCTGCGAGAAGGCCGGCATCACCTTCATCGGCCCGCCGGCCGCCGCCATGGACGCCATGGGCGAGAAGACCCGCGCCCGCGCCAACATGATCAAGGCGGGCGTGCCCGTCGTGCCCGGCACCACCGAGCCCATCGGCACCATCGAGGAAGCGCGCGAGTACGCGCAGCAGATTGGCTTCCCCATCATGCTCAAGGCCGCTGGCGGTGGTGGCGGCAAGGGCATGCGCCGCGTGGAGGGCCTGGGCGACTTCGACTCCGCGTGGCGCTCCGCCAAGAGCGAGGCGCTCAACGCCTTCGGCAACGACGCGGTCTACATCGAGAAGTACCTGGAGAAGCCTCACCACGTGGAGATCCAGGTGTTCGCCGACCAGTACGGCAACACCATCCACCTGAACGAGCGCGAGTGCTCCGCGCAGCGCCGTCACCAGAAGGTGGTGGAGGAGACGCCCAGCCCCATCCTCACGCCGGAGCTGCGCGCGAAGATGGGCGAGGTCGCGGTGAAGGCGGCCAAGGCCGTCAACTACGTGGGCGCCGGGACGGTGGAGTTCCTGGTGGACGTGCACCGCAACTTCTACTTCCTGGAGATGAACACCCGCCTCCAGGTGGAGCACCCGGTGACGGAGTGGGTCACCGGCCTGGACCTGGTGGCCATGCAGATCAGGGCCGCGGAGGGTGAGAAGCTCCCCCTCTTCGAGGCTCCCACGCCGCGCGGTCACGCCATCGAAGTGCGCGTGTACGCGGAGGACCCGGCGCGCAACTTCATGCCCAGCCCCGGGAAGATTCACGCGCTGCGCGTGCCGAGCGGCCCGAACGTGCGCGACGACTCGGGCGTGTTCGCGGGCTTCACGGTGCCCAACTACTACGACCCCATGATCTCCAAGCTGTCCGTATGGGGCGCCACGCGCGAGGAGGCCATCGCGCGGGCCAAGCGCGCGCTGTCCGAGTACGTGGTGAAGGGCATCACCACCAACATCCGCTACCTGCACGGCATCCTGTCCCACCCGGAGTTCGTGGGCGGGGACTACGACACCAGCTTCCTCACCCGCCATCACACGGCGCTCTTGGGCGAGGAGGACTCCAAGCTCAGCGAGGTGGCGCTGCTCGCGAGCACGCTGCACGCCTTCCAGCGCGACCAGAAGCGCGCGAAGACGCTGCCGTCGCGCAGTGGTGGCGGTGACGCCAATGGCCGCATCAGCCCGTGGCGTCTGGCGTTGAAGAGCCGCCGCCGCTGACCTTCTTCCTCCCGCAAGCCTTTCGGAAGGGACCTTTCCGCATGCGTTACTTCACGAAGCAGCAGGGCCAGAAGGAAGCGGTGCCGGTGGACCTGGAGTCGCTGGGCCAGGACCGCTACCGGCTCACGGTGAACGGCAAGACGTTCCAGGTGGACGCGCTGTCCGTGGACCAGGGCACGCTGTCGCTCCTGGTGGACGGCCAGTCCTACTTCGTGGAGCTCCAGAAGTTCACCGCCGCCGTGGCGAAGCGCGGCCTGTGCCTGCTCGTGCACATCGGCTGAAGACGGGCCGGCGCGCGCCTCTCAGGCCGCCCAGCCCTGCCACACGTCGTGTCCCAGCTTGAGCACCAGCGCGGCCACCACGCAGAGCACCACGACGCGCACCACCCGGTCGCCGCCCTTCACCGCCACGTGCGCGCCCAGCCACGCGCCGGTGAACTGCGCGGCGGCCATGGGCAGCGCCACCTTCCACAGCACCACGCCCCGGAGCGTGAAGAGCGTCACCGACGCCAGGTTGGAGGCGAAGTTCACCACCTTCGCGTCCGCGGACGCGCGCGCCAGGCCGTGGCCCAAGAGCGACGAGAACGCCACGATGAGAAAGGTGCCCGTGCCCGGACCGAAGAAGCCGTCATAGGTGCCGATGCAGAGCGCGATGAGCGCGCCGATGGCCTGCGCGCGCGGCCGGGGTGAGGGCTCCACACCGTCGCGCTTCGGCGGCGCGCGGCGGAAGGCGAGGAACACCGCCACCGCGATGAGCAGCACCAGCACCAGCGGCTTGAGCACCTCCGGCTTGAGCAGCAGCACCAGCGCCGCGCCGCCGAACGCGCCCATCAGTCCGAAGGGGAACGTCGCGCGGGCCAGCTTCCAATCCACCAACCCCGCGCGCGCGAAGCGCACCATCGCCGCGCCCGAGCCGAACACGGACTGGCCCTTGTTGGTGCCCAGCGCCACGTGCGCGGGCAGGCCCGCCGCCAGGAGCGCGGGCAGGCTGATGAGCCCGCCGCCCCCCGCGATGGCGTCCACGAAGCCCGCGCTCAGCGCGGCGACACACAACAGCACCAGCTGCACTGCGCTGACGTCCATGTCCACGATGGCGCCCCGCTTATCACCCTTACTTGCGCGAGGTCGAAGCTTGGGGGTCAATGGGGTCCATGCTCGCGACCCTGATGACCGTGCTGGCGCTGACGCTCGCCGCGCCGCCCTCGCAGCCTGACGCGACCACCGCCACGTGCCGCTCCATCGACGGACACGTGTCCTGTGGCTACGCGTGCAAGTCGGATGGACAGCGCGTGCGGTGCGCCCAGTCGCTCCAGGGCCGCTGTACCGTCATCGACGGGCAGGCCACCTGTTTCGACCCGCCGGCGTACGTGGTGAAGGCATACGGCGCCGCGCTGCCGGACTCGGAGTGCAAGACCATCGACGGGGTGGTGGGCTGCGGGTACGGCTGCGTCACGGACTTCGGCAAGGTGCAGTGCGCGAAGACGCCCGCGGGTGTTTGCCGCAGCCAGGGCGGCAACGTGACGTGCTTCGACCCGCCCGCCGCGGTGTTCGCGGTGTTCGGCCGGCAGGTGCCGCGCGCGCAGTGCGTCAGCAACGGCGTGCAGATGGCGTGCGGATTCAACTGCGTGAACGCCTCCGAAGGGGTGCGCTGCGCGAAGACGCCCCTGGGTGTGTGCAAGGCGCAGAACGGCCACATCACCTGCTTCGACCCGTCGCCCGCGGCGGTCTGCGCGTGGGGCAAGGGCCTGCCGGCGCCCCAGTGCAAGCTGAGCGAGACGGGCCCGGTGTGCGGCTACAACTGCACCACGGCGTACGGCAAGGTGGCGTGCGCGGGGACCCCGGCGGGCATCTGCAAGGTCTTCGACAGCGAGGTGTACTGCTTCGACCCGCCCGCCGAGCAGCAGGCGGACGCGGCGTGTCTGGCCAGCGTGGGGCTGGCGGCGATGGAGGGCGCCACGCCCTGAAACGCCCGCCCGGCCGCTCGTGTGCGGTCGTCTGCTTGGACGCGGGCACGGGCGGCGATAAAATTCCATCCTCCCGGTGGTCGAGGGAGTGGGAGCAGGACGGCACATGGCGGAGGGCGAGGTCCGGCAGTACTGGGTGCGGAACGATCGGGGCACCACCTGGGGGCCCCTGACGGGCGCGACCATCGAGCTGCTCATCGACAGCGGCTCCATCCAGGGCAAGCTCCAGGTCTCCAGCGATGGCCTGCAGTTCGCCTTCCCGTGGCGCTTCCCGGAGGTGCGGGACGCGTTCCCTCGTGAGCTGTGGGGAGACGGCGCGCCCGCGTCGCTGCTGCAATCCACGCCCGCCGCCATCGCTCCGCCTCCGCCCGGCCCTGCCGCCGCGCCCGTCTCGGGTCCGGCCGCCGTGCCCATGGCCGGCCCTGGAGCGGCCCCCACCGCGGGTCCTGGTGCCATGCCCATGGCGGGCCCTGGCGCGATGCGGCCCGGGCCTGGAGCCGTGCGTCCGCCCGTCGATGCGGCGGGACGTCCTGTCGCGGCCGCGCGGCCTCCGGGTCCTCCGGTCGCGGCGGCCCGTCCGGCGGGAGCGGCTCCGGCCGCGGCGGCTCCGCAGGCACCGCAGGCACCGGCGGATGACGGGACCAACACGGTGCCGCCGCAGGGGCAGCTCCAGCAGTGCTCGCCCCTGCAGCTCTATGGGCGCATCGCCGCGGGCGAGCAGACGGGACTGCTGACGCTGGGGCTTTCGGACCGCACGCTGTCGATCCACTTCCGCAAGGGCAGTCCGGAGCACGTGGACTCGTCGCACGCGGAGGACGCGCTGGGCGTGTCGCTGATGGGCGCGCGGCTCCTGACGGCGGAGCAGCTCCAGCAGGCGGAGGGTTCCAAGGAGCGCTTCGGAGGCGACCTGCTCGCGGCGCTGTTCGGGTTGGGGCTGCTCCAGCCGGCGACGGCGTTCACGCAGCTGTCGCAGCGGGCGCTGGGCATCCTGGGCAAGGCGCTGCGGGCGGAGTCCGGGACGTTCACCTTCGAGGCGCGGGACCTGCCCGCGCAGAAGGCGATGCCGCTGGGCAATCGCTGGGCGCTGCTCAGCGACCAGGTGCGGCGCATGCCGACGGCGGACCTCAAGCGGCGGCTGGCCTTCGTGCTGCCCATGCCCATCATGAAGTCCGGGGGCCGGGTGGCCTCCAGCGAGCTGCGCCTGACGCCGCACGAGGTCCGCGCGCTCTCCTTCATCGACGGGGTGCGCTCGCTGGGGCAGCTGCTCCAGGACGTGCCGCAGGACGCGGAGCACCTGCTGCGCGTGGCGTTCCTGTTGAAGGAGCTGAACGGCGTCTCCTTCGCGGCGGCCTCGCGCGCGCAGACAGCGCCGCCGCCTCCGGCCTCCGGCCCTGCCGCCGCCGCGCCAGGAGCAGCGCCCCGAGCCCCCGGAGCCGCGCCCACGGCGGGCCCGGGCAACCCGACCCGTCCGTCCGGCACCGTGCCCACCGTGGGACCTGGGGCGCCAACCCGTCCGTCCGGCACCGTGCCCACCGTGGGACCTGGAGCCACGGGTCCGGGTGCGCCCGTCGCGGGTCCGGGCGCCGCGCCCGGCGCGCCTGCCGCCGCGAGCGCCGGAGCCAGACCCGGTGCGCCCGTCGCGGGTCCGGGTGCCGCTCCCGGTGCGCCTGTCGCCGCGAGCGCCGGAGCCAGACCCGGTGCGCCCGTCGCGGGTCCGGGTGCCGCGCCCGGTGCGCCCGTCGCCGGTCCGGGTGCCGCGCCCCGCCCCGCCGGTGCCGCCCCCGTGGCGGGGCCCGGTGCCGCGCGTCCGGGTGCGCGTCCCCCGGGAGCCCCCGCCGGAGCCGCTCCCACCGCGGGCCCCGGTGCGCGTCCCCCAGGTGCTCCCGCCGGTGCCGCTCCCGTAGCGGGTCCCGGTGCCGCCCGACCCGCTCCGCCCGTCGTCGCCGCTCCGGCGGCCCCGGCCGCTTCGGGTCCCGCCCCCGGTTCGGACGAACTGCCCGCGCTGCGCCAGCTCGCCGCGACCATGAAGGGCCAGAACCACTTCCAGCGGCTGGGCCTCACCGAACAGACCGAAGGCAGCGCGGTGAAGATCGCCTACTTCCGCCTGGCCAAGCTCTACCACCCGGACACCCTGCCCCAGGGCGCCCCGCCGGAGCTGGAGAAGCTCAAGGCGGAGGTGTTCGCGTACATCGGTGACGCCTACCGAGCCCTCTCCGACGACAAGAGCCGCGCGGCCTACATCGAGGAGCTCAAGAGCGGCGGCGGCGACGGCGTGGACATCCAGGCCATCCTCCAGGCGGAGGAGCTCTTCCAGAAGTCCTGCATCCTGGTGAAGGCGCGCAAGTACCCGGAAGCCGTGAAGATGCTCACCGACGCCATCGCCCTCAACGCCGAGGAACCCGAGTTCTTCGCCTGGCGGGGCTACGCGCGCTTCCTCGCCTCTCCAGACAAGAAGGCCGCCCAGCCGGAGGCCTTCCGCGAAATCCAGGGCGCCATCAAGCGCAACGAACGGTGCGCCCCCGCCCACTACTTCCTGGGCGTCATCGCCAAGCTGTGCGGCGACGCGACCGGAGCCCTCAAGCACTTCAAGCGGACGGTCGAGCTGCAACCGGACCACATCGATGCGATGCGAGAGGTCCGCATGGCGTCGCAAAAGAAGTAGGGTGCGCGCCTTTTCAAGGAGACACCCCCCATGCCCCTCACCGGGAAAGAACGCCGCCACCTGCGGGCCCTCGGCCACCACCTGGAGCCGGTGGTCATCGTCGGCTCGTCCGGCGTCACCGAGGGCGTCATCGCCGCCATCGAGCAGGCGCTGAACGACCACGAGCTCATCAAGGTGAAGATCAACGAAGGCCCGGAAGGCCGCCACGAAGGCGCCGACAGCATCGCCGAGGCCACCGGCTCGGAGCTCGCGCAGCTCCTGGGCCGCACCGCCCTCTTCTTCAAGCGCCGCAAGCAGAAGTCCCGCTTCGAGGACATCCTCAAGGGCCCGCATGAGCCCCGCCCGGCCCCCAAGCCGGACGAAGAGAAGAAGCCGCGCCGCCGTTAGCCGCAGCGTTTTCCCGGGGTCACGGGGAATTCAGGCCCACCCGCGCACTTTCTGCGGGTTCGGGAGCAGTCGAACCCTCGTACCGGGTTCGAAATGTCCCTACGCTGGGGGTCTTCCCCCCCGCGGAGGTGACGTGCAGACTTCCCCGTCCTCCCCGTCAGCCTCCCCCGGCTGGCACGACGTGCTGATGCATCACCTGGAGCCGCTCCTGGGTGACTTCACCGCGAAGATGGCCATCCACACCGCCGCGTTGCGGGTCCTGAAGCGTCCACCGGAACAGGTGAGCCTGCAGGACGTGCCGCTGGTGCTGGAGGGCCTCAAGCCCATGCTCAACGTCTTCATCGGCGCGGTGCGCACGACGAACACCCTCACGGAGCTTTCGAAGGCCATGGAGAAGCTGCGATGAACGCCCCCCGTTCTTCCTCGGGTCGCGCCTTCAAGCGGATGGCGCCGTGGCTGGGCGCCGTCGCGATGCTCCAGGGGGTGCACCTGGCCGCGGTGGCCACGTCGCTCCAGGACGCGCCCCGGCTGGCGCTGGCGGGTGACGTGGCGGGCTGGACGGTGGGCCTGCTCGCGGTGGCGGGCACGGCGGCGGCGGCGCTGTCCTTCGGCGCGGGGGACTACCTGCGCCGCGTGTGGGGCCTGCTGACGGCGGGCGCGGCGCTGTCGCTCATCAGCACGGCCCTGCGCAGCTACTGGATGCACGCGGTGCCGGACGTGCCGTTCACGGAGTCGCCGCTGTTGCCCGTGCGCATGGGCGTGGTGGTGCTGGCGAACGTGTGCACCCCGTTCGCGCTGGTGCTGCTGGCGCGCACCTACAAGCAGTCCGGTCTCCAGCCGCCGCCCAGTCCGCGCGCGTCGCTCCTGTGGGCGGTGGCGGCGGTGGCGGCGCTGGCGGTGGGTGGGCCGGCGCTCGTCGCGGCGGTGGGGAACCTGGGCCAGGGCTTCGCGGCCACGTGCACGGCGGTCATCGCGCTGGCGTCCACGCTGGCGGACATGACGACCATCCTGCTCGTCGCGCCCATCCTCCGCGTCGCGTACATGCTGCGCGGTGGGCGGCTCGCCTGGGTGTGGTGGACCATGGGCATGTCCGGCGCGGTGTGGCTCTTCTACGACGCGCGCGAGTGGCTGGCGCCGCTGCTGCCCGGCAGTCCCACGGAAGCGGTGGAGCTGTTGCGCACGCTGCGCACCTCGGGGCTCGCGATGCTGGGGCTCGCCGGGTGGTTGCAGCGCTCGGCGCTCGTGTCGTCCCAGCGCCAGTCGAGCCCGGGCGTCGTCATCCCCACCGCCTGACACGGCCCGTCGCGTCGAGCTGACGCACGAAGCCACCACCGGCCCGCTCCGTCTTCCGGGGCGGGCCGTCGTGTTTCCAGGGGCGCGGGGCTGGAGGAGACTGGGGCTTCCCGTTCTCCTCCCAGGAGGCTCCACGCCCATGCGCCTTTCCCCCACGTCCCTGCTGTTGGCCACCTGTCTCCTGGCGGGGTGCCGGACCGCGCGAGAAGCACCGGCGGCACCCGCGAAGGCGGACTGCGGTCCGGTGATTCCCGGCATGGAGGCGGTGCTCAAGCCCGCGGCCTTCGTCGTGCTGGGAGAGATTCACGGCACGCAGGAGGCTCCGGCCTTCGCGGCGCGGCTGGCGTGTCACGCGGCGGCGGCGGGACAGCCGGTGCGGCTGGCGTTGGAGCTCCCGGTGGAGGAGCAGGCGCGCCTGGACGCGTTCATCGCGGGCGATGCAGAGGGACCTCCCGACAGTGCCTTCTGGCGTCGCGAGGTGCAGGACGGCCGCAGCAGCGGAGCCATGCGACAGCTGCTGGAGCGCGCGAGGGAGTTGAGGCACTCGGGGCTGCCGCTGCGGGTGGTGGCCTTCGACGCGGGTGGCAAGGACCGCGACGACACGATGGCGGCGCAGCTCCGTCAGGCGCGGAGCGAAGCGCGCGGGGACACCTTCATCGTGCTCGTGGGCAACCTGCACGCGCGCCGCGACGTGGGCGCGCCCTGGGACGAGAAGCTCCAGTTCATGACGCACCGGTTGCTCGAAGCGGAGCCCGGGCTGGTGTCGCTCGACCTGGCGAACGCCGGGGGCTCCGCGTGGATCTGCCGGGGCATGACGGCGGACACCTGTGGCCAGCAGCCCCTGCGAAGCCGGGGCGAAGCGCAGGCCGCGGGCATCACGCTCCAGAAGAAGGCGGAGGACCCGGACGGCTACGACGGCACCTACGCGGTAGGACCGCTGAACGCCTCACCGCCCGCGTTCGGCGCCACGAGCACCGCGACGCCCGCGCCGCGCTGAATCCCCCGAGCCAGGTGTCGTCCCGCCCACGCCCGGGCCAGCGAGAGGTGGCCGTCCTCCCACCGGGCGCGCTACATGCGCGGCTCCATCCTTTTCCGGCACGAGGAACCTGGAATGCTCGCACGCACCTGGCGCGGAGTGACGAAGGCGGAGGACGCCGACGCCTACCTCGCCTATCTCCACCAGACGGGCCTCACGCACTACCGGCGCACGCCGGGCAACCTGGCCGCGTACTGTCTGCGCAAGGTGGCGGACGGGCGCGCGGAGTTCCTCCTCGTCACCCTCTGGGAGTCCATGGACGCGGTGAAGCGCTTCGCGGGGGACTCGCCGGAGCGCGCCATCTTCTTCCCGGAGGACGACCGCTACCTCATCGACCGGGACCTGCACGTCACCCACTACGAGGTCCCCTTCGCGGAAGGACAGGCCTTCGAATCCCAGCGGATCCGCTTCGACGACTTCCGGGTGGCGGGGCCCGCGGGCGACCTGCGGCTGGTGGACACCGGCGGTGGCGGGAAGGCATTGCCCGTCGTCTTCGTGCATGGGCTCGCGGGCAACGCGTCCCACTGGCAGGCGCAGCTGGAGCACCTGGCCCGCCAGGGCCGCCGAGGCATCGCGCTGGAGCTGCGCGGCCACGGGGGCTCCACCGTTCCGGAGCCGGAGGACTACACGCTGGAGTCGCTCGCCGGGGACATCTCCGCGGTCGTGCGAGCGCTGGGGCTGCGCCGCTTCGTGCTGGTGGGGCACAGCATCAGCGGGGGCGTGACGCTGGCGTACGCGGGGGAGAATCCCCGGCAGGTGGCGGGCCTGTTCCTGGTGGATCCGATGACGGACGCGCGCAGTCATCCCGAGGAGCAGGTGGCCGCGTACCTCGCCTCGCTGGACGCGCCGGACGTGGCGCAGGCGGTGCGGCAGGACTGGGCGCAGATGGCGGGGCCGCGCGCGGACGTGCGCGAGCGGCTGCTGGCGGACCTGGACGCCACACCGCTGTCCGCCGTGACGGCCGTGCAGCGCTCCAGCCTGCGCTTCGACCTGACGGCGGCGCTCGCGCGCTACCCGGGGCCGAAGTTCTCACTCGTCGCGCCGGACAACGACACGCCGCACAGCCTCCACCGGTTGGGGGAAGGCGTGGCGCACCAGGTGGTGGAGGGCGCCGGACATTGGATCCAACTGGACCATCCGGACGCGGTGAACGCCGCGCTGGACGCGTTCCTCACGAAGTCAGCACCAGCTTGACCAGCTCCGGGGGGCTGCCCAGCCGCATGGGGGGCCCCCAGAAGCCGCAGCCCCGGCTGACGTAGATGTGTGAATCGCCGTGCCGGTAGTGACCGGCGGAGTGCTCCCAGTTCAGCCCGATGAGCGCGGTCATGGGGAAGAGCTGGCCGCCATGGGTGTGACCGGAGATTTGAAGGTCCACGCCACGCTCCGCGGCCACCTTGAAGTTGGCGGGCTGGTGCGCAAGCAGCACCGCGGCGCGCTCGGGGTCCCGGCCCGCGAGCGCCAGGTCCAGGTCATAGCCCTTCTGTCTCAGGCGCCGGCCGCCGTGCCAGTCATCCACGCCCACCAGGTCGAACGCGCCGCCCGCGTCGCCAATGCGCACGTGCCGGTTGCGCAGTGAAGGAATGCCCAGCGAGCCCAGGTGCGCCACCCAGTCCTCCGCGCCGGACGAATAGTCATGGTTGCCGGTGACGAAGAAGCTCCCGTAGCGAGCATGGAGGTTGCCGAGCGCCGCGACGAAGCCGCCCAGGCGGGGCACGGTGCCATCCACCATGTCACCGGTGATGGCGACCAGGTCCGGCTTGAGCGCATTGGCCCGCCGCACGAGCTCGTCCATGAAGCGCCGCTGGATGAAGGGGCCCACGTGCAGGTCGGTGAGCTGCACGATGCTGAAGCCGTCCAGCGAGCGGGGCAGCTTCGGAATGCGAACCACCACCTCCGTGACCTCCGGGACGGTGAACGCGCGCCAGCTCCCATACCCCGCCAGTCCCCCACCCAAGGCAAGAGCCCCACCCGCGGTCGCCTGCGACAGGAAGCGCCGCCGTTCGGCATCCACGGAGGGCGCGGAGGGAGCGGTGACGGTGGGACGAAGCCGGCGTCCCAAAGCGAGCACCGCGCGTCCCAGGTCGACTCCCGCGAGCGCGAGCACCAGGCACAGCGCCACCCCCATCCACGAATAGGACACCAGCTCCACGACGTCGCCAGGAGCCTCGGGAAGCGTGCGCTGGAGATACCGCCGCGCAATCAGCACCAGCGTCATGAAGCCCAGCACGAGCGCGGCGACAATCCGGGGCCCACGGCGGGACGTGAGATTCCACACAAGCCGCCGGAACAGGTACAGGTGCCCGAGCACGGCACCCAGCGCGATGAGGAGCGAGAACGGAGACAGCGGCATGGGAGCAAGCCTCCCGCGCATTGAGCCCAAGCGCACCTGAATCCGTGCTCGGCCGGCCGCCCCGGGAGCATCAGCGCCAGGAAGCGAACGACTGCGTCAGCTCATCGTGCGGCCCCAGATGAACGCGAGGTCCAGCTCCACCGCATCGAAGGGCTCCGCCCGCACGGGAGCAACGCCGGTGTGCGTGAGCAGGGCTTCGTACCTTCCATCCTTCAGCCTGAACACCTCCAGCGTGCGTGTCTGCGGATCCATCAACCAGACATGCCGCACGCCCTCGCGCGCGTAGACGGGCAGTTTCGCCTCGCGATCCAGCTTCCGGGTGGATGGAGACAGCACCTCGCAGACCCAGTCCGGAGCGAGAGACGTCGCTGCTGTTTCGAGAACATCGGGCATCCGTTCCAACCTCCAGCCCGCGAGGTCTGGAACCAGGACATCTTGATGGAGGTGCAGTTCCTGCTCGCCCAGGAACACCCATCCACCGGGCCCACCACGTCCCCGCTGGAAGGCCCCTACAAGTTCGCTGCTGAGTCGAATGGCCGCGGATGCATGCCTCGCTGTCGGCCGTGGGCTTGCATACAGCTCCCCTGCGACGAGCTCCCCCACGACATGCTCGGGAAGCGCCTCCAGGTCCGCGTAGGTCGCTGGCTTCTTTCCCATCACGTCTCCCCATTCCTCGCCGCCCATCACTCTATCCATGACGCCGGGAGGTAGCACGCCTGTCCGACATGACAGGACACACGTCCAACGTCCTACCCTACACATCTTCCTCGGATTCCCCGTCCAATTCCCTGCTGCGCATCCACGCGGCGGTTAAGAGGCCCGCGCATCCATCCCCTTCACGAAAGGCCCCCTCATGGCCACGCCGCTCCAGGGACGTGAAATCCGCCTGAAGTCCCGCCCGCACGGTGAACCCACGCCGGACAACTTCGAGTTCGCCACGGTCTCCGTCCCGGAACCCGCCGAAGGCCAGCTCCTCGTGCGCAACCACTTCATGTCCGTGGATCCGTACATGCGCGGCCGCATGAACGACGCGAAGTCCTACGTCCCGCCCTTCAAGCTGGGCGAGGTCATGGACGGCGGCAGTGTGGGCCAGGTGATCCGCTCGCGCTCGCCGGACTTCAAGGAAGGGGACTTCGTCGTCGCCGGCACCGGCGGCTGGCGCGAATACGCCGTCGCCCCCGCGAAGCACTACCAGAAGGCCGACCCGTCCGTGGGCCCGCTCTCCGCGTACCTCGGAGTGCTCGGCATGCCGGGCATGACGGCGTACGTGGGCCTGCTCGACATCGGCAAGCCGAAGGCTGGCGACACCGTCTTCGTGTCCGCCGCCGCGGGCGCCGTGGGCGGCGTCGTGGGCCAGATTGCGCGCATCCAGGGCTGCCGCGTGGTGGGCAGCGCCGGCTCGGACGCGAAGGTGAAGCACCTCCGCGACGACCTGAAGTTCGACGCCGCCATCAACTACAAGACCGCGCCCATCGCCGAGTCCCTGGCGAAGGCCTGCCCGGACGGCATCGACGTCTACTTCGACAACGTGGGCGGCGACCACCTGGAGGCCGCCATCGGCCTGATGAAGAACCACGGCCGCCTCGTCCTGTGTGGCGCCATCTCCGGGTACAACGCCACCGCCCCCTCGCCCGGCCCCCGCAACCTGATGCTCGCCGTGGGCAAGCGCCTCACGCTCCAGGGCTACATCGTCTCCGACCACGCGGACCGCCGGGCGGACTTCCTGCGCGACGTGGGCCAGTGGCTGCGCGAGGGCAAGGTCCAGGACGTCTCCACCATCGTGGACGGCCTGGACAAGGCCCCCGACGCCTTCATCGGCCTGCTGCGCGGGGACAACACCGGCAAGATGCTGGTGCGCCTGGCGAAGGACGCCTGACGCTCGCTGGCCAACGCCGCGAACGACCGCCACCGGACACCGCCGCCGCCTTGCGTCCTGCACCTCCCAGACGCGGGACACAAGACGTGCGGCGTCCACCGCGTCCGGCACCCTGCACGCCCCTTGAAGGAGGCGGTGCGGTGACCTCACAGAAACAGCCGGACGCGGTACGCGTGGATGAGAAGAGCAAGGACCAGCAGCTCGCGCGGGACCGTTCGGAGCCCACGGGCAACTTCCTCACCACGGACCAGGGCATCCGCGTCGAGCACACCGACGATTCGCTCAGGATTGGCGCCCGCGGCCCCACGCTCCTGGAGGACTTCCACCTCCGCGAGAAGCTCACCCGCTTCGACCATGAGCGCATCCCCGAGCGCGTCGTCCACGCGCGCGGCGCGGGCGCCCACGGCTACTTCCAGGTGTACGAATCCCAAGCGAAGTACACCCGCGCGAAGTTCCTCCAGGACCCGTCCAAGAAGACGCCCGTGTTCGTGCGCTTCTCCACCGTCGCGGGCTCGCGCGGCTCCGCGGACACCGTGCGCGACGTGCGCGGCTTCGCGGTGAAGTTCTACACGGAGGAAGGCAACTTCGACCTGGTGGGCAACAACATCCCCGTCTTCTTCATCCAGGACGGCATCAAGTTCCCGGACATCATCCACGCCGCCAAGCCGGGGCCCCACCACGAGATTCCCCAGGCGCAGACGGCGCATGACTCCTTCTGGGACTTCGTGTCGCTCGTCCCGGAAACCATGCACATGGTCATGTGGACCATGTCCGACCGCGCCATCCCGCGCAGCTTCCGGATGATGCAGGGCTTCGGCGTCCACACCTTCCGCTTCGTGGACGAGAAGAACACCGCGCGCTTCGTGAAGTTCCACTGGAAGCCGCTCCTGGGCACGCACTCGCTCGTCTGGGATGAAGCGCAGAAGCTGGCCGGCAAGGACCCGGACTTCCACCGCCGCGACCTCTTCGAGGCCATCGAGCAGGGCGACTTCCCCGAGTACGAGCTGGGCGTTCAAATCCTGGAGGAGAAGGACGCGCAGGCCCTGGGCGTGGACCTGCTGGACGCGACCAAGCTCATCCCGGAGGAGCTTGTCCCGGTGCAGCCGGTGGGCAAGCTCACGCTCAACCGCAACCCGACCAACTTCTTCGCGGAGACGGAGCAGGTCGCCTTCTGCGTGTCCAACATCGTGCCGGGCATCGACTTCACGGATGATCCGCTGATGCAGGCGCGGCTCTTCTCGTACCTGGACACGCAGCTGACGCGCCTGGGCGGGCCGAACTTCGCGGAGATCCCCATCAACCGCCCGGTGGCGCCGGTGCACAACCACCAGCAGGACGGCTTCGGCCGGCACACGAGCAACGTGGGCCGCGCCAACTACTTCCCCAACTCGCTGGGCGGTGGCTGCCCGTTCCTCGCCTCCCAGCAGCAGGGCGGTTACGTGCACCACCCGGAGCAGGTGAGCGGGAAGAAGGTGCGCGAGCGCTCCGCCTCCTTCAACGACCACTACAGCCAGGCGGGCCTCTTCTTCCGCAGCCTGTCCGAACCGGAGCAGCAGCACCTCATCGACGCGTGCCGCTTCGAGCTGGGCAAGGTGGAGACGAAGGCCATCCAGGAGCGCGTGCTGGAGCACTTCGCGAAGATCGACGCCCTGCTGGTGTCCGCCGTGGCGGAGGGGCTGGGCCTGCCCGCCCCCAAGGCCACGCCCGTCACGCCCAAGGGTCCTCCCGCGTCCAAGGCCCTGAGCATGGAGGCGATGAAGCTGGCCATGCCGCCGTCCATCAAGACGCGGAAGATTGGCGTGCTCGTCGCGGATGGCGTGGACGCGGACGAGCTGATGGCGCTGCGCAAGGAGCTGGAGGCAGGGGGCGCGCAGCTGAAGGTCATCGCCAAGCGCCTGGGCACGGTGAAGGCCTCCAACGGCAAGGACGTGCCGGTGGACAAGAGCGCCATGACCACGGCCTCCGTGGAGTACGACGGCGTCTTCATCCCCGGCGGCGCCACGAGCGTGGCCACGCTGAAGAAGGACGGCGAGTCGCGCCACTTCGTGCAGGAGGCCTACCGACACTGCAAGACGGTGGGCGCGTCCAAGGACGCGGAGGAGCTGCTCAAGGCCTGTGAAATCGACCCGGCCTCGCCCGGCGTCGTCGCGGGCTCCAAGGCCGGAGCCGGCGCGGCGCTGGCCACCGCGTTCGCGAAGGCGCTCGCGAAGCACCGGCACTGGGACCGCAAGGACAACGACCGCGTCCCGGCCTGAGGTCCTACGCGAAGAGGGCCGTCACCGCGTCCGCTGTGACGCGGTGACGCGCCGCCACCCGGGAGGACAGCCCTCGCGCAGCACCCGCGCCGCCGCGAGGGCACAGGCGTAGCTGCTCGTGATGGGGCGCTCGCACCAGACGCCGTCCGCGTACAGCCGCACCGTGGCCGCGTCCTCGACGTGGTCCACGATGTCTCCCTTCCTCAGCGCGTGGGCCATGGCCGCGTCCGCCACCGTCACCACCGACGGCAGCCCGGATGGCAGGCCCGACACGGGACCCGCGGCGCAGAGCACCACGCTGCCCTGCTCCACCGCCCGGTCCAGCAGCGCGGTGAGGGGCGCCTCGAACGCGCGGCCCACGGTGCCCAGGCTCAGGTTGATGAGGTCCGGCCGCACGTCCTGCGTCAGCCACTCCAGCGCCTCCAGCAGGCACAGCGAATCGCCGCGCATCCGGCCATCCAGCACGCGCGCGACGTACCACTCGACATCGGTACGGGGACGGCCCTGCTCCATCAGGATGCTCAGCACCGCGGTGCCGTGGCCGTGCGAGTCCTCCAGGTCCTCCAACACGGAGTCGCCGCCGCGCCAGGCCGCCAGCTCCTCACGCGAGTGGACTCGGGACTCCAGGCGCCGCGCCTCCCGGTCCACCGTGAAGCTCGCGGCCCCGGCGAGCGACAGCCCCGCCCCGCGAAGGAAGCCCACCGACACACCGCTGTCCACGATGGCGACCTTCATGGGAGCAGGACCCTGGAACATCGCCTAGCAGGAGCCGGACGAGTCCTCACCCACCGGCATCTTGAGCGTCGTGGGGTAGTAGGTGCCCACCCACTGGGTGCCGTTCCAGGTCCACTGGTAGCCGTTCATGTACGACGTGGCACAGGCGTACCCGATGAGGTCCTCGGACCCGCTCACGTCCTCCAGCAGCTTCGACACGTCCTTGCTCGTGAATTTCAAGGGAGCACTCCCGGCGTTGAATTGGAGGGAAAAGCAGTCCGGAGCCTAGGGGGCCGGGGAGCGGGTCGCAATGATGTGGGGCGTCCCGCGGAGGGGAACGCGGCGCTGGACCCGCGAGGGGGTTAGGGTCTGCCGGTCCGCCGGTGTGAGAGGTGTCTCGCGATGAAGCTCTGGGCCCGCTGGTTCCGCATCCCCTTCTGGCAGCGCGTGCTGGGCGCCTTCGTGCTGGGCGCGCTCGCTGGATGGGCGATGGGCGACCGCGCCGGCACGTGGCTCCAGCCGCTGGGCACACTCTACGTCCAGCTGATCCGGATGATCGCCACACCGCTGGTGTTCTTCGCCGTCATCCACGCGGTGTCCGCGCTGCGCGGCCAGAAGAGCGTGGCGGCGCTGGGCGGCCGCACCTTCCTCTGGTTCGCCGTCACCGCCGCGCTGGCCGTGGGCGTGGGCCTGGGCACCGCCGCCCTCACGAAGCCCGGCCTGGGCGTGGGCACGCTCCAGGCGGCCAGCGACTTCAAGCCCCGCCAGGTGCCCGGCCCCGTGCAGGTGCTGCTGGACGTGGTGCCCACCAACCCCTTCGCCGCGCTGGCGGAGGGCAAGATGCTCCAGGTCATCTTCTTCGCGGGCCTGCTGGGCTTCGCGCTGGTGAAGCTGGGGGACCGCACCGCGCGTCTGCGACAGCTCGTGGGCGAGGCCAGCGAGGCGATGATTCAAGTCACCCGCTTCGTGCTGGAGCTGACGCCGCTGGGCACCTTCGGCCTCATCGCCGCGCTGGTGGGCACGTACGGCTTCGAGCGCCTGCTGCCCCTGGGCACCTTCGTCCTCACGCTGTACCTCGCGTGCGCGGTGCACGTCGTCTTTGTGTACGGCGGGCTGCTCGCGGCGCACGGGCTCAACCCGCTGCGCTTCTTCCGGGGCGCCGCGCCGGGCATGCAGGTGGCGTTCGTCAGCTCCTCCAGCTTCGCGTCCATGCCGGTGGCCCTGCGCAGCATCACCCACAACCTGGGCGTGGACCGGGACTACGCGGCGTTCGCGGTGCCGCTGGGCGCCAGCATCAAGATGGACGGCTGCGGCGCCATCTACCCGGCGATGACGTCGCTCTTCATCGCGCAATACTTCGGCCTGACGCTGTCCGCGCCCCAGCTCTTCATCATCCTGCTGGCGTCCGTGCTGGGCAGCTTCGGCACCGCGGGCGTGCCCGGTACGGCGGTGGTGATGACCACCGTCGTCCTCAGCGCCGCGGGGCTGCCCCTGGAGGGGCTGGGCTACCTGCTGGCCATCGACCGGGTGCTGGACATGATGCGCACCCTCACCAACGTCACCGGCCAGATGCTGGTGCCCGTCCTGGTGGCCCGCGAGGAGGGCCTGCTGGACCTGGCCGTCTACAACCGCGCGTCCAGCAACGTGGGGCTGGAGGAAGAGCCCCAGCCCCCGTCGCCGGCCGCCTGAGCGCTACTTGCAGGTCTTGGCGGGCATCGAGTCGATCCAATCCGCGATGAGCTGCGAGCCCTCCGCGTGGTGAATCGTGCGGCCAATCTGCGGCATCATCTTGCCGGACTCCTCCGTGTGCAGCCGGTACCAGAGGATGGACTCGTCGTGCTTGCCGGGGACGATGTCGAACTCGCCGCCCACGCCCGCGCCCGCGGAGCCCGGGCGCTTGCACTCGCCCAGGCTGAACAGGCTGGTGTTGTCGAAGTTGAGGAACAGCTGGCTGGTGATGCCCGCCGTGCCCTTCGGGTTGTGGCAATGCGCGCAGTTGATGTCCAGGTACGTGCGCGCCCGCGTGTCCAGGCTCGCCACCTGCGGGTCGAACGCGTCCGGCGCCTTCGGCAGCTCCGCCTGGGCGGGCAGCCCGTCCAGCTTGCCCAGCGACGCCAGGTACTCCAGCTGGTCGCGCTCCACGCCGCCGTAGGTGTTCGTGCGGTGCAGGTAGCGCGCCTTCACGCCAATGGGGTGCATCACCTGCGTCCCCTGCGCGTCCACCAGGTGGTGGCACTGCTGGCACTGGTTCTTGGAGGGCACCGCGTACCGGAACGACCGGGTCTCCCCCTCCAGGTCGATGAACGTCACGTCCCGCACACGGCCGCCGGTGGCCAGCGTGGCCTCCGTCTGCTCGGTGTTCCAGACGTACGGCCACGCCTCCCAGCCGGAAGGCTGGTGCACCAGGACGCGCGTCTCGATGACCCGCACGTCCTGGTCCGGATTCCGCATGTCCGCCGGGAAGGCGAACGTCTTCGTGATGAGCGTCCCCACCGGCAGGTCCAGCGCGTCCACGGGCTGGTAGTGCGCCGTCTTGCCGGGGGGGATGTAGAGGGTGCGTGACTTGACCGAGTAGTCGGAGAACAGCGGCGTGGACAGGGTGTAGGGCAGGTTGCCCTCCACCGGGATGAGCCCTCCGTCCGCCGGGCTTCCGGTGAACAACCCGAAGCCCGACAGCGCGTTGGGGATCACCATCGGAGCCCCGGCGTCCACGGGCCCCGCGTCCGGAGCGCCCGCATCCAGCGTTCCGGCATCCGTGCCCGCGTCCGGTTCACCCGCGTCCCCCGTTCCGGCATCCGGCACGGAGGTCCCCGAGTCGGGTGTGGGCCCGGGGCCTTCCGGGTCGGAGGAACCGCAGGCCGCCAGCGTCAACGCCAACAGCACCACGGAGAGACGGGGGCTCACGAACGACGTCCACATGGGTGTCACGCTCCCTGACCTCGGTTACTGGATGAAGTCGCCAATCGTCAGCGCGGGGCTGAAGCCCGAGCAGGCGAACTCCGCCTTCGTGGCCGGGTAGTGCCGCGTGAGGGCCCACCCGCCCGCGAAGTTGCCCGTGGCCGCGGCCGCGCCCGCCGACACCAGGTCCAGGTCCGCGATGGCGTTGACGGTGCCCGAGGGCAGCGTGTTGTCGGTGAAGCAGATGTTGATGGGGTTCACCAGCGTGCGGGGATGGCCGTAGGGGTCCACGCCGTCCCACACCAGGTGCTCCACGCCCTTCGCGCCCTGCATCTCGCCGTAGGTGTAGAGCGCCGCCAGGGCCGCGCCCAGGGGCCGCAGCTGCGGGCTCAGGTTGCCGTTGTCCACGTTGTCGCCGCTGCCACCCTGGAAGGTGTTGCCGTGGATGTAGATGTCCGAGCTCTCGAAGTTGAAGCCACCCGCCGCCCACAGCGCGGTGTCATCCTCGATGGTGAGGCCGCTCAGCACCGCCACGTCCACCGTGTTGTTGTTGCCCCAGATGTTGCCCGTCAGCTCCACGCGGCGCGACGCCAGCATGAACGTGCCGGTGCCCGCCGGCACCTGAGACACCGTGCTGCTGCTGGCCGCGACGGAGGCGAAGTTGTGCCGGTTGTTGCCGGTGATGGTGTTGTTCTTCACGCGGATGTCGGTGCCCATGATGGGGTTGCCCGGCAGGTCGAACACCACCAGGCCCGTGGTGTTGTCCTGAGCCGTGTTGCCCAGCACGTAGGCGTACTTCGTGTTCTCGATCTCGATGCCCGCCACGTTCTGCTTCGCCACGCTGTTGCGCACGACGGCGTACTCCGTCTGGCCCACGTAGATGCCCGCGTCCGCGGCGTTGTACGCCTCGCAGTCCTCGATGAGGACGTACTTGGACTTCACCGGGTACAGGCCGTACTTGCCGTTGTCCTCCTTGTCGGCCTCCGCCCACTCCGTGCGCACGCGGCGCATGACGACGTCGGTGGAGGACTCCACGCGGATGGCGTCCTTCTTCGCGTTCCACACCGCCAGGTCGCTCACCGTGAAGCGGTTGCCCACCACGTCCAGGCCGTTGGAGTTCGACGCGGCGTGGGTGAACACCAGCACCGTGCTCTGCGCTCCGCCCGTGCCCTCGCCCTTCGTGCCCTTGCCCGCGCCCACCAGCGTGATGCCGTTCTGGCGGATGGTGATGGCGTTGTCGAAGGTGTACGTGCCCGCCGCCAACTGGACGGTGGTGCACTCGGCCAGCGTGTTCACCTGGTCCTGGAGCGCCTCCTCCTGGCCCGGCGCGAAGTTCAGCGTCGTCTGGGTCTTGCCCTCGCAGGAGAAGTCGCCCGCGCTGCCGCCGTCCCAGGGGATGCCCGTGTCCACGCTTCCCGCGTCGCTGCCCGCGTCCGTGTTCGTACCCGCGTCCACCTTCACGCCCGAGTCCGGCGTGGTGTCTTCCTCTTCCGGGCAGCCGGTCAGCGAGAGGGCCCCCACCAGGGCCAGAACGGTCGCGCGCGTAGCGCGAATCCACTGCAAACGGGGCATGTCGTTCCTCCGCGAGGCCGCTCCGCATGGGCCACGGGGAAGCGCCCGCGGCCCGCGAAGCAGCGGGAAGGCGGCATGCTCGGAGCAAAGACACACTGACGACAAGCACAAGTTTCACGCTTGTGCTTTGACGCAGCGTCCCTTCAGTCACGCTCAAAAAAGCACGCGCACGCGGTAAGCCTATCGTTCGCAATGTGTCCGGAATGCGAATGACGCACGGCCCCATGACAGGCGCCCGGACAGGCTCGCGGGCATGAGCGCCGTGCTCCCCGGAGCCGACCCGCGCGGTCATCTTGAGAAGGAGGTCGCGGCGCGGCTCCCCTCTCCCGCGACGGAAAGAACGAGGACGCCCATGCGCACTGGCCCCCTGGTGACCCTGGTGGTGGCGCTCGCGTCAGGTCCGGCCATGCCGGTCCTGGCGCAGCAGGACGAAGCGATGACTGCCCCGGAAGGCAATGATTCGCAGAACCTGGACGGCCAACAATCACTGACAAGTGATTCCGGCACCAACGCCTTCTGGGACAATTACTGGTATCAGCCGCCCGCCGACGCGTACCAATTCCAGCAGCCCCTCGCCGGCTCGTACCAGCTCGAACAGCCGATGGCCGGTTCGTACCAGCTCGAGCAGCCGCTCGTCGGCAGCTACCAGATCCAGCAACCGCTCATCGGCAGCTACCAGCTCCAACAGCCGCTCATCGGCAGCTACCAGCTCCAGCAGCCGCTGAATGGGACGTACCAGCTCCAGCAGCCGCTCATGGGGACGCAGCAGCAGCCGCTGCGCCACCGTTGAACGCGTTGGCTACCGCCGGGCGTTGAAGGTGTCGCACGCCTCCAGCGTCCCCTGCTCCAGACCGCGCTTGAACCAGGTCATGCGCTGCGCGGCGGAGCCATGGGTGAAGGACTCGGGGACGACATGGCCCCGGGCGCGCTTTTGGAGGGTGTCGTCGCCCACGGCGCTGGCGGCGCCCAGGCCCTCCTCCACGTCACCCTGCTCCAGGATGTTCCGCGCCTTCTGCGCGTGGTGGGCCCAGATGCCGGCGAAGCAGTCCGCCTGGAGCTCCGTCAGCACGGAGAGCTGGTTGGCCTGCTCCTCGCTCACGCGGTTGCGCAGGGACTGCACCTTGCGGGAGACGCCCAGCAGGTTCTGCACGTGGTGCCCCACCTCATGCGCGATGACGTACGCGCGGCCGAAGTCACCCGGCGCGCCGAAGCGGCTCTCCAGCTCGTCGAAGAAGCTCAGGTCCAGGTACACCTTCTGGTCGCCCGGACAATAGAAGGGCCCCACCGCGCTCTCCTGCATGCCGCACGCGGACTGCACCGCGTCCGAGAAGAGCACCATGTGCGGCTGCACGTAGCGCACGCCCTGGGGCTCCAGCAGGCCGGGCCAGGTGTCCTCGGTGTCCGCGAGCACGACGGAGGCGAAGTCCTTCAGCTCCTCCTGCCGCGGATCCACGTTCCCGGAGCCGCCCGTGCCCGGCTGCGAATAGGGAGAGGTGCGCGTGCCGATCTGCACGTCGGACGGGTCGCCGCCCAGCAGCATCACCAGCAGGGCCACCACCAGTGACGCGGCGCCACCGCCCACCGCGAGCGGGCGTCCGAAGCCACCACCCCGCCGGTCCTCGACGTTCGAGCTGCGACGTCCGCCTTCCCACCTCATCCCGTGCCCCCTGTTTCGCGAAGACGATCCGAGGACCAAGGTAGGCAGCGGGCCCTCCGTCAGCGACGGTGCGGCCCCAGGGCTGCCGGATGTCAGAAGGTCCGCAGGGCAGGCAGGCGGACGGGCCTTCGCCGCGCCTACTTGTTGGGAGAGAAGCCCACCGCGCCGGAGGCCACACGCGCGGCCGTGCCCAGGCGCTCCAGCAGCGCGGGACCGAAGTACTGGCGCCGGGACTCGCCCTGCCCCTCGCGCACCCGCTCCGGCGTGTCCAGGTAGCCCACGTAGCCGTTGGCGAGCCCCAGCACGTGCGTGGCCCCGGTGAGGTCCGCCAGCGCCCGGCCCGCGCCCACGGTGGGTTCACCCGGAATGGACAAGAGCTCCAGGGGCCCCAGCGCCAGCGCGTCCACCTCCGCCTCGCGCGGTGACGAACCGCACAGGAAGTTGTCCCCCGCCGCACGGGTGAAGGCGGGCACCAGCCGCGACGAGTCCGGCCGGGGCAGCGCCGTCTGGACACGCGCGAACGCCAGCCGCACCGGCGTCTCCACGGACGCCGGGGCCGCCCCGTCCGCCAGCGCCGACAGCTTGCGCGCGAAGCCCAGGGCGCGCTCGGGGCCCTGCCCTTCGTTGAAGGACACGGTCGCATTGCCCTCGCTACCCTGCACGAGCAGCGTGACGCCACTGCCAGCCTCCTCGCGCAGCGCGCTCAGCCGGCCCGGGAAGTCCGGATCCAACAGCTCCCGCTGCCGGGGAATGAGCGTGGCGTGCCCGGCGAACACCAGCACCTCCGCCACGGGCCCCTCCGCTCCGCGCAACACCGCCCGCGTGAGCTGGCCGTCCGGGGCATCCCCACCGGAGCGGGAATGGACGAGCCCCGCGTCCGCGGCGCCGCCCACCTCCAGTGTCACGTCCTTCATGGAGGCCGCGGCCTTCTCCAGCGCCTCGCTCGCGCCCTCCACCACCGCGTTCACGGACGCCTCCCGGTAGCGCCCCGTGCCGGAGAGCTGGGCCGCCCACCGCGCGTCGTAGCCTCCAAAGGAGGAGTGCGTGTGCGTGGCCACCACCAGCACCTCCTTCACCCCGGCCTTCGCGGCGCGCTCGCGCACCCGCGCCGTGATTTCCGGCGTCACCAGGAGCAGCTCCAGCGACACCACGCCCACACGCGCGCCACCGGCCTCCAGGACCAGGGCCCTCGCATGGAGGGGGAGCTCGGCCTGGCTCGCCTCGGGCCGGGGTGGGACGTAGCCCGCCACCACCACCGGATAGGGAGGGGAGAGGGCCACCTTCGCCGCGCCCGCGCGCAGGGGGCCTTCGCCACGCACCTGTGACAGCACCTCGGGCGTGCGCTCCTCCCACTTCCCGCACCAGTTCCAGGAGGCGAGCGCGTAGGCGGCCCCGGCCGTTAGCAAGGCGAAGGGCAGCAAGGGACGGAGGAAGGAGCGCCGGGAAGAGGACATGCCGGAGGGCAGCGTAACCCCTCGGCGCTTCCAGGCGGCTCCTACCTTTCAGGCCACGGCACCTTGCCTGGCCTACAAGGGCCGACGTCGGCTGATGGTGGAATACCCACCTTCAAGGCGTGCGTTCCTGTTCCGCTTCGAGGTCGAAAGGGGTAAGGCAGCGCGCCATGTGCGGCATCTTCGGAATCGTGGGTCACGGAGAGGCGTCCAACCTGACGTACCTGGGGTTGCACGCCCTGCAGCACCGCGGACAGGAGTCCGCCGGAATCGTCGCGTCCGACGGGAACACCCTGCGCGCGCACCGGCAGATGGGCCTGGTCGCGGACATCTTCACCGCGCCGGTGATTGAAGGGCTCCCCGGCAAGGCGGCCATCGGCCACGTGCGCTACAGCACGGCGGGTGGCAGCGGCATCAAGAACGCCCAACCGCTGTTCGTGAACTACGCGGGCGGCCAGTTCTCCATCGCGCACAACGGCAACCTGGTGAACGCGGTGGAGCTCAAGGCGGAGCTGGAGTCGGAGGGCGCGCTGTTCCAGTCGGACGCGGACACGGAGGTGGTGATGCACCTCCTCGCCCGCTCCAAGCAGCCCACCTTCGAGGCGCGCCTCGTGGAGGCGCTGCGCCGGGTGGAGGGCGCGTACAGCATCCTGCTCCTCACCGAGGACAAGCTCATCGCGGTGCGCGACCCCAACGGCTTCCGGCCGCTGGTGCTGGGCAAGATGAAGGAAGGCGCGTACGTGCTCGCCAGCGAGACGACGGCGCTGGACCTCATCGAAGCGGAAATCGTGCGCGAGCTGGAGCCGGGCGAGCTGGTCGTCATCGAGAACGGCGTGCTGCGCTCCAGCATGCCCTTCAAGCCCGCGCCCCGGCTGGGCCGCTGCATCTTCGAGCACGTCTACTTCGCCAAGCCGGACTCGGTGCTCTTCGGCAGCAGCGTGTACGAGGTGCGCAAGCGCCTGGGCATGCAGCTGGCGCGCGAGCAGCCCGCGGAGGCCGACCTGGTCATCGCGGTGCCGGACTCGGGCGTGCCCGCGGCCATCGGCTTCTCGCAGGCGAGCGGCATCCCCTACGACGTGGGCCTCATCCGCAGCCACTACGTGGGCCGCACCTTCATCGAGCCGCAGCAGTCCATCCGCCACTTCGGCGTGAAGCTGAAGCTGTCCGCCGTGCGCCAGGTGCTCAAGGGCAAGCGCGTGGTGGTGGTGGACGACTCCATCGTGCGCGGCACCACCAGCCGCAAGATCGTGAAGATGCTCAAGGCCGCGGGCGCCGTGGAGGTGCACCTGCGCATCTCGTCGCCGCCCACGCAGTGGCCCTGCTACTACGGCATCGACACGCCCAGCCGCACGGAGCTCATCGCGGCCAGCCACACCACGGAGGAGATCGCGAAGTACGTGACGGCGGACTCCCTGGGCTACCTGTCGCTGGAGGGCCTGGGCACGGCGGTGGAGGACCCGAAGCGGAGCACCTACTGCACCGCGTGCTTCTCCGGGCAGTACCTCACCGAAAAGCTGTCCCAGAGCGCGGGTGCCACCAAGCTCAGCGCCTGAGGTGTCAGCCGCGCCTTCGGGCCGGCCCGGGCTCGCCCAGGCGGAGCGGCAGTTCGTCCGCTCCGTCGTCGCGGGCCTCGTGTTGTTGGGCGCGGTCGCCGTCGCGGGGCCGCTGCTCTCCTACCGAAGTGACGTCGCCGGAGCCCGTGCGGAGTTCCAGTCCCGCATGACGCGCGAGGCCCGCGTCTACGCGGAGGCGCTGGGCCTGCACCTGAAGCTGCTCCAGACGGAGCTGTTGCGCGTGTCCGAAGGCGTGGGCCCGGACGTGAAGCGCGAACTGCCCACCGAGGACCTCCAGGACCTCACCACGCCCCGCGCCGGCCTCTTCCACGCGGGCGTGATGGTGCTGGACGCGCAGGGCAAGCTGCGATGGAGCGACCCGCCGCTCGACGAGGCGCAAGCCCAGGACGGCTTCGCCACGCGCCCCTGGTTCCAGCAGGTGCTCGCGCGCCAGACGTCGGTGGTGGACGCCATCGCGCCGGGCGCGTCCCTCTTCGTCGTCGCGGTGCCGGTGGTGCGCGCGGGCGAAACGACCGCGGTGCTCGCGGGCCTGCTGGACACGGGGACGGCGCTGCCGGGCGGACGGCCCCTGAGCAACGACCTGGAGCTGCTCGTCCTCAACGCCTCGGGAGACCTCTTCCTGCCGAGCGCGCCGCCCTCGTGGGCCAACGTGTCGCGAGCGTCCGGGGAGCTGCGCGACTTCATCCGCGAGGGCGTCCGGCCCCCGTCCCTGGACGCGATGCCGGAGACCTTCCTCACCGCCACGCCCGTGCCCGGCACGGGGCTGCACCTGGTGCTCGCCGCGGATGAGACAGCTCTGCTGTCCGGGCTGCGCGACCGCTTCCTCGTGCAGCTGCTGGTGCTGGCGCTGCTCCAGGTGGGCACGCTGGTGCTCTTCACCGTCCACTGGCGCCGCGTCTACGGCCTGTTCCGCGAGGTCGAATCGCGCTCCGCTCGGCAGGAGAAGATGGCCGCGCTGGGCAGCGCCGCCAGCCTCATCGCGCATGAGGTGAAGAACTCCCTCAACGGCCTCAAGGCCGCCACTGGCCTCGTCTCTCCTGAAGGCGAGGGTGGGCTCGTGGTGCGCACGCTGCACGGGCAGATTGACCGGCTGGCGCACCTGGCCACGTCGCTGCTCAACTTCGGCAAGCCGCCCGTCGTTCGCCGCGTGGACGTGAACCTGTCGCAGCTGGTGCGTGACGTGGTGGAAGGCCTGCGCTCGCTGCCGGAGGCGGGCGAGGTGCGCGTGGACGTGGACGTGCCCCCGGACGCGGCGCCCCTGTCCTGCGACCCGCTGCTCCTCACCACCGCGCTGGACAACCTGGTGCGCAACGCGATGGAGGCCACGGTGGCGGCCAAGGACCTGGGCAAGGTGACCGAGCCCCAGGTGCGCGTGCGAGCCCGCCTGGACGCGGACGCCGCGGTGGTGACGGTGGAGGACAACGGGGGCGGGCCGCCGCCGGACGTGGAGGGGCACCTCTTCGAGCCCTTCCACACCTCCAAGCCCAAGGGCATCGGCCTGGGGCTGGCAATGACACGCCAGGCGCTGGAGCATCAGGGCGGACAGCTCACCTTCGAGCGCCTCCCCGACGGCAGCCGCTTCCTCCTCCACCTTCCCCGAGTGCCCCGGCCATGAGCCTCCCCGTCCTCTTGGTGGATGATGACCGCGCCTTCTCGACCGTCGCGGCGGTGGCGCTGCAACGCGAGGGCTTCAGCCTCACGGTGGCGCACTCGCTGCACGAGGCCCGCGCGTCGCTCGCGAAGGCCACGCCCGTGCTGTTGGTGCTGGACCGCCGCCTGCCGGATGGAGACGGGCTCTCGTTCCTGCCCGAGCTGAAGGCGCACGCGCCCGGCGTGGCGGTGGTGATGGTGACGGCGCACGGGGACATCGCCAGCGCGGTGGACGCGGTGCGAGCGGGCGCGGCGGACTACCTGGCCAAGCCCGTGGAGCTGGCGGACCTGGTGCTGCGCGCGCGCCGGGCCGTGGACGCGAGCCGTTTGAGGGACCGCCTGGAGACGGCGGAGGCGGAGCTGTCCGGCCGCCGCCGGCTGGTGCCCCCCACGTCCGCCGCGATGCAGCGGGTGTTCGCGATGCTGGAGCGCATCGCCGCGTCGCCGCGAAGCCCGGTGCTGCTCTTGGGCGAGACGGGCGTGGGCAAGGAGCAGCTCGCGCGGCACCTGCATGCGCTCGCGTCGAAGGACGGGGGCGCGCCCTTCGTGCACATCAACTGCGCGGCGCTGCCCGAGCAGACGGTGGAGAGCGAGCTGTTCGGCCACGAGAAGGGCGCCTTCACCGATGCGCGCTCCGCGAGGCGCGGGCTGGTGGAGGTGGCCCACGGCGGCGTGCTCTTCCTGGATGAAGTGGGCGAGCTGCCGCTCCCGCTCCAGGCGAAGCTGCTGACGTTCCTGGACTCAGGGCGCTTCCGCCGGCTGGGCGGCACCACGGAGCAGACGAGCACCGCGCGCATCGTGGCCGCCACCAACCGGGACCTGCCGAAGCAGATGTCGGGCGGCAACTTCCGCGAGGACCTCTGGTTCCGCCTGGGTGTGTTCCGCATCGACATCCCCCCGCTGCGAAAGCGGCGCGAGGACATCCTCCCGCTGGCGGAAGGGATGCTCGCGGACCTGGGCCGCGAGCTGGGCCGGCGCGACGTCAGTCTGGGAGCGAAGGCCCGCGCGAGGCTCGCGGCCTATGCGTTCCCGGGCAACGTGCGCGAGCTGCGCAACATCCTGGAGCGGGCGCTGGTGCTGGAGCCTGGACCGGAGCTGGAGCTGGAGGTGCTTGGCGGCACGCCCTCCGTGAGCGGCGCGGTGAAGGTGGAGGCACCGGCCGCGGTGGCGCCGGGAGCCTTCAGCGTGACGGAGCCCGTGCCCATGGAGGACCTGGAGCAGGCCTACGTGCGCTGGGTCCTGGAGCGGCTGGGTGGCCGGCGCATGGAGGCGGCGAAGGCGCTCGGGTTGTCCTATCCGACCTTCCTCAAGCGCCTGGGCGACACCTGAAGCGATTTGCAGTGCCCGCGATGAAAGGATTTTGAAGTCGCGGGCAATGAAAGGATTTTGAAGCCACGCGGCGCCGCATCCGCGCGGATTTGCTGGGGTCAGGCCGGGCACACGGCTTGCGAAGGGGCTCCTCCGGATTCTCACCGGAGCCTGCCGCTTGCGCCGTTCCCTCCCCGCACTCATCGCCCTGGGCACCCTGGTCGGCCTCACCGCCGGTGCCGAGCAGCACCCCACGTCCCCCGCCACGCTGCTGCTCTCCACCCTGCCGGACGACGACGGTCTGGCGGAGCTGCTCTGGGAGCACTCCGCGGACTTCGCGGACGACCGTGCCCGCCTCGCGGCGTCGCGAGCGGATCACCAGCGCACGCACCTGCTGCCCAATCCGGAGCTGGACGTGTCGATGAACACCATCCCCATCGGCGCCACGAACCCGCCGGGCCTGCGCCGCCTGGACGACGTGCCCAACTATGTCGTGGGCGTGTCGGAGCTGGTGGAGCTGGGCAAGCGGGGCCCGCGTCAGGACGCGGCGAAGGCGGCGCTGTCCGCCACCACGCTGGACGTGCACGCCGCGCTGAGGGCCCGCACGTACGACGTGCTGGAGCGGGCGGCGGAAGTGGCCACCACGGAGGTGCGCATCGCGGAGCTGACGAAGCTCACCGACGACGCGCTGAAGCTCACGGACCTGCAACGCGCCAGACAGCAGCACGGCGACGCCGCGGGCCTGGACGTGGACCGCTCCACGTTGGAGGCGCAGTCGCTGGAGACGTCGCTGGGAGAGGAGCGCGTGAAGCTCACGGATGCGCTGCTCGCCTGCGCGCAGCTCGCGGGCATCCCGTGTGAGCCGTTCGGAAGCCACGAGCGGGCAATGGCCTTCCTCCAGGCGAGGCTCGACCGAGGGCCCGCGCCCGCCGCCATCGAAGCCCGGCCGGACCTGCGGGCCCTGAGCGCGCAGGAGGACTCCGCGCGGTCCTCGCTGACGTTGGCGCAGCGCCGCTGGATTCCGGATCCGACGGTGCGAGCTGGCTACACGCGAGACCAGTTCATGATCTCCGGCAACCAGAAGAACTCCCTCTTCGTGGGCCTGTCGATTCCGCTCCCCCTCTTCGACCACGGTCAGGCGGACGCGCACGCCGCCAGCGCGAGCGCCCAGTCCGCGAGGGCCGCGCGGGAGCTGCTCACGGCCCAGGCCTCGCGCGAAACGGACACGCTGAACCAGCAGCTGCGATCCGTGCAGGAGCGCCGGCAGAAGCTCCACACGCAGACGCTGCCGCTGGCCGAAGGCGTGGTGCAGCGCCTGGACGCGGCGGTGAAGGCCGGAGGCGCGGCGTTGCAGGACCTGCTCCTCGCGCGCCGGACCTACGGAGAGCTGGTGTTGCACGCGGCCGACCTGGACCAGACCGCCTACCGCCTCACCATCGCCATCGCCCGTGCCAGCGCCGCCGGTCCGCGCGCACCGGAAACGCTGAACAACCCCCGTTCCTGATCTCCCCCCTTACAGAAAGCCCCCCATGAACACCCCCGACACCGCCGCCGCTCCGACGTCCAGCACCACTCCATCCCGCCGAGCCCCGGTCTGGATTGCCTTCGCGGGAGCAGGCCTGCTGGGCACCGGAGTGCTGCTCTACGCACTGGCCCCCACGGACTCCGTCGCGGAGAGCGAGACGGCCATCAGCGGCCCCACCGTGAAGGGTGAGACGGTGCACCTTCCGGACGACGCGCCGCAGTGGCACTACGTGCAGCTCGCCGTGGCCACCGAGGGCAGCGCCCTCACGCCGCTCCCCTCCCCTGCGCGAGTGCAGTTCGACGAGGCACGCACCGCATCCGTGGGGGCCCCGCTCGCGGGCCGAGTGGAAGAAGTCCGCGTGCGGCCCGGCGACCGCGTGAAGCAGGGTGACGACCTCTTCAGCGTGCGCTCCGGCGCCTACGCGGAGCTCGTGCGCGAACAGCGCGGCGCTGAAGCCGAGCTCGCGGAGAAGCGCCGCAACGCGGACCGCCTCAAGGAGCTGGTGGCCCTGCGAGCCGTCCCGGAGAAGGAGTTCCTCGCCGCGCAGACGGAGCTGCGTCAGGCCGAACTCTCCCTGGAAGCCGCCAAGGCAAAGCAAGGCAGCCTCCGAGTGTCCTCCCGAGGCGAGAACCTCTTCTGGGTGACGGCGCCGCGCTCCGGCACGGTGGTGGACCTGGACCTGGTGGCCAGCCAGGAGGTGACGCCGGACCGCGACAAGCCGCTCGTGCGTCTGTCGGACCTGGATCAGGTGATGGTGGTCGCGGACCTCCAGGAGGCGGACGCGCTGGACATGTCCCCCGGCCAGGACGTCACGGTCACCACGCGAGACGGCATCGTCCGCGCAGGCAAGGTGGACCGCGTCTCCGAAGTGGTGGATCCGCTGCGTCGCACCGTGGAGGTGCGCGTGCGAGTCCCCAACAACGACCGCCGCTTCCGTCCCAACGCCTTCGTGGAGGTGACGCCCACGGCGCCCGAGGGCGTCAAGCGCGTGCGGGTGCCTGACAGCGCGGTGGTGACGGACGGAGCGCGCTCGGTGGTCTTCGTCGCCCGGGACTCGAACCGCCTGGAGCGGGTCGCCGTGACGCCGGGCCGCCGCCGCGACGGCGAGGTGGAGCTGCGTGGAGGCCTCGCCTCTGGAGACCGGTTCGTCGCCCGGGGCGCGCTGCTCCTGGAGAACCAGATCGAACTGGCGGACTGAAGTCCCCGCGACGGAACGAAAGACGCCCATGTTCGAAAAGCTCGTCGACTTCAGTCTGAAGAACCGCGCGGCGGTGGTGTTCCTCACGCTGCTCATCGCCATCTGGGGGTACTTCTGCTTCCGCGACCTCACCGTGGAAGCCTTCCCGGATCCCACCGACACGCAGGTCAACGTCATCACCCTCTACCCGGGCCAGCCGTCCGAAGAGGTGGAGCGCCAGATTGGCCTCCCGCTGGAGCGCGCCCTCAACGGCATCCCGGGCCTGACACGCCTGCGCAACCTCTCCATGTTCGGCCTGTCGTTCGTGACGCTGAGCTTCAACGACAACACCGACGTGCTCTTCGCCCGAGCCCAGGTGCTGGAGCGCCTGCGCGACGCGGAGTTGCCGGAGGGCCTCACGCCCTCCCTGGGCCCGCTGGCGACGCCCATCGGAGAGATCTACCGCTACACGCTGAAGGGCGCGAAGGGCGACCCGATGAAGCTGCGCACCCTCCAGGACTGGGTGGTGCGGCCGGGCCTCTTGCGAGTGGACGGCGTGGCGGACGTCGTCAGCTACGGAGGCCTCCTCAAGGAGATCCACATCCAGCCGGATCCCGCGAGGCTCGCGGCGTTCGGCCTCACGCTGGACGACGTGGAGGACGCGCTGAAGGACGGCTCGGAGAACGCGAGCGGCGGCGTGCTGGAGCGAGGCTCCGAACAGTTCGTCATCCGCAGCGAGGGCCTCTTCCGCTCGCTGGAAGACATCCGCGATGTGCGGGTGGCCACGCACGAAGGCACGCCCGTGTTCCTCAAGGACGTGGCGGACGTGAACGAAGGCTGGTCCCCCCGCCAGGGCGTGGTCAGCCGGGACGGCGACGGTGACGTGGTGCAGGGCATCGTGCTGATGCGCCGGGGAGAGAACCCCTCCGTGGTGCTCTCCCGCGTGCGTGACGCGGTGGCCGCGGTGAACGGCCGCCTCCAGGGGGACGACGCTCAGATTGATCCGTTCTACGACCGCACGGACCTGGTGAACACGACGTTGCGCACGGTGGGCCACAACCTGCTGGAGGGCGCGCTGCTCGTCACGCTGGTCCTCTTCATCTTCCTCTTGGATCTGCGGGCCGCCATCGTCGTGGGCGTCCTGATTCCCCTCTCACTGCTGGCGTCGTTCATCTACCTGAAGATGCGAGGCATGTCGGCGAACCTGCTGTCCATGGGCGCGGTGGACTTCGGCGTCATCGTGGACGGAGGCGTGGTCATCATCGAGAGCATCCTGGCGCGAATGTCCGGCCACCAGTACGAGGGAGAAACCCCGCTCGAACGCATCCAGCGCGCGACGAAGGCGGTGGTGCGCCCCACGGTGTTCTCGCTGCTCATCATCATCGCGGCGTACCTGCCCATCTTCATGTTGCAGCGGGTGGAGGGCCGCATCTTCGCGCCCATGGCGAACACGGTGGTGGCGGCGCTCTTGGGCGCGCTCGTCTTCTCCGTCACGCTCATCCCGGTGCTGGCGTCGTTCGTCTACCGCAAGCCGGTGAAGCACAGGGAATCACCGGTGCTGCGAGCGGCGGACAAGGCCTACGGGCCCGTGCTGACCTGGAGCCTCAAGCATCCGGGCACCGTGGTCGCGGTGTGCACGGCGGGCCTGCTCTTCGCGGGGGCGCTCGTCCCGCGCATGGGCAGCGAGTTCCTCCCAGCGCTCAACGAAGGCAGCCTCTACCTGACCTTCACCATGCCCTCGAACATCTCCCTGTCGGAGGGCCGCAAGCTGGTGCCGCGAATCGAAGGCCTGCTGCGCCAGGCGCCGCAGGTGGACGGAGTGCTCAGCCAGTTGGGCCGCCCGGAGGACGGCACCGACGCGAAGCTCACCAACAACCTGGAGTTCTTCGTGAAGCTCAAGCCACCCGCCGAGTGGCCCAAGAGCACGCCGAAGCTGGACGACGTGCTGGAGGTCCTCCAGCGCTCCGTGTCGGAGGTGCCGGGCATGGAGGTGAGCTTCAGCCAGCCCATCGGCGACAACGTGAATGAGAGCATCAGCGGCCAGCAGGGCCAGCTCGCGGTGAAGCTCTTCGGTGACGACCTCCAGGTGCTCCAGGAGTATTCGCAGAAGGTGAAGCGCACGCTGTCGCGGGTGGACGGCGTCGCGGACCTGGGCATCGTGAAGAGCGGTGAGGTGCCCAGCATCCAGGTGACCCCGGACCGCGTGGCGCTGGCCCGCCACGGCATGTCGCTGGGCGACTTCCAGCACGTCTTCCAGACTGCCGTGGGCGGCCGGCCGCTCAGCGAGTTCTGGGAGGGCGAGCGCCGCTTCGACGTGGTGATGCGCCTGCCCATGTCCAGCCGCGACGACGTGGAGAAGATCTCCCGCCTGCGCGTGCCCGTGGAGGGAGGCGTGCTGGTGCCGCTGAGCGAACTGGCCAAGGTGAAGACAGGCTTCGGCCGGGCATCCATCAACCGCGAGAACGGTAGGCGTTACATCGGCGTGCGCATGAACGTGCGAGGCCGGGACCTGGGCTCCTTCGTGAAGGACGCGCAGTCGCTGGTGGAGAAGGAAGCCGCGCCCCCCGCGGGAATCAGCGTCGAATGGGGCGGCGAGTTCGAGAGCAAGGAGCGCGCGATGGACCGGCTCCTCACCGTGCTGCCGGTGGCGCTGGTGCTCACGCTGCTGCTGCTCTTCAAGGCGTTCAACTCCTTCGGCCGAGCGGTGGTGACGCTGCTCAACGTGCCCTTCGCACTGATGGGAGGTGTGTTCGGCCTCTACTGGGCGGGCATGCCGCTGAGCGTGGCGGCGGCGGTGGGCTTCATCGCGCTCATCGGACAGGCGGCGCTCAACGGCGTGCTGGTGATGAGCGCCATCGCGGAGCGGAGGGAAGCCGGAGAGTCGCTGGACGACGCCATCATCCACGGCAGCCGCGAACGCCTGCGCCCGGTGCTGATGACCGCCGCGCTGGCGGCACTGGGCCTGGTGCCGGCCTGCCTGAGCAACGGCATCGGCTCGGAGATGCAGAAGCCCCTGGCCATCGTCATCGTGTCCGGAACCATCTCCGCGTGCGCGCTGACGCTGGTGCTCCTGCCGGTGCTCTTCCGTATCTTCGCCCGCTTCACGGAGCAGGTCGTGGACCGGATGCCCGAACAACTGTTGCGCGTGGTGCCCGGAGCGAAGAACCTCCGCAAGGCAGGCTGATTGAAGTTCACGGAGCCCCATGACGACCTGGATGCGTGGAGTCTGCGAAACCAACGGCATCAACCTCCACTACCTCCGGACCGGAGGCGCCAACCCTCCCGTCGTCCTGCTCCATGGATTGATCGGGAGCGGCGCCTGCTGGACTCCCGTGGCGCGCGTGCTCGAAGGTGAATTCGACGTCGTCATGCCCGACGCCCGAGGGCATGGCGATTCGAGCACGCCGAACCACGGCTACCGGTACGACGATCACGCGAACGACGTCGTGGGCCTCATCCGCGGCCTGGAACTCTCGCGTCCGGTCGTGATGGGGCACTCGATGGGCGGAATGACCGCCGCCGTGGTGGCGAGTCGAGGGACGGACCTCCGCGGCCTCATCCTCGTCGACCCGACGTTCTTGAGCCCCGAGCGCCAACGCGAGGTGCACGCCAGCGACGTGGCCGAGCAACACCGCCAGGCGCTCGGCCTGAGCAGGTCCGAGCTCGTGGCACAGGCCATCGTCCGGCAGCCGCACCGCTCGCCCGAGCTCATCGAGCTTCTCGCCGAGGCGAGACTGAAGACCCACCTGGAGGCCTTCGACGTCCTCACGCCGCCCAACCCCGACTATCGCGACGTGGTGAGCGCGACGGACGTCCCCATCCTCCTCGTCATCGGGGACCGCGGCCCCGTCGTCACGTTCGAGATGGCAACGGAGCTGCGAAGCCTCAACCCACGCGTGCGAATCGAAGAGATTCAAGACGCCGGCCACGGCCTCCCGTATGACCAACCCGAGCGCCTGGCGGAGGTGGTCGCGTCGTTCATGCGTGAGCTGGCCTGACGCTACCTTCTCGGCTCATACCGCATGACCATCGCCCCCGCGGCGAGCTCCTGTCGGCCCACGAGCTTCAAGTCGACATACTTCGAGAGCCCCGCGAACAACGTCGGCCCGTGGCCCGCCAGCCGGGGATGCACCACGAACTCGTACTCATCGATCAATCCGAGCTCCGCCAACGCCAGCGGGAGCTTCACGCCTCCCACGTACAGTCCCTTCCCCGGCTGATTCTTGAGCTGTTGAACAGCCTTCCCCAGATCCCCACGCACGAGCTCCGCGTTCCAATCGACCCGGTCCAGGGTGCTGGACACGACATACTTCTTCGCCGCGTTGATCGTCTGGACGAAGGGGTCCATCAAATCAGGCCCCTCTTTCGCCCCTGCCTGCGGCCGGAACGCTGCCTCCATCATTTCGTAAGTGACCCGGCCAAAGAGGAGGGCATCGGCACGCCCGAGGGTCTCGGCCGTGTGACGATGCAAGTCCTCGTTCGCGGGACTCGCACGATGATCACAGCACCCGTCCAACGTGATGTTGATGGAATACCGGAGAGGTCGCATTCCATGAGCGTACCGCCGGCCCAAGGCCATCGTCACTCACCCGGCGATGAAGTCCTTCAAGTCATCGGGAAGCGGTGACGCAAAGGTGACGGTCTCCCCGGTGCCCGGGTGTGGGAACGAGATGCGCTCCGCATGAAGCGCATGGCGCGGCAACCGCAGCCGGGCCCACGCCTCCGGCTCCAGCGAGTGCTTGCTGAACCGGTCGAAGTAGCCCGGGTCCGGCCCGTACATCTTGTCGCCCACCAGAGGAAAGCCCGCCTCGCGCAGGTGGATGCGGATCTGATGCTGCCGTCCCGTCTCCGGAAAGCAGCGCAGCAGCGCGAACGGCGCACCGTCGTGCACGAAGCGCTGAAGCACCTGGAACCGCGTCCGGCTGGGCTTGCCCACCACCGGGTCGATGCGCACGGCGATGCGGATCAGGTCCGTGCCCTCCGCGATGGGCGCGTCCACGACGAAGGTGTCCTCGGCGGGCTGGCCCTCGCACAGCGCCAGGTACTCCTTGTGCACATCGCGCGACAGGAACAGTCCGCCCAGCACGCGGCAGGACTCGGTGGTGCGGCCGCACACCACCAGCCCGCTCGTCTCGCGGTCCAGCCGGTGCGCGGGCTCCGCGAAGCGCTCACCGAAGCGCTCGCGCAGGAGCGTCACCAGCGTGCCCTTGTGGTAGCGCGCGGTGGGGTGGATGGGCAGCCCCGCCGGCTTGTCCAACACCAGCAGCCAGTCATCGGAGAAGACGACAGGCAGCTCCGTGGGCGTCACGGGCTCCTGGCTCGCGGGGCGGCGGATGCGGAAGGTGAGCCCCGGGTACACGGGCGTGGAGGGCTTGAGCCGGTACTCGTCGCACAGGACGCCGCGCAGGATGATGCCCCGCACGCGCTCCAGGTTCATGCGGCGGATCTTCTCGCAGAGGTACCGGTCCAACCGCCACCCCGCGTAGTTCGGCTCCACGACGAACGGGATGTCGACGTAGCCGTCGGGCACGGCCGGAGCGCTCTCGGAGTCTTCACGCATGGCGGACCCGACGCTCTACCACGCTTTGAAACACGAAGGCCGCCCGGCCCCCGCGCACGAAGACGCGAGCACCCGGCGGCCTGATTGCTTCACGAACGCGTCACCTCACCCGAAGGCGCGCTTCGTCTCCACGCTCAGGAAGCGCGCGTACAGGTCCGCGATGCGCTCGCCCGTGCGGCCGTCCCACAGCTCCGGCACACGGCCCTTCTTGAAGTCGCCGGACAGCACGCGGTTCGCGGCCTCGCGGATGCGCGCGGGGTCGGTGCCCACCACCTCGTTGGAGCCCACCTCCACGGTGATGGGGCGCTCGGTCTGCTCGCGCATGGTGAGGCACGGCACGTTCAGCGCGGTGGTCTCCTCTTGCAGACCGCCAGAGTCCGTCATCACCAGCTTCGCCTGCGACGTGATGGACAGGAACTCCAGGTAGCCCATGGGGTCCACCAGCTTGAGCCCCGGCGTCTGCTCCAGCTTGGAAGCCAGCCCCTGCTCGGAAATCATCTTGCGCGTGCGAGGGTGCACCGGGAACACGACGGGCAATTCCTTCGCCACGTCCATCAGCACGCCCAAGAGGCCCGCCAGCAGCTTCGGGTTGTCCACGTTGGACGGCCGGTGCAGCGTCGCCACCACGTAGCCCTTGGGCGTCAGGCCCAGGTTCTTCAGCGTGGGCAGCTGGTCGGCCTTCTCCTTGGACGACAGGAGCGAGTCGATCATCACGTTGCCCACCAGGTGGATGTGCTTCGGGTCGATGCCCTCCTTCAAGAGGTTCGCGTCCGCGTCGCGCGACGGCGTGAGCAGCAGGTCGGAGAGCCGGTCGGTGACGACGCGGTTGATCTCCTCCGGCTGGTGCCGCTCGAAGCTGCGCAGGCCCGCTTCCACGTGGGACAGCGGAATGGCCAGCTTGGACGTGACGAGCGCCGCGGCGATGGTGCTGTTCACGTCGCCCACCACGGAGACCAGGTCCGGCTTCTCCTGGAGGAAGACCTTCTCCATCTCCACCATCATCTTCGCCGTCTGCTCGGCATGACTGCCGGAGCCGATGCCCAGGTGGATTTCAGGCGGAGGTAGGCCCAGGTCCGCGAAGAAGACATCACTCATCTTCGCGTCGTAGTGCTGGCCGGTGTGGATGACGAGCTGCCGCAGGGACGTACGCGCGGAGATGGCCCGGTGAATGGGTGCCACCTTCATGAAATTGGGACGCGCGCCAACGATGTGGATGACCTTCTTCATGTCGCCCCGGAAGCTAGGCATGGCGCCAGTTCTGGCCAGTGGTGGGCGCCAGTCAGCCCCTCCCCAAGCGCGGCGAGACGTCCTGAATCTGATAGATGCCGCCCCATGCCCGCCTCCCGCACCGTGGCCGTCATCCCCGCCCGCCATGCCAGCACCCGCTTCCCTGGCAAGCCGCTCGCCCTCATCGCCGGCCGTCCGATGATCGAACACGTCTGGCGCCGCTGTCAGGAAGCCCGCGCCTTCGACGAGGTGTGGGTGGCCACCGACGACACGCGGATCCGCGACGTCGTGGAGGGCTTCGGCGGCAAGGCGGTGATGACCAGCCCCGCCTGCCCCACCGGCACGGACCGCATCGCGGAGGTGGCCCGCGCCCGTCCGGACGTGGAGGTGTGGGTGAACGTGCAGGGAGATGAGCCGCTCGTGGACCCCGCCGCCCTCAAGGTGCTCGCGGAGCTCTTCCAGGACGAAGCCGTGAACATGGCCACCCTGGTGCGCCCCCTGGAAACGGAGGAGGTGGACAACTCCAACGTGGTGAAGGCCGTGCTCGCCCTCAACGGCGACGCGCTCTACTTCAGCCGCTCCGCGGTGCCGCACGCCCGTGACCCAGGCACACCCGTGCGCCGCTGGGCCCACCTGGGCCTCTATGGCTACCGGCGGGACACGCTGCTCCAGCTCGCCTCCTTCAGCCCCACCCCGCTGGAGGAGACGGAGAAGCTGGAGCAGCTGCGCGCCCTGGAGAACGGCCTGCGCATCCGCTGCGCCAGCGTGTCCTGGCGCACCGTGGCGGTGGACGTGCCGGAGGACGTGGCCCGCGTGGAGGCCGTGATGCGCGAGCGCGGTTGATACACACCCGCGTGCACGCGCTCAGATGACCGGCAGCTCGTCCGGCTCGTCGCCCTTCGGGAACGCCGCGTCGATGCGCTGGATCTCCTCCTTCGTGAGCTTCAGCGAGGCCGCGCTCGCGTTGTCTCGCACGTGCGCCGCGTTGCTCGCCTTGGGGATGGCGAACACCGACGGCCGGCGCACCAGGAACTGGAGCGCCACCTGGAAGGGCGTCACGCCGTGCGCCTTCGCGATGGACGCCAGCACCTTGCCGCCCGCGCTGGAGGGTGACGGGAACTGCCCGTTGCCGAAGGGGCTGTAGGCCACCACCGCCACGCCCTGCGCCTCGCACCACGGGATGACCGCGTGCTCGATGGCGCGCTCCTCCAGGTGGTACAGCACCTGGTTGCACGCGATGCGCCCCTTGCCCGCGAGGGCCAGCACCTCCTCCAGGTCCTCCACCCCGAAGTTGCTCACACCCCAGGAGCGGATCTTCCCGGCCGCTACGAGTTCCTCGAAGGCCTCCACCGTGCCCTCCAGCGGGTGCGAACCGGGCCAGTGCAGCAGGTAGCAGTCCAGGTGGTCCGTACGGAGCCGCTTCAGGCTGCGCTCGCAGGCGGCCACCGCGCCCCTCCGCGTCGCGTTGGACGGCATCACCTTGGAGACGAGGTACACCTCCTCGCGCCGGCCTTCGATGGCCTTCGCCACCAGCGTCTCCTCCACCCGCCCCTGCCCGTAGAGCTCCGCGGTGTCCAGGTGTGTGAGCCCCAGGTCCAACCCGGCGCGCAGGGCTCGGACGGCTGCGTCCGCGTCGTCATCCTCCATCTGCCAGGTGCCCTGTCCGATGACGGGCACCGCCACTCCGGTGTTGCCAAAGACGCGCTTCTCCATTGGCCCCTCCTCGCGTGGAACGTGCCTTGGAATACCACCCAGGCCTCCCGCCTGCATCCCGGCCCTGCGGACACCGTCCAGGCTGCACGGCCCGCGACAGTCCGGTAGGCTCCGCCGGTGCCTCCCTCCGTCACCGCTCCGACACCGCACCTCTCCTCCGGGGTCACCGGGCGCCGCCTGCTGGCGCTCGCCCGCCCCGAACTGGGCACGCTGCTCGTCGCCACCCTCTTCCTGTTCATCAGCAGCGGCGCCAGCCTGGTCTACCCCCAGGGCGTCCGCATCCTCATCGACGAGGCCCTCAACGCGAAGAACCGCGGCCTCATCGACAAGGCCGCGCTCGTCATGCTGGCCGTCTTCCTGGTCCAGGGCGTGGCCACCGCCGTGCGCTTCTACCTCTTCACCAACGCCGGCGAGCGCGTGGTCATGCGCCTGCGCCATGACTTCTTCCGGCGCCTCATGGACCAGGAGGTGGCCTTCTTCGACACGCGCCGCACCGGAGAGCTCACCAGCCGGCTCGCCTCCGACACCACCGTGCTCCAGAACACCGTGAGCGCGAACATCTCCCAGGGGCTGCGCAACGCCGTGCAGGCCCTGGGCGGCATCGTGCTGCTCTTCTACACCTCGCCCTCGCTCACCTTCCTCATGCTCGCCATCGTGCCGCTCGTCGCCGTGGGCGGCATGGTCTACGGCCGGCGCGTGCGCGGGCTGTCGCGCAACGTGCAGGACGCGCTCGCCAAGGCCAGCGAGGTCGCCGAGGAGAGCCTGTCCGGCATGCGCACCGTGCGCTCCTTCGCGGCGGAACCGTCGGAGGTGGCGCGCTACGGCAACGCCGTTCGCAACGCCTACGAGGTCGCCCGCAACCGCGCGCGTCAGTCCGCCGCCTTCATGGGTGGCGCCTCCAGCGCGGGCTACATCGCCGCGGTGGTGGTGTTCTGGTACGGCGGCCGGCTGGTGGTGGACGGCGAGCTCTCCGTGGGTGCCCTCACCTCGTTCCTCATCTACACGATGCTCGTGGCCGTCTCCCTGGGCTCCCTGGCGGACCTCTGGGCGGACTTCATGCGTGCCTCTGGCGCCGCCGAGCGCGTCTTCGAACTGATGGACCGCGCGCCCGCCATCCCCGCCAACGAAGGCGAGCGCCCCGACACCGTCGAGGGCCGCGTGGAGCTGCGCGACGTGCACTTCGCCTACCCCACGCGCCCGGACGTGCCGGTGCTCCAGGGCATCGACCTCACCGTCAACGCCGGCGAGGTCGTCGCCGTGGTGGGCTCCTCCGGCGCCGGCAAGTCCACCCTCGCCGCCCTCCTGTCGCGCTTCTATGATCCGCTCCAGGGCGAGCTGCGCCTGGACGGCCGCCCCCTGAAGTCCCTGGACCCCAGCTGGCTGCGGAGCCACGTGGGCATGGTCGCCCAGGAGCCCCTGCTCTTCTCCTGCTCCATCGCGGACAACATCCGCTACGGCCGCCCGGACGCCACCGACGCGCAAGTTGAAGCCGCCGCGAAGGCCGCGAACGCGCACGACTTCATCCAGCGCTTCCCGGACGGCTACCGCACGGAGGTGGGCGAGCGCGGCGTGCAGCTGTCCGGCGGCCAGAAGCAGCGCGTGGCCATCGCGCGGGCCGTGCTCAAGGACCCGCGCATCCTCATCCTGGACGAAGCCACGTCCGCCCTGGATTCGGAGAGCGAGCACCTGGTGAAGGACGCCCTGGACCGGCTGATGCAGGGCCGCACCACGCTCATCATCGCCCACCGCCTGTCCACCGTGGCCAACGCCCAGCGCGTGCTGGTGATGGAGCACGGCCGCGTGGTGCAGAGCGGCACCCACTCCACCCTCATGACGCAGGACGGCTTGTACCGCCGGCTCGTGGAGCGCCAGGTCGTCGCAGCCTGAACGCTCGTTCCCCGGACGACCCCCGCCCACCTCGCGCTCTTCATGGCGAGAAATCGGGGCGCGCATTATCTCTGCTGCCGCAAGAAAGGAGGTGATGCCTTGAACGACAGCAAGATCAAGGCGTCCACCTCCGTCGCGGTGGCCTGCTAACGCGGGTTGTCCCCGGCGGAAGTGACGCCTGCGGTAACGAGTCGCCCCCGCCTTTGCCGGCGGGGGCGACTTTTTTCGTCCCCCCTCCCTACCGGGAATGTCCTGTCCACCCACCGGTTCGTGGCCGCCGGGGGGAAGTGCCATCCACGACCGTCGGGGTCGCCTGCCGGAGAACTTCCGTGTCCATCACGCCGTGTCCCATCCCGCTGCCCTCCGCCCTCCGTGACGAGGAGACGGTCGATGACCAGCGCAATCTTTTTTGTCCCAACTACGACGCCTGCCTGCACCAGGTCGTGAAGAAAGGCTGGGACGGCTGGAGTTGCCGGGGGTGCGACCTGCGCCACTTCCGCGTCGGCCAGCCCACCGCCCAGCAGTTCGCCGTGGCCCGGCCAGGCGGTTGGGACGCGCAGTGAAGGGCTGACCTCGCGGGTTGAGGCCAGCCGGCCGTCCGTGCGTCAGAGAATATTTGACGCACCCTGGCCCTCTTGGCAGGAAGGGACATGCGCTCCAAGAAAACCAAGTTCATCTTCGTGACGGGCGGCGTGGTCAGCTCGCTGGGGAAGGGACTGGCCTCCGCATCCATTGGCGCCCTCCTCGAGAACCGCGGGCTGGACATCACCCTCATCAAGCTGGATCCCTACATCAACGTGGATCCGGGCACGATGAGCCCCTTCCAGCACGGCGAGGTCTTCGTCACCGAGGACGGTGGCGAGACCGACATGGACCTGGGCCACTACGAGCGGTTCACCCACGCCCGGATGAGCCGCCTCAACAACTTCACCTCCGGCCGCATCTACAACGCGGTCATCACCAAGGAGCGCCGGGGCGAGTACCTGGGCAAGACGGTCCAGGTGATTCCGCACATCACGGATGAGATCAAGGCCAGCATCCGCCAGGCCGCCCAGGACGTGGACGTCGTCATCGTGGAGGTCGGCGGAACGGTGGGCGACATCGAGTCCCTGCCCTTCCTCGAGGCCATCCGCCAGATGCGCTACGACGTGGGCAGCCAGAACGCCGTCTACATCCACCTGACGCTGCTGCCGTACATCGGCGCCGCGGGTGAGGTGAAGACCAAGCCCACGCAGCACTCGGTGATGAAGCTGCGCGAGATCGGCATCCAGCCGGACTTCCTCCTGTGCCGCACGGACCGGGAGATTTCGCGCGAGCTGAAGGACAAGATCGCCATGTTCTGCAACGTGGACAACGGCAACGTGTTCACGTCCCCGGACGTGCGCAGCATCTACGAACTGCCCCTGGAGCTGCACCGCCAGGGCCTGGATGAGCGGCTGGCGGAGGTGCTCAACATCTGGAGCCGCGCGCCCCACCTGGAGAAGTGGGAGACCATCGTCCGGAAGATCTACGAGCCCGCGCGCGGTGAGGTCACCGTCGCCATCGTGGGCAAGTACGTGAACCTCACGGAGAGCTACAAGAGCCTCAACGAGTCCCTGCTCCACGGCGGCATCGCCAACGACGTGCGCGTGAAGCTGCGCTTCGTGGACAGCCAGGACGTGGAGGCGCAAGGCCCGGACAAGACGCTCGCGGGCGTGGACGCGGTGCTCGTGCCCGGCGGCTTCGGCGTGCGCGGCACGGAAGGGAAGATCGCCGCGGTCCGCTACGCGCGTGAGAACAAGCTTCCGTTCTTCGGCATCTGCCTGGGCCTCCAGATGGCCGTGGTGGAGTTCAGCCGCACCGTGCTGGGCTTGAAGGGCGCCAACAGCCTGGAGTTCGACGAGCACACCGCGCACCCCGTGGTGACGCTCATGGAGAGCCAGGTGAAGGTGCAGGACAAGGGCGGCACCATGCGCCTGGGCAGCTACGCGTGCGCGCTCAAGCCCGGCAGCGTCGCGCACAAGCTCTACGGCCAGGAGTCCATCCAGGAGCGCCACCGCCACCGCTACGAGGTCAACAACTCCTACCGCGGCCGGCTCCAGGAGGCCGGGCTCGTCATCTCCGGCCACAACCCGGAGCTGAACCTGGTGGAGATGATTGAGCTCGCGGACCACCCGTACTTCGTGGGCTGCCAGTTCCACCCCGAGTTCAAGAGCAAGCCCTTCGCCCCCCACCCCCTGTTCTCCGGCTTCATCGGCGCGGCGCTCGCCCAGCGCGACGCCCACCGGACCCAGGCCCCCGCCGCCGCCCCGGTGCGCTCATGAGCAACACCCCCTCCATCGAGCTGTGCGGCCACAAGGTCGGCCCCGGCCAGCGCCTCTTCGTCATCGCCGGCCCGGACAGCATCGAGTCCGAGGAGATGGCCCTGCGCCACGCCCACCTGCTCAAGGGCATCACCTCCCGGCTGGGCGTTCCGTATGCCTTCAAATGTTCCTATGACAAAGCCAACCGGACCAGCGGCAAGTCGTTCCGCGGTCCGGGTTTGAAGGAAGGTCTGAGAATCCTGGACCGTATCCGTCGGGAGGTGGGGGTGCCCGTTCTCACGGACGTCCATGAAACCAGCCACGTCGGGCCTGCCGCTGAAGTCGTGGATATCATCCAGATACCGGCCTTCCTGTGCCGGCAGACGGACCTCGTGGAGGCGGTGGCCCGCTCGGGCAAGGGGGTGAACTTGAAGAAGGGACAGTTCGTCGCCCCCAAGGACATCGTCCACTCGGCGCGCAAGGCCGTGGAGGCGGGCAACCCCAACGTGCTCGTCACCGAGCGGGGCTCCTCCTTCGGATACAACAACCTCGTCGTGGACATGCGCGGCTTCGCCCAGATGCGCGAGGCCGGCCTCGTGGTCTGCATGGACGCGACCCACGCCGTCCAGCTCCCCAGCTCCAGTGACGGAAAGACAGGCGGTGAGCGAAGATTCGTCTCACTGCTTGCTCGCAGCGCCGCCGCCGCCGGGATTGACGCTTTATTCACAGAAGTCCACGAAGACCCCGACCGTGCCCTGTGTGACGGTCCGTGCTCGCTCAATCCACAGATGTTCGAGGACGTGGTACGAGATGTGCTCAGCATCCGCCGCGCGCTGGGTCACGAAGCCAGTTGATGCATGCGAAAGGTGAGGAGGCCATGCCGACGGAAGCGCCTTCCAAGCCGGGCAAGGAAGAGCTGACGTCCCGTGCGTCGCGCGTGCGACTGCTCGTGTTCGACGTGGATGGCGTCCTCACCGACGGCGCGCTGTATTACGGCGACAACGGCGAGGTGATGAAGCGCTTCAACGTGAAGGACGGCCATGCGCTCGTCATGGCCCGGCTGGTGGGCCTGCCCGCCGCCATCCTCACCGCGCGCTCGTCCCGCATCGTCGAAGCGCGAGGCCGAGAATTGGGCCTCGCCGCCATCTTCCAGGGCCGCAAGGAGAAGGGTCCCGCCCTCCTTGAATTGCTCGCCCAACTCCAAATACCCGCGAACCAGTGCGCGTACATGGGAGACGACCTGAACGACCTGGACCCCATGTCACTCTCAGGGCTTTCCGCCTGTCCGGCGGATGCTGTTCCAGAGGTGCGCCAGGAAGCAGACTTCGTTACGACGAACGTGGGCGGTCACGGAGCCGCCCGTGAGCTTGTGGAGCTGTGCCTCCGTGCCAGTGGCCGTTGGGACGACGCCGTGGGTCTGATGAGAAGCACAGATAAACGCAGCACGTCGTAGGGTGGGTTGATCAAACCCCGCATTCAAGGTAGGTGTTTATTTCCATGGCTAGTGGAACGATGCAGTCCGAGGGGAGTACGGCGATGACGGACCAGCTCTACACGACGCACGACATCAGTCGGTTGCTTCAAGTGGACCCGTCGACGGTGAGCAAGTGGATTGACCGCGGCATCCTGATGGCCTTCCGGACTCCGGGTGGCCACCGCCGGGTGCGTTCGACGGACCTGCGCACCTTCCTGGTCACCCACCAGATGCCCGTGCCCGAGGAGCTGGGCAGCAGCACGGTGCGCCTGCTGGTCGTGGACGACGAGCGCCCGGTGCTGGACGCCATCAAGCGCGCGTTCAAGCCGCACGCGAACCAGGTGGAGCTCCAGACCACCACGAGCGGCGTGGAGGCCCTGCTGCTGGTGTCGGAGCAGAAGCCGCACGGGATGATCATCGACCTCAACATGCCGGACATCGACGGCATCGAGGTCTGCAAGCGCATCCGCGCGCGCAAGCAGATGGAGGGAGTGCGCCTCATCACCATGACGAGCATGCACACGCCCGACGTCGTGGAGCAGTCCAAGCAGGCCGGCGCGGTGGCGTGCCTGGCCAAGCCGCTGGACGTGACTCAGGTGATGGAGCTGTTCCGGGTACCGCTGGCGCTCAACACCAGCGCTGCTCGCAAGTGATGGGACGGGGGCTTCCGCCGGCCACCGCGGAAGCCCTCGGGTCGCAAGGATGCTTGCGGGAGTCGCCGCGCCTCGCCGCAGCGAGGGCAGCGGCCTCCCTGATGGGGTGTTGATGCACGTGCATCAACCCTGGACCTTCACCTCGACGACGCGGGGCTTCGTCTCCTCGCGGCGCGGCAGGGTGAGGGTGAGCACGCCATTGTCGTAGCGGGCCTCCACGCGGGTCGCGTCCACCGTCTCCGGCAGCCGGAACTGGCGCGCGTACACGCCCGAGGCGCGCTCCTGGCGCCGCAGGGTGCTGCCCTCCGGAACGGTCTCGGCCTTGCGCTCGGAGCGCACGGTCAGCACACCGTCCTCCACCTTCACCTGGATGGCCTTGGCGTCATGGCCCGGCAGGTCCACGCGCAGCGTGATGCCGGACTCGGCCTCCAGGATGTCCGCCGCGGGCGTGACGGTGCGCTCGGCGTCGTTGCGGACGCCCGGCGAGGCCAGCTCGCGGAAGAGGAAGTCGAAGTCGCGCAGCAGCGGGTGGGTGACCGCGGCGTTGTTGAAGGGATAGCGAGCGTTCAGCATGGTCGTCTCCTGTTCGTGACGTCCCTTGGGACGCACGTCGTGCGGGTTCACGGTCGTTGTTGAAGTGGGTGGCCGGGTTCCTGTTTCCAGGAGCGCCCGGCAGCGCCTCACAAGACTCAAGAGAACCATGCTTCGGGACGTGTCAAGCAACGGCCCCGCACGTCCTGGAGCCCCCGCCCAAGGCCCCGTGCCCGCCTGCCTGCCTGCCCTCCTGGCGGGAGGCCGCGAACTTCGCGTCAGTCGTCGTCGCGGCCCAGCGTGACGGCGGCGCCTTCCTCGTCCCGGGTGACGCGCACCTGCCAGGGGCGGCAGCAGACGGGGCAGTCCTCCACGTAGGACTCGGAGGAGGCCCCCAGCGAGTCCACGTCGACTTCGACCTCTTCACCGCAGTACGGGCACATCTGGGTGGCGGCGTCCGCGAATGGCTGCATGGTCCAAGCCTCCTTGCCCTCAAGGCATGTTCGGTGACGTGGACTGAGCGTCCGCGCCATCAGACGCTAGAATCCCCACCCCATGGCTCCCCCTTCCCGGAATCGCATCGCGGACATCCTCATCAAGGCGCGCGTCATCGACGAGCTGCAGCTGCGCAGCGCGCTCGCGTCACTGGACCAGTGGGGCGGACGCGTGTCGCGCGTCGTCTCGGACCTGGGGCTGGCGTCCGAGGAGACCATCACCCAGGCCATCTGCCAGGGGCTGGGAATGCCGCGCGTGCAGCTGGGCAACCTGACGAAGGACGCGGCGGCGCTCGCGCGCGTGGACGTGGGGCTCGCCGAGCAGAAGGGCATCTTCCCCGTGCAGCTCAAGGACAACGGGAAGACGCTGGTGCTGGCGATGTCCGACCCCACGGACCTGGCCACGTTGGACCAGGTCGCGGCGCGCAGCCGCGCCCGCGTGGTCCCCATGGTGGCGGGCGACCGTGAAATCGAGCACGCCATCCTGCGCCACTACCGCGGCCAGGAGCCGGTGGAGAAGAAGCGCTTCAAGCCCGACACGAACAAGCAGCAGGACGCGGGCGAGTTCCCGGAGGAGGAGGAGTTCAAGGTCGTGGACATGAGCGGCAAGACGGTCGTGAAGCGCATCAGCGACATCGTCGACCCGAACGCCGCGCCACCGCCGCCCCCTGCCGCCCCTGCTCCCGCCGCGCGCGCGGCCCCCGCGCCCGCCCCGGCGAGCGCGGGCTCCAGCGCCTCGGACATCCTGGATGAAATCCTCGCGGGCGGCTCGCCCACCAACGAGTGGACCGAGGAGGACCTGGCCCGCCTGCAGACGGTGCAGCAGAACCAGGAGAAGAGCTCCAAGATTCTGCGCGCCCTGCTGGAGCTCGTCTTCGAGAAGGGCGCCGTGCAGCAGCGCGAGCTGGCCGCGCGCATGCGCGTCTGACCCTGTCTTGTTTTGTTTCAGCCCACCTCGCGCAGCTCGCGCGCGGTGAGCCCCAGCAGCGTGAGGATGGTGTCCAGCCCGCCGGCGGAGATGGACGTGTCGGCGGCCTCGCGCAGCTTCGGCCTGGCGCGGAAGGCGATGCCCAGCCCCGCCTTCTCCAGCATCAGCAGGTCATTGGCCCCGTCACCCACGGCGATGACCTGCTCCAGCAGGATGCCCTCCGCTTTCGCCAGCGTCTCCAGCAGCTCCGCCTTGCGGCGCGCGTTGACGATGGTGCCCACGGTGCGGCCGGTGAGCTTCCCGTCCTGGACCTCCAGCGTGTTGGAGTACGCGAAGTCGATGCCCAGCCGCTTCTGCAGCGCTTCCGCCGCCACGGAGAAGCCGCCGCTGATGACCGCGGTGCGGTAGCCCAGGCGCCGGAGCACGCGGATGAGCGTCTCCGCGCCTTCCGTGAGCGGCAGGTTCGCGGCCAGCTCGTGCAGCACGCGCGCGTCCAGCCCGGCGAGCAGCGCCACGCGCTGGCGCAGGGACTCGTCGTAGTCCATCTCCCCGTGCATCGCGCGCCCTGTGATGGCGGCCACCTTCGCGTGGACGCCGTACGCGCGCGCCAGCTCGTCGATGACCTCGATGCGGATGAGCGTGGAGTCCATGTCCATCACCACCATCCGCTTGCCGCGCCGGTAGAGGCTCTCGCGCTGGAGGGCGACGTCGAACGTGGGGCTCGCCATGGACAGCGCCAGCAGCGCGCGCTTGAGCGCCGCCGTGTCGGCATCCGGCGGCAGCGTGACGTGCAGCTCCACCGCCGCGAGCGGCGTCTCGCTCAGCCGGGTGATGCGCTCCACACGCGCGTTGCCCGCCACCAGCTGTTGCGTCAGCGCATGCACGTCGTGCACGCCCAGCGCCTTGCCCACCGCGGTGACGACGTAGCGCAGCGGCTCCGGCCCCGGCGCTGGAGACGTGATGGCCGGAGGCACCGCGCGCACGTCCACCGTGACGCCCAGCTCCCGGGCCAGCTCGGGGAGCGCCTGGAGGGACTCGCCGCCGGGCAGGCGCACCCAGAGGGCCAGGGTGAGCAGGCCCTGCACCACCACCTGCTCCACGTCGAGCAGCTCCGCGCCTGCTTTCGCGAGCAGGCCGGTGAGGCGGGCGGTGGTGTCGGGGCCGTCCCTGCCGGTGACGGTGAGGAGGACGCTGTCAGAGGGGCGCGTGGACATGGGCGCGCCGCAGTCTGACAGGTCTCCGCGGGCACGGGCGAGCCTCGCGAGGAGGCCCGCCTGCCCGGCCTGCGACTACTCCTGCGGATCCGACGACAGGATGAGCGCGCCGCGGTCCAGGTACTCGCGCTCCGGGAAGGCCTTGTAGAAGTCCGCCAGCATCGCGTCCACGTCCGGGTAGCGCTGCTCGCGCCGGTCCTGCGTGGCCTTGTCGAAGAGCTGATCCAACCCGCTGGGCGCCTCCGGGTTCACCTCCGACGGCAGCGGCGAGCGGCGGCCCGGAATCTGACCGGTGAACATCTCGTAGAGAAGGATGCCCAGGGCGTACACGTCCGCGGCGGGACCCGCCTCCTGGACGCCCTTGTTCATCAGCTCCGGCGCCATGTAGACCATGCCGCCCGTGCCCACGAACACCTGGGGCATGCCCTTCGTCGCGTCCACCTCCACCACGCGGCTCATGCCGAAGTCCGCGAGCTTCGCGTTGCCGTACGCGTCGAAGAGGACGTTCTCCGGCTTGATGTTGTGGTGGGTGAGCCCCGCGGCGTGCGCGGCCTTCAGTCCGTACGCCAGCTGCAGGAAGGTGCGCAGCGCGTGCTGCACATCAATGCCCTTGCCGCCGGCCGCCTCCAGCCGCTCCTTCAGGCTGCCGCGCATCAGCTCCACCACGAAGTAGGGCCGCGCCGAGTCCACGTTCTGGTCGAGGATCTGCACCACGGCCGGGTGGCGCACCTGCGCCTGCGCGCACAGCTCCTTCTTCAGGCGCTTGAGCACCTCACCGCGCTGCAGGAAGGAGAAGTAGGCGAAGATGTCCTTCAGCTCCTTGATGCAGATGTCCAGCCCCAGGGCGTTGTAGCGGCCCTTGAAGACCGTCCCCAGCGGCCCCGTGCCAATGGGGTCGAACTTCTGGTAGCGCAGGTCCAGGTCGCTGGAGCCCTTCGCGGCGGCGGCAGCGGCGGCATGGGGAACCGGGGCTGCGGGAGCGGGGGTCGTGGCGGGAGAGGGCATCGGAGCGGGCGCGGCGGCGAGCGGAGGGGTGATGATGAGCGGTTGGGACGCGCTGGGAACCGGCGCGGTCACGACCACGGGCTGGGTCGCGGGCGCCGGCGGCAGCCCGATGAAGGTCTCCCGGCGTCCTTCCGCCGGGCCATCCTGGCGGAACGCCGGCTGGGGCTGCGGCGTCGCGATGGGCGGCGGCGCGGCGGGCTGCATCTGGGTCGCGACCTGCCCCAGGTCCAGCGCCGGCATCGCCACGCGGTGCGTGCGCGACGGCGGCACCGGCGGCGGCCCCACCTGGGACTGGGCGGAGGCCCCGGCCGAGGAGGACGGATCCACCTCCGCCTCGTCCAGGAGCAGCTCCGGCGGCGGCGGCGGGACGCTCATCGGTTCGTCCTCGTCCAGCGGACGGCCGATGTGCGTGGCGTCCTCCGCCGGCAGGAGCTGATCCGCGAAGAAGTCGTCGACCTCCGACGCGAACCGGTCCTGCAGGTCCCCCTCCACCACCCGCTCACCCGTTTCGGTGAGCTTCAGCTGGGCCTCGCGGTCCATGGCGATGTAGTGGAACTTGCGCAGGAAGAAGAAGTAGCTGTCGAACTCCAGCGAGACGGACGGCTCGAGGGCGGCCTTTACGTCGGCCAGCTTGTTCGAGCGTCCCAGGCGGCCGTTCTCCCGCAGATTCTGCAGGATGAGCAGCGCCTCGCCACTGACGGTGTCACGATGGATTGCGGGCTTCGTCATGGGTGCGCGGACTCTACGCGGCACCCGCCCGGCGCTTCAACGTCTGGTGCGACGAAGAAGCGCCTGGGGACTCTCCCGGGCCCTACCGGATGCGCAGGAGCTGCTTCACCGTCTCCAGCACTTCCACGAACCGCACGGGCTTGCGCAGGTAGATATCCACCCCCAGCTGCATCGCCCGGTCCTGGGCCTCCTTGCCACCCGCGGAGATCGCGATGACCGGGATGCCCTTGAGCTCCTCCTCCTCCCGGATGCGCTCCACCAGGGCGAAGCCGTCCATCACCGGCATGTAGAGGTCCAGCATCACCAGGCTGAAGCGGTCCTCGCGCAGCCGCAGCAGGGCATGGTGCCCGTCCGGGGCGAAGTGGACCTCCAGCGGCACCTTCCCGTGCAGGTCGTTGCTCGCGAGCTTCTTCAGCACGTAGCTGTACATCTCGATGATGTGCGGGTTGTCCTCGACGATGAGCACACGGAACCCGTCCTGCTCCGAAGGGGTCACCGCGCTGTCGTTGGGTCCCGCCGCACTCAAGATGTCACCCAGTCGCCGCCGGTCCTGCTCGCTCTCCACACGGATGCCCACGCCGCCCGGCTGATCGGGCGCGGCCAGGCGCACCCACGCCACCGTCCCGGCGACTTCTACCGGATCCAGCAGTCCCGGGAAAGAAAGAGCAAGTCGCAGCTCGTCCCCCACCGCGAAGAGCTGCTCGGTCTGGACGAAGAACCCTCCGGCGGAGAGGTTTTCCGTCACGTCCCGGAGCGGCCGGCCATGGGCGTAGTCCACCCGGAGGATGGTGGGGATGCGAGGGTGCTGCCGCTGGTCCGCAGGGTCCAGGCTCATAACAAGGGGTTGAAATCGCTCGGTAATTTGCTGAGGGCGGCCCAGTCTACCGCCGAGGGTTTATGTTGACAACGAAGCCATTGGAGCAATACGTACCGGCCCGCCATGGCGGAGCCCCTGTTCACTCCTGAAGAGCAGAAGAAGTTCGACGCGGGGATCGCGGAAATCCTCTCGCACTACCCCTCTGATCGCAAAAGCGCCGGCATGCTTCCCGCGCTGCGCCTGCTGCAGGACCTCAAGGGGTGGTTGCCTCCTGAAGGTCTTCGGCTGGTGGCGAAGAACCTGGAGGTCACGCCGGAGCGCGCCTACGAGGTCGCCAGCTTCTACGTGATGTACCACCTCAAGAAGCCGGGCAAGTACGTCATCGACGTCTGCACGAACCTCTCCTGCTCCCTCTGGGGCGCGGAGAAGATGCTCGCGTACCTGGAGCAGAAGCTGGGCCTGACCGCCGGGGAGACGAACGACAAGTTCACCCTGCGCGAGACGGAGTGCCTGGCGTCCTGCGGGACGGCGCCCTGCCTGCAGATCAACGAGGATCACCACGAGAGCCTGACCCAGGCGAAGCTGGACGCCATCCTGGCCCGGCTGTCGTGAGTCGCCCCTCCTCCCCCTCGCTTTCCTAGGACGTTCATCCATGGCCTCTACGGCAAAGGCGGTCGAACCCGTCATCTCGGCGGCCTGGGGCAAGCCCCAGTCCTGGACCCTGGACAGCTACCGCTCGCGCGGCGGCTATGACGGGCTCAAGCGCGCGCTCACGATGGAGCCCGCCGCCATCATCGACGAGGTGAAGAAGTCCAACCTCCGCGGCCGCGGCGGCGCGGGCTTCCCCACGGGCATGAAGTGGAGCTTCGTCCCCAAGGACAGCCCCAAGCCCAAGTACCTGGCCGTCAACGGCGACGAGTCCGAGCCGGGCACCTTCAAGGACCGCTACATCCTGGAGAACGACCCGCACATGATGCTGGAGGGCATCGCCATCGCGTCGTACGCGCTGGGCGTGCACACCTGCTACGTGTACCTGCGCGGCGAGTTCAAGTTCCAGGCGGAGCGCACCCAGGCCGCCATCGACGAAGCCTACAAGGCCGGCATCTTCGGCAAGACGATGATGGGCAAGGACTTCGCGCTCGACTGCTTCGTCGTGCGTGGCGCGGGCGCGTACATCTGCGGCGAGGAGACGGCGCTGCTGGAGTCCCTGGAGGGCAAGAAGGGCTGGCCCCGCCTGAAGCCCCCCTTCCCCGCGGTGGTGGGCCTCTTCGGCAGCCCCACGGTGGTGAACAACGTGGAGACGCTCGCCAGCGTGCCCCCCATCCTCGCCAAGGGCGCGGAGTGGTACGCGAAGCTGGGCACGGAGAAGTCCGGCGGCACGCACCTGGTCTGCCTGTCCGGCTCCGTGAACCGCCCCGGCGTCTACGAGGTGGGGATGCACACCACCATCCTGGAGCTGATCCACGACGACCAGTATGGCCAGGGCATGCCCAAGGGCCGCAAGGTCAAGGCGGTCATCCCGGGCGGCTCCTCGGCGCCGGTGCTGGGCGCGGACGAGCTGGACGTGGCGCTGGAGTTCGAGGCGCTGAAGATGAAGCAGACGATGGCCGGCTCCGGCGGCGTCATCGTGATGGACGACGCCACCTGCATGGTGCGCAGCCTCTGGCGCGTGGCCCGCTTCTACGCGGAAGAGTCCTGCGGCCAGTGCACCCCGTGCCGCGAGGGCACGCCGTGGCAGACGCGCCTCTTGCGCAAGATCGAGGAAGGCCGCGCGGAGCTGAGCGACATCGACATGCTGTCGAACGTCGCCTCCTCCATCGCGCCCTACCCCCCCATCGGCCTGGGCAACACCATCTGCGCGCTGGGTGACGCGGCGGCGCTGCCCACGCACTCCTTCCTCATGCGGTTCCGGGACGAGTTCGAGGCTCACGTACGGGAGCACCGCTGCCCGTACGGTGACCACCCCTGGGGTTCCTTCGGAGACTGGTCTTGAACATCGAATTGGTCCTCTTCGGCGTCTTCGCCGTCATGACGCTGCTGTCGGCGGGGCTGGTCATCACCGCGCGGAGCCCCATCAACTCCGCCATGGCCCTGGTGTCGACGTTCTTCTTCCTGGCCGGCATCTACGTGCTGCTCTGGGCCCACACGGTCGCCGCCGTGCAGGTGCTCGTGTACGCGGGCGCCATCATGGTGCTCTTCCTGTTCGTCATCATGCTGCTCAACCTGGGTGACGCCCCGCACCGCGGAAAGCCCACGGCGACGCGGCTCCTGGGCGGCGCCTCCGCGGTGGGCCTCCTGGCCGTGCTGGCCGTGACGCTGGGCCGGATCAAAGCGCCGCCCGCGCAGCTGGACGCGCAGGGCCAGGCGGCCTTCGGCACCATGGCGGCCATCGGCGAGACCATCTTCACCACCTGGCTGCTGCCCTTCGAAGCGGTCAGCCTGCTCCTGCTGGTGGCCATGGTGGGCGCGGTGGTGGTGGCCAAGTCCCGCATCTGACCCTCGCGACCTTCCGGACAACCCAATGGTCCCCATCACCTATTACCTCCTGCTGGCCGCGGCCCTCTTCTGCATGGGCATGTTCGGCGTGCTGGTGCGCACCAACGCGCTGGTCGTCTTCATGTGCGTGGAGCTGATGCTCAACGCGGTCAACCTCACGTTCCTGGCCTTCGCGCGCATGCACGGCGAAGGCACCGGTCACGTGTCCGCCTTCTTCGTCATCGCCGTGGCGGCCGCGGAAGCGGCCATCGGTCTGGCCATCGTCATCGCGGTCTTCCGCAGTCGCGGATCCGTGAACGTCGACGACATCCGGACGATGAAGCACTAACGCCCCGTCACCCCTGAGCCCATCCATGGACGGAATCGTCGAGTTCTTCAGAACCGCACCCATCCCCCCCGAGGTGTTTTCGCCCTCGCTGGGGTTGATCATCCTGCTGCCGCTTCTGGGCGCGTTCGTGTGCGGCGTGTTCGGCAAGTGGCTGGGCCGGGCCAACGTGCACCTGGTGGCGTGCTCCGCCATCGCCGGCGCCTTCGTGCTGAGCCTCCTGGCCTTCTGGGCCACCAGCGACGCCGCCGGCGGCCGCGTGGTGAGCATGGCCAACCCGTTCGGCATCGAGCGGGACACCATCCGCTACGCCATCGCGCACGACTACGGGACGTGGTTCGCCGCCGGTGACTTCCGGGTGAACTTCGGCCTGCTGGTGGACCACCTGTCGGGCATCCTGCTGCTCATCATCACGGGCGTGGGCTTCCTCATCCACCTGTACTCCACCAGCTACATGGAGCACGACGATGGGTACTGGCGCTTCTTCGCGTACCTGAACCTCTTCGTCGCCGCGATGCTCACGCTGGTGATGGCCGACAACCTGGTCCTGCTCTTCGTGGGCTGGGAGGGCGTCGGCATGGCCAGCTACCTGCTCATCGGCTTCTGGTACACGGACAGCGCGAAGGCGTGGGCGGGCCGCAAGGCGTTCGTCACCAACCGCATCGGTGACTTCGCGTTCCTCATCGCCACGTTCCTGCTCATCCTCACGGTGGGTGCCTTCAACCGCCAGGCGGACCCGCGGGACTACAACGCGGCGTCCACGTCGCGCGCCCGCTACGAGCAGGGCATCTCCCAGAAGGGCCCCGTCACCTTCAAGGGCCTGGAGAAGCTGGCCCTGGCCCTGCCGGAAGGCACGGGCGGCGCGGTGTCCCTGGCCACGCCCATCGAGTCCGGGCCGCTGGCGGGCTACACCTTTGGCGGTGTGATGACGTCCATCATGCTGCTGTTCCTCCTGGGCGCCGCGGGCAAGAGCGCGCAGCTGCCGCTCTACGTCTGGCTGCCGGACGCGATGGCCGGCCCGACGCCGGTTTCCGCGCTCATCCACGCCGCCACGATGGTGACCGCGGGCGTGTACCTGTTCTGCCGCATGAGCGCGCTGCTCGTGCTGTCCCCCACCGCCATGGCGACCATCGCCATCGTGGGCGCGCTCACGTCACTGCTGGCGGCGCTCATCGCCTTCGCGCAGGACGACATCAAGAAGGTGCTCGCCTACTCCACGGTGTCCCAGCTGGGCATCATGTTCATGGGCGTGGGCATGGGCGTCTTCTGGGCCGCCGCGATGCACCTGATGACGCACGCGTTCTTCAAGGCCTGCCTGTTCCTGGGCGCCGGCAGCGTGATGCACGGCAACGGGGACGAGACGGACATCAAGAAGCTGGGCGGCCTGTGGAAGGAGATGAAGTGGACGCACGCCACGTTCCTCATCTCCACGCTGGCCATCACGGGCATCTTCCCCATCATGTCCGGCTTCTTCTCCAAGGACGCCATCTTCCACGGCGTGCACCACAACCACCTGCACGGCCTGGAGTGGGTCTCCGGCTTCGTCTACGTGCTGGGCCTGCTCATCACCGCGTCTACGGCGTTCTACATGTCGCGCGTCTACCTGCTGACCTTCACGGGCAAGCGGTCCCCGGAGGCGAAGCTGGCGCACGCGCATGAGAGCGCGTGGCACATGACGCTGCCGCTGGTCATCCTGGCGTTCCTCGCCTTCGTGACGTTCGTCTATGCCCTGCCCCTGATGCCCCGCACGGGCGGCGGGACGCAGCCGGTGTTCGAGAACTTCCTCTCCCCCGTGCTGCGCCCGGCGGAGACGGTGGCCCGCGTGGCCAAGACGGTGCAGCTGGACACCAGCTCGCCTTCCGTCGGGGACTACGCCTTCGCGTGGATGTGGGCGCTCGCGGGCGGCGCGGCCGCGGCGTTCGCCTACCTGAAGTTCTTCCCCTCGCGAGTGGGCCAGCCCGTGCCGGCGTTCGCCCGCGCGGTGCGCCGCACGGCGCTCAACAAGTTCTACGTGGATGAGCTCTACGAGTTCATCCTCATCCGGCCGGTGAAGTTCGTGGCCTTCATCCTCTTCCGCGTGGTGGACGCGCTCGTCATCGACACGGTGCTGGTGCGTGGCACCGCGTACGTCACGGAGAAGGTGGGCCTCGGGCTGCGCCGGCTCCAGACGGGTGACGCGCAGGCCTACGCCGCCATCATGGCGCTCGCCATCCTGGGCGGCGCGGTCTACGCCCTCGTGCAGGTGCTTTCATGAGCTTCTTCGACACCCACCTGTTGAACGTCGTCATCTACCTGCCGCTCGTGTTCGCGGCGCTGGTGCTCGCGCTGCCCGCCAGTGAGCACGGGCAGGTCCGCGCCATCACCTTCGTGGGCATGCTGCTGGACCTGGTGTTCGGCGTCTGGGCGTACTTCCGCTTCGAGCCCTCCGGCGCGGAGTTCCAGATGGAGTACCGCGTCCCGTGGTTCGAGCAGTTCGGGATGAGCTACCACCTGGGCGTGGACGGCCTGGCCGTGAGCCTGCTGCTGCTGACGGTGTTCCTGGGCCCGCTGGTGGTGCTCGCCTCCACCACGTACATCCAGCACCGCATCAAGGAGTTCCACCTGGCGCTGCTGGTGCTCCAGACGACGATGCTGGGCGCGCTGGCGTCGATGGACGTCCTGCTCTTCTACATCTTCTTCGAGGCCATGCTCATCCCCATGTACCTGATGGTGGGTGTGTGGGGCGCCGAGGACCGGCGCATGGCGGCGGTGAAGTTCTTCCTCTACACGCTGGTGGGCTCGCTGCTGATGCTGGTGGCCATCGTGGCCGTGTACTTCATCAGCGGCGGACCGGGTGTGCGCTCGTTCGACTACGGCACGCTCTACAACAACCTGCTCGCCGCCAATCAGCAGCTGGCCGCGTGCGCCAACGGGCCGGAGGGCGCGTGCGCGTCCCTCACGGGTCTGGCCGCCACGCTGCACACCTACGGGCCGTGGATGTTCGCCGCGTTCGCGCTGGCGTTCGCCATCAAGGTCCCCATGTGGCCGGTGCACACCTGGTTGCCGGACGCGCACGTGCAGGCGCCGGTGGCGGGCTCCATGATCCTGGCCGGCGTGATGCTGAAGATGGGCACCTACGGCTTCTGGCGCTTCGCGATTCCGCTCTTCCCCGTGGCGGCGCACGCGGCCCGTCCGTTCCTCGCGGTGCTGGCCGTGATTGGCATCGTGTACGGCGCGCTGATGTGCCTGGCGCAGCGGGACATCAAGAAGCTCATCGCGTACTCGTCCGTCAGCCACCTGGGCTACTGCATGCTGGGCCTGCTCGCCGTCACCGGTGAGGGCGCCACGGGCAGCGCGTATCAGATGCTCAACCACGGCATCTCCACGGGCGCGCTGTTCCTCCTGTTCGGCTTCCTCTACGAGCGCCGCCACACGCGCCTGATGTCGGACTACGGCGGCATCGCCAAGGTGATGCCGGTGTTCACCGCGGCGTTCGTCATCATCACCTTCTCGTCGGTGGCGGTGCCGGGCACCAACGGCTTCATCGGCGAGTTCCTGGTGCTGATGGGCACGTTCAAGAGCACCCTGCCCCTGGGCTTCGGCGCGTTCGCCACGCTGGGCGTCATCCTGGGCGCGGCGTACATGCTGTGGATGGTGCAGAAGGTGTTCTTCGGCAGCATCACGCACCGGGAGAACCAGCACCTGCGCGACATGAACCTGCGCGAGATGCTCACCACGGCCCCCTTCATCGTGCTGGTGGCGGTGATGGGCCTGATGCCGCAGCCCTTCCTGGACCGCATCGCTCCGTCCACGGACCGCTACGTGGCGCGCGCCAGCGTGGGCGCTCCGGGCGCCACCCAGGCGAAGGACGACCAACTGCGCGTGGAGGTGATGTCGCTGCCCTCCACCGCCGCCGCGGCCCGCCCCTCCGTTCCCGCCGCGCCGCTCGCCGTTCGCGAGTAGGCCCCGAAAGACTCCATGAACCTGCCAAATCTCACCCTGGCGGATTTCCTCCCCCTGCTGCCCGCCATCATCATGGTGGTGGCAGCCTGCGTCCTGCTGTTGTCGGAGGTGTTCCTCTCCGCGACGGCGTCCCGTGGCTACCAGGCGGTGCTCACCGTCGTGGCGGCGGTGGCCAGCGGCGCCGTGGCCGTGGGCCTGATGTTCGAGCCGCCGCAGGAGGTGTTCCTCGGCTTCGGCGTGCTGGACCCCTTCTCCAGCTTCCTCACCCTGGTGGTGAGCGTGGGCCTGGGGCTGGCGGCGCTGAGCGCGGTGGGCTTCCTGCGCAAGCGTGGCGCTGAGCGCGGTGAGTTCTACGCGCTGATGCTCTTCGCCTCCGCGGGCATGAGCCTGCTGGCGATGTCGTCGGAGTTCATCACCATCTTCGTCAACATCGAGGTGCTCTCCATCGCGACGTACGCGCTGACGGCGTACCTGCGCCGCGGCACGCGCCCCAGCGAGGCGGGCTTCAAGTACTTCATCCTGGGCGCCTTCTCCTCCGCCATCCTGCTGTACGGCACGGCGCTGCTGTACGGCGCCACGGGCACGACGAAGCTCAACGACATGGCGGGCCCGCTGCAGCAGGCGCTCTCCACGACGCCGGCGCTCGTCTACGTGGGCGCGGTGCTCATCGCCGCGGGCTTCGCGTTCAAGGTGGCGGCCGTGCCGTTCCACATGTGGACGCCGGACGTGTACGAGGGCGCCCCCACCCCGGTGACGGCGCTCATGAGCGCGGGCGTGAAGGCGGCGGCGTTCGCGTCGCTGGTGCGCGTGTTCGTCACGGTGGGCAAGGACATGAACTCCCAGCTGCCGCTGATGCTCTTCGCCACGCTGGCGCTGCTCACGATGATCGCCGGCAACCTGATGGCGATTCCGCAGCGCAACGTGAAGCGCATGCTGGCGTACTCCTCCATCGCGCACGCGGGCTACCTGCTGCTGGGCGTGGCGGCGCTGTTCGTCGTGGCCCCGGGCGAGAGCTTCCGCCTGCTGTCCGCGTCGTCCCTGTCCGGTGGCACGCCGCTGGACGTGGCGCGCTCGGACGCGCTGCGCGGCATCCTGTACTACCTGCTGGCGTACACCTTCAGCGCGACGGGCGCCTTCGCCATGGTCTCCGCGCTGGAGCGCCGCGAGGACGAGGAGAAGGGAACCGCGTGGGACCTGGAGCGCTTCGCGGGCCTCGCGCAGCGCCGTCCGGGCTGGGCGTTCGCCATGGCGGCCTTCATGCTGTCCCTGGGCGGCATCCCCCCCACCGTGGGCTTCATGAGCAAGCTGCTCATCTTCCAGGCCGCCATCGACGTGGGCCTGGTGGGCCTCACCGTGGTGGCGGTGCTCAGCAGCGCGGCGGGCGCGTATTACTACCTGCGCGTCGTGGTCTACATGTTCATGCACCCCGTGCCCGAAGGCGCGCAGCCGCTGGAGCGCCACTGGGGTACGGAGGCCGCGCTGGTCATCTCCACCGTCGCCGTCGTGCTGCTGGGCATCCTCCCCGGCCACGTCACCGACTGGCTGGCCCAGGCCGGCACGCTGTTCGGCCGGTAGGCTTTCGCCGGCAGCTCGCGGCACCCGACGCCCGCCTCGGCCCCTGGCCCTGGCGGGCGTTGTCGTTGCGGGGCATGGCTCACGGCGTCATGGCCGCCGTGCATTGCAGAAGTGAAATGGATCCGCGCCGCGTCATGCGGGCGGCGGCAACGCGGCGATGATGCAGGGAGCGGAAAAGAAGGCGGCCCGGCACCCGTGAGGGTGTCGGGCCGCGGGTCTTCTCAAGGTAACGCACCGGAAGTGCTGAAAGGGTGGGGGGGAACCACTTTCAACCTCGCTTCGATGCGTCCCGGGCTAACCTTTAGCAGGTGCCATGCCAGCGCCCGTTCGGGACGAAACTCTAGAGTTCTCAGGCACTTGGACGACCGGGCAACACTCCCACCCCCGCCCTTCCCCATTGCAGCCCTGAAATCGCGTTTCAGGGATGAAAACAATCAACGAATTCAGGAGGTTGGTTTTTTCATCCCTGAACGGCGGTGATTTCGGATCTGAACTCGCACCGGGAGGCGGGTGGGAGTTCGCTGTCAGGCTATTCGCGGGCACCGGCGGGGGGCCGCAGGTTGAGCCGCTTCATCTTCCGCCACAGCGTGGTGGAGGAGACGCCCAGCTCGTCCGCCACGCGGGCCAGGTCCACGCCGTGGCGCTCCAGGGCCTGGACGATGGCGCGGCGCTCCGCGTCCTCCACCACCTCCGCCAGCGTGGGGCCCGTGGCTTCCGCGCCGCCAGGCCGCGCGGCGTCGGTGGGGGGCAGGCCCATGGCTTCAGGCGGAGACGAGGCCGCGGAGAGCACGCGGCCCTGGGGGCGCAGCGGGAAGTCCTCGGGGAGCAGTTCGTCCCCTTCGGCGAGCGCGGCGGCCTGCTCCACCAGGTTCTCCAGCTCGCGCACGTTGCCGGGGAAGCTGTACGTCATCAGGTGCTCCACGGCGGTGGCGGTCAGACGCCGGGTCCGGGGGCTGCGGGCGTTGGCGCGGTCCAGGAAGTGCTGCGCGAGCGCGGGCACGTCCTCCAGGCGCTCGCGCAGCGGGGGCACGCGCAGGAGCACCACGTTGAGGCGGTAGTAGAGGTCCTGGCGGAAGCGCTTCTCCTTCACCTCCAGCTCGATGTCGCGGTTGGTGGCCGCGGCGATTCGCACGTCCACACGCAGCGCGGTGGACTCGCCCACGCGGCGCACCTCGCCGTCCTGGAGCGTGCGCAGGAGCTTGGACTGGAAGGTGGGGCTCGTCTCCGTCACCTCGTCGATGAAGAGCGTGCCGTTGTCCGCCTCCTCGAAGAGGCCGCGGCGCGTCTTCACCGCGCCGGTGAAGGCGCCCTTGGCGTGGCCGAAGAGCTCGCTCTCCAGCAGCGTCTCGCTGATGGCCGCGCAGTTGACGGGCACGAAGGGCTGCTTGCTGCGGCGGCTGTGCGCGTGGAGGGCGCGGGCCACCAGCTCCTTGCCCGTGCCGCTCTCTCCCTGGATGAGGACGGTGGCGTCGCTCTGGGCCACGCGCAACAGGCGCGTGGTGAGCTCCCGCATGGCCTGGCTGCGGCCCACCAGCGCGGACAGGCCGTGGCGTTCGTTGAACTCCGTGGCCAGGTTGTCCACCGCCGCCTGGAGCCTGGCGCGCTCCAGGGCGCGCTCCACGCGGTAGCGCAGCTCGCCTTCCTTGAAGGGCTTGGTGACGTAGTCGTAGGCCCCCAGGCGCATGGCCTCCACCGCGCTGTCGATGGAGCCGAAGGCCGTCATCATGATGACCTGGAGGCGCGGGGCCACCTCCAGCGCGCGCCTGAGCAGCGTGAGCCCGTCCATGGGCTCCATCTTCAGGTCCGTGAGGAGCAGGTCCACGCGCTCCTGCGCGAGCAGGCCCAGGGCCTCCTCGCCGGTGGCGGCTTCGTTGACGGTGTAGCCCTCCGCGCGCAGGAGCAGGGCGGTGGTGGCGCGCATGTTGCGCTGGTCGTCCACCACGAGGATGCGGCCTCGGGGAACCGGAGTGGTCGCGTCGGTCATGAGAGGGACTGGGGCTGCGTGAGCGGCAGCCAGAAGGTGAAGGTGGTTCCGCGTCCGGGGGCGCTCTCCACGGCGATTTCGCCGCGGTGCTCCTCCAGGATGCGCTTCACCACCGCCAGCCCCAGGCCAGTGCCCTGGGCCTTGGTGGTGAAGAAGGGTTCGAAGACGCGGTGGAGCAGCTCCGCCGGGATGCCCGGCCCCTGGTCCATCACGTCGATGCGCAGCTGCTCCCGGCCTCCATGCGTGTCCCGGCGCCCGCGCACCCGGACCTCGCCGCCCTGGGGCATGGACTGGATGGCGTTGACGGCCACGTTGAACAGGGCCTGGCGGATCTGCCGCCGGTCCATGGGCACCGCGGAGAGGCCGGGCTCCACCTCCACGGAGATGTACACCGGACGCTCCGTGAGGGCCTGCGCCCGCGCGGCCTCGAAGGCGTCCTGGAGCACGCGCAAAAGGTCCTCCGGCTGGAGCACCGGGTTGCGCGGGCGGGTGAAGTCCAGCAGGTCCGCCACCATGCGGTTGAGGCGGTCGCTCTCCTCCGCGACGATGTCCAGCAGCATGGCCGTGTCCCCCCCGGGGTTCATGATGCGCCGGAGCGTGGCCACCGCGTTGAAGATGACGCCCAGGGGGTTGCGCACCTCGTGGGCGACGATGGCGGACAGCTCGCCCAGCGCGGCGAAGCGCTCGCGCTTCACCATCTCCGCGCGGGTGGCGGCCAGCTCCGCGTAGCTGGCCCACAGCGATTCGTAGAGGCGCGCGTTGGCGATGGACAGCGCCAGCTGGCCGCACGTCGCCTCCGCCAGCTCAATCAGCTCCGGGCCAAAGGGGCGAGGGCCGCGCACGTCGTCCACCAGCACCACGCCGATGAGCTCCTCGCGCGACGTCAACGGCAGGCCCAGGAGGGCTTTCTCCCCCAGCCGGTCGATGAGCACCGCGCTCACGGAGGTGCTCGCGGACGCCAGGTCCTCCACCGCGATGGGCTTGCGCTCCAGCGCCACGCGCGCGGCCAGGTCGTCGCTGTCGAGCGGAACCACCACCGTGCGGAACAGGTCGCGGTGGGTCGCCGACGCCGCCGCGCCGCGCAGCACCTTGGCCTGTTCGTCGTAGAGCAGGATGAAGCAGTTGGACACGTCCAACAGGTGCACCAGGAAGTCGGACGCGACGTCCAGGATGCTCGCCGTCTCCAGCACGCCGGACGTGGTGCGCGCCAGGTCCAGCAGCAGGCGCGTCTCCGTGAGCTGGCGCGCGGACTCCGCGCGGAGGCGGCGCTGCTCCAGGAGCGTCACCAGCAGCTCCGCGAGCGTGGACAAGAGCCGCGCGTCGCGCTCGTCGAAGGGGCGCTCCTTCGCGCGCAGCGCCTGCACCACGCCCACGCTCTCCCCTCCGCGGGTGAGCCGCGCCGCCGTCCCGCTGCCCAGGCGGCCCTGGGACAGCGTCTCCAGCGCGCGCCCCTGCGACTCCGAGGACAGCACGCCCCCGTCCTCCCGCAGCGACGCGGCCAGCAGCACGCCGGTGGCCCGCACGGCATCCGCGTCACTCCCCTCCTCCAGCCCCACATGGGCGGAGAGCCGGGGGGCCTGCCCCGGTTCGGAGACGACGTGCAGCGCCACCGCGCGGGCCTGGAGCAGCTCCGCCACGCGCGCGAGGAACGTCTCCGGCGGCGGGGGCACGGGCTGCGCCACGAAGCGCGCCATCTCCGCCACGGACTCCACCTCCCAGCGGCTGCGCGCGCCGTCCGCCTGGAGGTGGGCATCCGCGAGCGCCGCGCCCACCACCTTCGCGAACAGCGTCAGCACCGAGCCGTGCCGGGGCGCCACCCACGGGCCCGCCACCCAGAGCACCTCCGACTGCGGCCCGCCCACCGGCAGGTACGCGTGCGTGGGCTGCGCCTGGTCCGCGCCGCCGAACACCGGCCGCCCGTCCGACAGCGCCTCCAGCGCCAGGTGCGTGTCCGCCGGCAGGGACACGCCGTCACGCACCAGCCACCGTGTGCCGTCCCAGCGCAACAACCGCGCCCGGAAGCCCGCGGCCTCCAGGCCCGCCAGCGCCACGCGCCGCACGCCCTCCTCCGAGCGCGCGGACACCAGGCCCGCGGTCGTGTCCACCAGCCGCTCCGCCACCGCCAGCTCCCGGGGGCGCTCCGCGACCACCATGCAGCTGAGCAGCAGCGCGAAGCGCCCATCCTCCATCCGCAGGGGGTTGGCCTGCGCGAAGAGCTCTCCCGACACGCCGTGGACGCTGAGCACCTTGTAGAGGTGCGGACGTCCGTCCAGCGGCGCGCCGGTGGCCAGCCGCTGGAAGCGGTCCCCCATCCGGCTGCGGTCCTCCGGCTGGATGAAGTCCAGGAAGGAGCGGCCCTCCACCTGCTCCACGGGCAGCCCCAAAAGCCGCGCGTAGGCGGCATTGGCCACCCAGACGCGCCCCTCCCCCTCCAGCACCAGCATGGGCTGGGCGAAGGGCTCCACCAGGGCGCGCAACTCCTGCTCGTTGTAGGCCTTGGCACTCATCCGCGACGCAGCACCCGTTTGTCCCCCACCCGTAGCGTCACCTTCTCCCTGTCGAAGTACTCCGACAGGGGGATGGTGAACTTGCGGCTCTGGCCCACCAGCTCCTTGAAGCCCTGCGTGGAAATCTCCTTCTGCTCCTTCAGGTACGTCACCAGCCGTCCTCGAAGGTCCTCCAGCGCGCCCGCGTCGAAGCACAGCTCCTCGCTCACCCGCACGCCGGTGCCCGACGACACCAGCACCTTCAACAGCTCCTGCAGCTTCGCGGGCGGAAGCCCCAGCTTCCGCGACAGCTCCGTGACGGTGGGCGGCGCGAGCCCCGCCGCGGACAGCTCCGCGGACAGGCGCGTGCGCGCGGCCTCGTCGCCCAGCGTGAGCGTACGGCCCCGGCCCTTGAGGCGCACCAGGTCCTTCTCCGCCTCCACGCCACTGGAGTCCACCAGCGCCTGCACCACGCGCTGGAACAGGCGCACGTCCAGTTGGGCGGAGAGCCGCTGACGGAGCTCCTCGCGGGACAGGCCCTCGCGCATGGGCTCGCGTTCGTGGAACGCGGCGAGCAGCGCGAGCGAGCGCTGGCGCAGTCCTTCGAACACGTCCTGCGCCACGTAGAGCCGCCGGTCCCGGTCCACCAGCAGCACCTGCCCCTTCGCACCCAGGAGCTCCAGCGTGCGCGTGAGCACCTTGGGCGAAAGCCCCGAGCGGCCGAACAGCTCCGTCTGCGTGAGCCCCGCGTAGCCCGCCTGCCTGAGGAGCCACCCCACCTGCCCGGCCGCGTCCGCTTCCAGGAGCGGACGCACCACCGAGGACGCACCCTTGCGCCGGCGCGGCGGCGTGATGGAGAGCACGCGCCCCCCGGCCACCGTGGCGCCCCGTCCCGGCAGCGCGCGCGAGCCGCGCAGGATGAAGCGCTGGCCCACGAGCGCGCCCACCGGCGACTCCAGCCGCAGCTGCGCGAGCCCCGTCTCTCCTGGCGCGAGCGACTCCAGGTCCAGCAGCGCCACCGTGGCCTCCACCTGCGCGGTGCCCAGGTGCAGCAGCAGCTTGCGGCGCTTGGGCAGCGGCACTTCCGCGGCGGGCAGCAGCGTCAGCTCCACGTCCAGCATGGACGTCTCCGGCAGCTCGCCCGCGCGCGTGAGCACCATGCCCCGGTGCACGTCCTCCGTCTGCACGTCCACCACGTTCACCGCAGCGCGCTGCCCCGCCTCCACGCGCGCCACCGCCTGGCCGTGCACCTGCACGCCGCGGACGCGGAAGGGGCCCGGACGCGCGCCAGCCCCCAAGGGGAGCAGCGACACCGCGTCGTCCACCGCCAGCGCTCCAGACAACAGCGTGCCCGTCACCACCGTGCCGAAGCCCTTGATGGTGAAGGCCCGGTCCACCGGGAGGAACACAGGGCCCTCCGCGGGACGCCGTGGCAGTGCAGCGCCCGCGCTCGCGAGCGCCGCCTTCAGCTCCGGCAGGCCCGCCCCCGTGCGCGCGGACACCGGCACCACGGGCGCGGTCTCCAGGAAGGTGCCGGCGGTGAGCGCGGCGAGGTCCGCCTCCACCAGCGCGCGCCAGTCGTCGCCCAGGCCCTCCAGCAGGTCCGCCTTGGTGAGCGCGACGACGCCCGCCTTCACGCCGAGCAGGCGGCAGATGTCCAGGTGCTCGCGCGTCTGGGGCATGACGCCTTCGTCCGCCGCGACCACCAGCACGGCCAGGTCCACGCCGCCCGCGCCCGCGGCCATGGCCTTCACGAAGCGCTCGTGGCCGGGCACGTCCACCACGCCCGCCACCTGCCCGTCCGGCAGCGGCAGGTGGGCGAAGCCCAGCTCCAGGGTGATGCCCCGCCGCTTCTCCTCCGGGAGCCGGTCGGTGTCGGTGCCCGTCAGCGCCTTCACGAGGGACGTCTTGCCGTGGTCGATGTGCCCCGCCGTCCCGATGATCATCGCCGCGTCAACGCCCTTCGGCTGGACTTCAGGCCCCGGCCTTGTCCGGGTCGTCGTCGAAGTGCGCGTCGCCCATCACCGGCTGGTAGTCCCACGGGAAGACGAAGAGCGAGTCCGTGGACAGCCCGGCGAAGTCCGGCGTGAAGCCCTCCGGCCGCGCGATGAGGCACGCGGTGCGGAGCTCCTTCGCGCCCACCTTCTTCGCGAGCGCCGTGGCCAACTCCAGCGTGTCTCCGCTGGATGCGATGTCGTCCACGATGAGCACGCGGCAGCCCTTGATGGCCGGGGGCATCTCCCCGCTCACCTGTGGCTGGCCGCGCTCCTGGGTGCGCTCGGCCTTGTCGCGGCTGCGGCGGCTGATGCGCACGGGGTAGAACGGGCAGCCGAGCGCGCCCGCGAGCGCCCCACCCACGTACACGCCGCCGTGGGCCACGCCCACCACCGCCTGCGGCTCCCACGCCTGACGGATGGTGCGCGCCAGTTGCTGCACCTTGCGGTCGAACTCCGCCCACGACAGCTCCACCACGCCCGTGGACTTGTGCCGGGACTGGTCGCGGCCGGTGGGTTGGCGCGGGGCCTCCACTTGAGGCGCCAGCACCATGTCATTGGGAATGGAGACGAGCTTCTCCGCCCCGTCCTTCTGGGCGGCGGAGGGCACGGCAGACTTCTGGGAAGGGTTGCGCTGGTCCTGGGACTTCGGCGGCGCTGCCCGCTTGATGGCCACGGCGAAAGCTCCGGGTGAGGTGCGGCCCTGTCATATCCCGAGCACCGCGACCTCGCCACAACCGCCGCGCCTGCTTCCACGGACGGTGTGAAGCGCTGAATCATCCCCGCCGCGGAGGCGGATGTCTGTCTTCAAGACAGCGGGGCCACGGGTCCGGTGCCGGGGTGCCCCCCCTCACGTCAGGCGCTGCCCTCGGTGAGCATCTGCTGGATCTCCGCGCCGGGGATGACATAGCGCGTCGTGCAGAACTGGCAGGTGGCCTCCGCCTGGCCCTCCTTCTCCAGCAGGTCCTTCAGCTCCTCGCGGCCCATGGCGAGCAGCGCGAGCTTCACGCGGTCGCGGCTGCACGAACAGGTGAAACGCAGCGGATAGCGGGACATGATCTCCAGGTCCGCCTCCGGCACGAGCGAGCGCAGGAGTGTCAGCGCCCCATCCTGCGCGTGCGCCTGCACGGCCGTCTGGAACTGCGCCTTGAGCCGGGTACCCAGCGCCTTGAAGGCGTCCCTGTCACCGTCGGGCAGGGGCTGCACGAGCAGGCCCACCACGGTGGCGAGCGGATCCTCCTGGCCGTCCACCAGGCCGGGCAGCTGCGCCAGCATCAGGTGCGAGGGCACCTGATCCGACTGGTGGAAGTAGCGCTCCAGGTCCGCCACCAGGTCGAAGTGCTCCAGCTCCACGGACGAGCGGTAGTACTCGCCGCCGCCCTGGTCGCGCAGCACGGACAGGAAGCCCTGGTTCCCCAGCACCGGGCGCCAGTGATAGCGCCCCTCCGAGCCGGTGTACTCCACCAGGGTGTTCTTCACGTAGCCGCGCACGACGCCGTTCGCGTCGCCGTCCACGAAGAGGCCTCGCAGGGGGCCGTCGCACTCCAGTTGCACATTGATCCGGGAGTCCGTGCCCTTGCGGAGCGACCCCATGAGGGCGGCGGCCGTGAGGCCCTGGGACAGGAGCGCGGCGGAGGCCGGCATGCTCTGGTGCGTGGCGCGGGCCTGGCGGGACAGGTCTCCGGTGGTGGCCAGCACCAGGCGCAGGTCCGACGCCTTCAACAATCCACTGACAAGCTCATCAGGCATAGGGCTGGTTAGCGTGCCCCACCCGTTCGCGCCCGCCAACGGAAGAGGGGCTGGAACGGGACGCCCGCCTGGCGGCCAGCAGTCAGGGCGGGGGGCTGGCATCGCCAGGGCTTATGAGTCGGTGTTCCCCGGCTGGCACGGGCGGGTGCGGAAGAAATCCAGCCCACGTGACGGAACGGCTATAAACCGCTGGAAGGCCGTATCACCCAGGCCCTGACTTGGGCTCGCGGGGGTCCTCACCCCACCCGTCCGCGCGCCCCGCTGGAGACTCGATGAGCACCCAAGCCACCGCCGAAGCCATCACCGACCGGAACCCCCTCTTGAAGTCGCGGCTGGGGTCGTTCCTCGCAGTGGTGCCCCTGAGCATCTGGGTCATCAACCATCTGTGGGACAACCTGTCCGCCTTCTACGGCGCGACGGCCTGGGAAAAGTCGGTGACGGAGTACGCGAACCCGTTCGCCCAGGCGTTCACGTTCATCATCGTCATGCTGCCGCTACTCATCCACACGGCGTGGGGGCTGGTGCGCATCTTCACCATGAAGCCCAACAACCTCGCCTACAACAACTACGGCAACCTCAAGTACATCGTGCAGCGCGTGGCCGGCCTGGGCGTGCTCGCGTTCCTGGGCGCCCACATCTGGCTGGCCTTCCTGCAGCCGCGCCTGATGGAGGGCCACGCGGAGCCCTTCATGGATATCGCGCGGGAGATGCACTACCACGGCCCCACGCTGATGGTTTACCTGCTGGGCACGCTGGGCACCGCGTACCACCTGGCCAACGGCCTTCAGACCTTCGGCATGGGCTGGGGCATCCTCGCGAGCGACCGCTCCATGCGCCGCTTCGAGCCCATCTCCATCCTCATCTTCCTCATCCTGCTGGCCATGTCCTGGGGCGCCATCTACGCGCTCTACACGGCGGGCGCGGCGTACGGCCCGGCGGGCCTGGACGTCGGCTGAAGCAGGTCTGAAGAAGCGCCGGGGTCGTGAAGTCCCGGCGCCTTAGAACACGACCGGCCGCCCCTGACGTCCAGGAGCGGCCGGTTCGCTTTTCAGGGGGATGGCCCCAGGGCGTTAGAACGGGATGTCGTCGTCCGCGCCGCCGTGGTTGCCGCCCATGCCACCACCGTCATCCATGGGAGGCGGCGGCTGGCCGAAGTCGTCACGGCCCTGTGAGTAGCCGCCGTTGCCCTGCTGCTGCCGGCGCCCACCGCCACTGCCGCCGCTGTAGCCCTCACCGGCGTCACGGCCGCCGAGGAAGGTGACAGAGGTGGCGACGACCTCGGTGGTGTAGTTCTTCTTGTTCTCCTTATCCATCCACTCGCGCGTCTGCAGACGGCCTTCGACGAAGCACTGCCGTCCCTTCTTGAGGTACTCGCCGCACAGCTCCGCGAGCTTTCCCCAGACGACGATGCGGTGCCACTCGGTGCGCTCCTGCTTCTGGCCGTTCTTGTCGTTCCAGCTCTCGCTCGTCGCGATGCGGAAGTTCGCCACGGCCTGACCGCCCGGGGTGAAGCGCACTTCGGGGTCCGCCCCGAGGTTGCCGATGAGAATGACCTTGTTCACGCCTCCAGCCATGTTTCCTCCCGATACCTGACCCCTCTAGGGCCAGGAACAAACCTGCGAGGCCACACGCCCCGACAGGTCCTTCAGCCCATAGCATCCACCACTGACATTCCCCGGGCCACTAAACGGCCAGGGGTGCCGGGGACGCACGTCCGCCTGCTCCCCGGACAGGAAGCCTCAAGGATTCCGGGGTGTTGGCGCGGGCTGGGATGGACCGGGAGGAAAGGCCGCCCGGACGCCTGCGGTCCGGGCGGAGAGGCGCGGCGGAAGAAGCCCTACCCGCCCGGGCGGAGGACGCCGGAGGCAGGGACCACGTTGGGCGTGGCGGACGCGGGGGCGACCACCTGGACGGGCTGGGCGCGCTGGGAGGTCCGGGCCTCGGCCGTCTTGGTGCTGAGGGTGGAGTCCAGCCCCTTGGCGAAGGCGACGAGCTGGGGGTCCGTCCCGCCGGAGCCCAGCTTGCGCAGGGACTTCCAGAAGGGGTGGGTGGTGTCCCCGGTCTTCACCAGGCCCTGGGCCAGGAGCGGCACGGTCGCGTCGCGTTCCACGGTGCTGGCGGTGCGCAGGGCAACGATCAGCTCCTCGGGGGCCGTGCGGGCCACCTCGCCCAGGCCGTCCGCGAGCTCGTCCTGCGCCTCGATGTCACGAGCGGCGCCGGCCGCGCGGCACAGCTCCAGCACGCGGGCCAGGGCCTCCGTGTTTCCGCCGGAGGCCAGCTCCACCATGCTGCTCACGCCGGGCACGCCCACGGACAGGGCGTGGGCCACCTGGCGCAGGCGGCCGTAGACGTCGTCCGTGGCGGAGTAGCTGTCCAGCAGCGTGCGGGTGCCCAGGTAGTCGTGCGGGTTGGACTGGTAGAGGCTCTCCGCCAGCACGGCGCGCACGGCGGGGTCGCGCTCGCTGCGCCACGCGGTGCGCAGGAAGCCGATGTTGCGTTGATCGCGCTGCTTGCCCAGCTCCAGGTAGGTCTTCACGCGGTTGGCGATGTCCGGCAGGCCGCCCTGGGGCTTCTGGCCTTCATTGAGGGAGGCCAGCGCGTTGTCCGGGCCCAGCGTGGAGCCGGTGGCGGCCACGGCGGCGCCCAGCGCGTCCATGCCCGCGACGACGGGGCCGGCGCGGCCCGCGTAGTCGTTGACCATGATGGAGAAGGAGAACTTCTCTCCGCCCGCGGACTGCACGTAGCCGCTGAGCGCGGAGACGCCCTCCAGGGTGCCCGTCTTGGCGCGCAGCCGGCCCACGGCGTCCGTGCCGTCGAAGCGGTACTTGAGCGTGCCGTCCTTGCCGGCGATGCCCAGCGAGGACAGGTACTCCGGGGCCAGCGGGAAGCGCTCGAACATGTGGCGCAGGAGCCGGTCCACCTGGGCGGTGGAGAAGCGGTTGGCGTCGTTGAGACCGCTGCCGTTCTTCATCACGTAGGTGCCGCGCGGGATGCCCACGTCGCGGGCCAGGAACTCCTCCACCACGTCGATGCCCTTGGCGAACGAGCCCGGTGAGCCGCGCAGCTCCGCGCCCATCGTCTTGAGGAGCGTCTCCGCGACGAAGTTGCTGGACAGCTTGTTGAGGCGCTTGAGGACGATGTCGAACGTGTCCGACTGGGCGACGTGCACGACCTTCGCGCGGGACGGCGTCAGGCCCAGCTTCACCTTGCCCTTCACCTTCACGCCGCGCGACACGAGCAACTGCTTGAGCGACCCGCCGAAGTACAGGGGCGGGTTGTCGATCTTCTTCCAGACGCTGACAGCGCCGCGCTCGTCGGGGACCTGGCCCTTGACGACGATCTTCTGCTTGTCGCCGTACGCGTCGGACTTCACGGACACGCGCCGCGCGCGGCCGGGGCCGCTGGTGACGGTGTTCTCCACGACGAAGAAGTCGCTGGGCGGCTCCATGTCCACCACGGCCTTGCCGCCGGGAGCGGCGCGCACGTAGACGGCGACCGCGTTCCAGTTGAGGCTCACCGCGCCGGTGGGCGCCATGTACGCGCGGTCGGAGTCCTCCTGGTCGTAGCCGGGCGGGGTGCGCTCGGCGTCGAACCAGGAGTCGTCCACGACGATGTCCTGCACCTCCTTGAGGCCCGCGTGGAGCAGCTCGGAGGTCATGCCGTAGAGGCGCTCGGTGGTGACGGTGGGGTCGCCCTTGCCGCGCACGTAGAGCGTCTTGACCTTGCCGTCGGCGGGCATCTCCGCCTCGACGAGGAACTCCGTCTCGTAGCGGAACTCCGGCCCCAGGGCCACGAGCGCCGCGGAGGACGTGATGAGCTTCACGTTGGAGGCGGGGTTGAGCAGTTCGTCCGCGTTGTGGCTGAACACCACGGTGCCGTCGTCCAGGCTCTGCATGTGGACGCCGACGCGGCTGCTCTTGAGCGCGGTGCGCTGCATCACCTGCACGAGCGCGTTCTTCAGCGCCTCGCGTTCAGCCTTTTTCTCGGCGGACGGCGACGCGGCCAGGGTGGCGGAAGGGAGCCACAAGGCAATGGCGGTCGCGGCCAAGAAGGGTCTGGTTCGAAAAACCTGCACGCACGCTCCAGGGAAGTCGCGATCCATTATGAAGAAGGGACGAAAGGGGCGGCAAGGGTGGGGGGTGGATCCACGGCCGCCGTTACCCTGCACGCCTGCCTGCTTCCTGGAAACAAGAAGAAGGCTGTCGCAGCATGGACGTCCCGCCTGACATCCACCTCGTGACAGACGCCATGCCTCCCCTGCCCTCCCGCGCCGCCCGGGTGTTCTTCATCGCGCTGGCGCTGGCGCTTGACTCCGGCTGCCGCGACCCGGCGCCCCCCGCGGGCATCACGGTGTTGTTGGAGGCCCCACCGGACAGCCTGGACGATCGCTTCGCCCTCACGGCCCATGGACAGCGGCTGGCGCAGCTCGTCAGCCCGGGGCTCCTCACCTTCGATGACGCGAGCCGGCCCGTGCCCCAGCTGGCGGAGTCCTTCCGGGAGGTCTCGCCCACGGTGGTGGAGTTCGTGCTCCGCCCGGGGCTGACCTTCCACGACGGCAGCGCCCTCACCTCAGAGGACGTGAAGGCCACCTTCGATGCCCTGAGGGATCCGAAGCTGGGCAGCCCCAAGCGCGAGCGGTACGAGCCGGTGGAGCGGGTGGAGGTGGTGGACGCCCGCACGGTGCGCTTCCACCTGAAGCGGCCCTATGCGCCGCTGCTCGCGGAGCTGTCCGCGGCCATCCTGCCCGCGGAGCGCGTGGGGCCCGGAGGCATCGAGGCGCAGGGAACGCACCCGGTGGGCGCGGGCCCGTTCCGGTTCGAGTCATGGCCGGACGAGGAGCACCTGACGCTGGTCCCCTTCGAGGGCTGGCATGGAGGCAGGCCCGCCGTGTCGAGGCTGACGTTCCGGGTGGTGCGGGACGAGACAACGCGGGTGCTGGAGCTGCTCAAGGGCCGTGCGGACCTGGTGATGAACAACGTGTCCCCGGCGGTGCTGCCCGCGCTGCGCAAGTCGCCCCACCTGCGCGTGGTGACGAAGCCGGGCACGGGCTTCACGTACCTGGGCCTCAACCTGCGCGAGGGACCGCTCGCGGACGTGCGCGTGCGCCAGGCGCTGTGCCACCTCATCGACGTGCGCCCGTTGGTGGAGCACAAGCTGCACGGGCTGGCGGAGCCCGCGTCCAGCATGCTGCCTCGCGAGCACTGGGCCTTCACGGAGACACCGGGATGCGGCTACGCGCCTGAGGAGGCGGCCCGGCTGCTGGACGCGGCGGGGTATCCGGATCCGGACGGGCCCGGGGGCCAGCCGCGCTTGTCCTTCACCTTCAAGACGAGCACGGACCGCTTCCGGCGCGCGGTGGCGCTGGTGCTCAAGGAGCAGTTGGCGAAGGGCGGGATCGCGGTGGAGGTGCGGGCGCTGGAGTTCGGGACGTTCTTCGAGGACGTGCGTCGGGGGCGCTTCGAGCTGTTCACGTTGAAGTGGGCCGCCGTGATGGAGCCGGACCTGCTCCGGGGCGCGTTCCATTCCGCGAACATCCCCGGCCCCGAGAATCACTGGGGCGGGTTCAACCGTGGAGCACTGAAGGACCCGAAGCTGGACCGCGTGCTGGACGCGGCGACGCAGGCGTCTCGCGAGGAGCGGAAGACATTGTACGCGGAGGCGCAGCGGGAGCTGGACACGGACATGCCCGTCATCCCGCTGTGGCATGAGACCAGCGTCGCGGTGGTGTCCTCGCGGCTCGCGGACTTCGAGCCCAGCGCGCATGGCTTGTTGCTGCCGCTGGCGAAGGCGCGGGAAGTGACGCCCGAGCGTGGGGGCACGCCGTGACCCGGAGGCTCGTGTCCGCGGTCATCGCGATGGTCGGGGCGCTGCTGCTGGTGTCGCTGTTCCTGCACCTCGTGCCTGGGGACCCCGTGGACGTGATGCTGGGGGAGCAGGCGACGCAGGTGGACCGCGCGGCGCTGCGGCAGGCCGTGGGGTTGGACCTGCCTTGGTACGCGCAGCTCTGGACGTTCGCTCGCGACCTGACCACGGGAGAGCTGCGCACGTCGCTGCCTCCGTTCCAGCGCAAGGTGCTACCAGCCTTGGGCGCGGCGCTGCCGTACACGCTGCTGCTCACGGTGTCGGCCATGGCCGTGTCCCTGATGCTGGCGCTGCCCCTGGGCGTGATGGCGGCGGCGCGGCGAGGGACGCCCGTGGACGCCGCGGCGATGGGCGTGTCCGTGGCGGGTGTCGCCCTGCCCCGCTTCTGGTTGGGCCCGGTGCTCATCATCCTCTTCGCGCTGAAGCTGGACTGGCTGCCCGTGTCGGGCGCGGAGTCGTGGCGGCACCTGGTGCTGCCCGCGTTCACGCTGGGCACCGCGCTGGCCGCGTTCCTCGCCCGGATGACGCGCGCGACGATGCTCGAAGCGCTGCGCGAGGACTACGTCACGGTGGCCCGGGCCAAGGGCCTGTCGCCCCGCGTGGTGCTGTGGAAGCACGCGTTCCGCAACGCGCTGCTGCCGCTGGTGACCGTGCTGGGCCTGGAGTTCGGCGCGCTGCTGGGCGGCGCCATCGTGACGGAGAAGGTGTTCGCGTGGCCGGGCATGGGCACGCTGCTGCTCACCGCCATCGAGAAGCGCGACTACAACACCGTGCGCGCCACGGTGCTCCTCTTCACCTTCTGCTACGTCGTGGTCAACACGTTCACCGACCTCGCGTATGCGTGGGTCGACCCGCGCGTGCGGAGGCGGTCATGAGCGCGGCCCATCGCTTCCGGCTGCACTCGTGGGGCGCCCGGTTCGGGCTCGCCGTCGCGTGCGTCTGGGTGTTCACCGCATTGTTCGCGCCGTGGCTCAGCCCCCACGCGCCGGACGCCATCGACCTCACGCGCGAGCTGTCGCCCCCGACATCCCAACATCTGCTGGGCACGGGGGAGAACGGCATCGACGTGCTCACGCACGTGCTGTACGGCGCGCGTGTGTCGCTGGAGGTGTCCTTCTTCGCCGTGGTGCTGTCGGCCGCGGTGGGCATCACCCTGGGCGGCATCGCGGGCTACGCGGGCGGGCTCGTGGACGAAGCGCTGATGCGGCTGGTGGACGTGCTGCTCGCGTTCCCCGGCATCCTGCTGGCGCTGTTCATCACCGCGGTGCTGGGCCCCAGCCTCGCCAACGTGGTGTTCGCTTTGTCCTTCACCGGATGGACGGGCTACGCGCGGCTGACGCGTGGACAGGTGCTCACCCTTCGCGAGCGCGACTACGTGCAGGCCGCTCGGGCGCTGGGCAGTGGACCGGGCCGCATCCTCGTGCGGCACATCCTGCCCAACGCGGCGGGGCCATTGCTCGTGCTGGCGACGTTCGCGCTGCCGGGTGCCATCGTCGCGGAGGCGTCCTTGAGCTTCCTGGGACTGGGCGTCCCGCCGGGCACGCCGTCATGGGGCGCGCTGGTGGACCAGGGGACGCAGTACCTGCTGGTGGCGCCGCACGTGGCCCTCTTCCCCGGCATCGCGCTGGCGGTCACCGTGCTGGGCTTCAACCTGCTGGGCGACGCGCTTCGCGACGCGATGGATCCACGTCACGAAGGCCGGTGACTTGAAGGCCCCGGGCGTCCCTGGCAGGAAGCAGGGACGGAGGTGACGAGCACATGAAAGCCGTGGTGCAGCGGGTTCTAGAAGCGTCGGTGACGGTGGACGGACAGCGCGTGAGCGAGATGGGCCCGGGCCTGCTCGTGCTGCTGGGCGTGGGCAAGGGCGACACCGACGCGGACATGACGTGGATGGTGGAGAAGCTGGCCACGCTGCGCATCTTCGAGGACGCCGACGGCAAGATGAACCTGTCGCTGGAAGACACGACCAAGCACCTCATCGTGGTCAGCCAGTTCACGCTGTACGGGGACGCGCGCAAGGGCCGACGGCCCAGCTTCATCGACGCGATGGAACCCGTCGCGGCCAAGGCCCTCTATGAGCGCACCTGCGAAGCGCTGCGCCAGCGCGGCCTCACCGTGGGCACCGGCATCTTCGCCGCGGACATGAAGGTCGCACTCGTGAACGACGGGCCGGTCACCATCCTGCTGGAGAGCCCGCCGAAGGCCGCGGCTCCTGCCTGAGCCTCTTTGAAAGGTGATGCATCATGGAATCCTTCGAGTGGCTTGCAAACGTGCTCGCGCGAATCGACGCCTACCCAGTTCGGGGTCATGCGCTCTATGTCCGAGACAATCATCCGCTCGGATTGCAGACACCCATGCTGGTTCTGCAACGGGACGTCTACTCGGATGAACTGCCAGAGCCAGCATGCAAACACGGCTTGCACAAGGCGCTCTCGGTTGCTGACACACGGTCGATTGTCGCGAATGCGAGGCTCCAGAAAGAGGATGCCTCCCCAGCGGAGCTTGTTGAGGCATTCAACTTCTATTGGAAGCACGATGCGTTCATCGACTTGAGTCCTGGTGCCGAAAGGCCTCCAAGCCGGAGAACGGATTGACGAGCCTCTGGCGACCTATTCAGCGCACGTCCAGCGTGCGGCGGAAGAACGCCACGCCCTCCGCGTTCGTGCGCGCGTGCGAGGCCGGGCGCGTCCCCGCCACCGGGTCGCGGCACAGCATCGCGATGACGTCGAAGCCCTTCGGGTAGCACTCGGGCAGGAAGCTGAAGTGTCCCGCGTCGTCCAGGACCACCGTCGTCGTGGTCGCGGTTGGCAGCAGCCCCGCCAGGTGCATGCCGTGCCCTTCGTGCGGCATCAGCTCATCGCCCTTCGCGAGCACCAGCTCCACGGGCTTCTGGACGTCGGCGGTGTCACGCGCCTCGAAGGAGGCCGCCATGCCCGGCGCCATCGCGAACGCGGCCTTCACTCGCGGATCCAGATACGACGCTCGCGCGTGCTTCATGTCGATGCGGCGGTAGTCCACGTCGCGCAGGCCCTCGCAGCCAATCTCCTCCTTGGTGCCCGGCGTCTTGCAGCGCTTTTCAATCCACTCGAGGTTCAGGTTCAGCCCCACCAGCGCGAGCGCCGTGTAGCCGCCCATCGAGTGCCCCGCCGCGCCGATGCGCTCCGGATCCACGCGCGAGCCCCACTTCGGATCCTTCAGCAGGTGGTCCAGGATGACCGTGAAATCTTGCGGACGCTCGTAGGCGCGCGCGAAGCCCTCCGGGCTCGTGTCCCCGAAGGTGTTGCCCGGGTGGTTCAGCCCCACCACGACGAAGCCATGCGCCGCCAGGTTCGCGCCGAACCAGGCCAGGTCCATCACCGAGCCGCCGCTCCCGTGCGACAGCAGCACCACCGGCCAGCGCTCCCGCGCGTCCGATAGCGGTGCGTCCTTCGCGCCATGGAAGGGCTTGAACAGGTCCGACGGCGCGCGGTTGTCCATCGGAGTGCCGGGCGCCACCGGGTACCAGACCAGCGGCTTCAGCGTGCGACGGCGGACCGCGTCCTCGTACGTCAGCGACTGCGTGACGCCCACCGCGTAGGCCGCGTCCGCTCCGTAGAGCGACGTGTGGTCCGTGCGCGGAGCCTCCGCCGCCTTCCTCGAGCAAGAACAGCCGCCCGTCAGCACCGCGGCGGCGACGAGGAACATGGAACCCACGGGGAACAGGAAGCGGCGCATGGCCCGGAGCATGACCGGGAACGACAGGGCAAGGAAACGAGGGAAGCGCCGCCCGCCTCAGCCGGGCAGCACCAGGGACCTGGCCCTCAGGTCACAGCCGCACGGTGGTCCCGCGCGTCACCAGCGCGGCCAGCCCCTGCTTCGTCTGCGCGGCGCTGCGCAGGTGCAGCGTGAGCGCGCCCAATTCGCGGATCCACGTGGCCGCGTTCGGGCCCAGGCCGGAGAACAGCACGGACAGGGGCGGCGGCTGGGGCAGCTTCCCCGTCCAGTAGCCCAGCACCTCGTCGCGCTCCGGCAGCACCGGCAGCTTCAGGCGCTCCTGCTCCCGCGTCAGCAGCCGCTCCAGCTTGCGCGGCAGGTTCACCTGCCAGTGCAACACCGTCTTCGCCGGCCGCCAGGCCCAGTCCGCGAAGGCGAACCGCTCACGGACCGCGTACTCCCCACGGCCCTGCGTGACGAAGACGCGGTCCGGCGGGAACTCCGGGAAGGGGTCCCACTGCCCGGCCAGGAGCGACGCCAGCCCCTGCTCGCCCGGGGGGCGCCGGCGGAAGTTGTCCCGCACCACGCGCGCCGCCTTCGTGTCCCAATAGGGATAGGCCGGGTCCTCCACCATCAGCGCCAGGTTCAGCGCCTCGTCCCACTCGTCCGCGTAGCCGCCGGGGGACCCGCCCACCTCCCAGCCGCCGGGCGCCTCGCGCCAGGGCTGGAACACCAGCCGGTCCACCAGGTCCATCCACCCGTCCGAGTCCACCGACCCCACGCCCCCCGGCAATGCCGACGAGGCCAGCCGCTGGCAGAGCGTGAACGCCTGCGCGTCCCCCAGGTGGTTGGACAGGGCCTCCAGCGCGCCGGAGGCATCCCCCATGGCGCGCGTGAAGAAGGGCAGCACCTGCTCGTGGAAGAAGCGGTCGTTGATGGGACGCAGGACGACGTCCATGCGGGGCGTCTCCTGTCAGGCCCTCAGGGCCGAGCGTCTTCCTGGACGATGAGGGCGTGGATGTCCGCGGCCGAGGGCGCCTCGAGGATGGCCGCCCGGAAGCGCGGGTTCTTGAACAGCCGCGAGATGCGCGCCAGCGCCTTCAGGTGCACCCCCGCGCTGTTCTCCGGCGCCACCAGCGCGAAGAACAGGTGCGTGGGCTTGCCGTCGATGGACTCGAAGTCCACCCCCGCGCGCGACACGCAGAAGGCCGCCTGAAGGCTGTCCATGCCCGCCAGCTTGCCGTGGGGGATGGCCACGCCTTCACCAATGCCCGTGCTGCCCAGCTTCTCGCGTTCCTGGAGCACCGCCACCAGCCGGTCCTCGCGCAGCGTCGGGTGCGCCCTGACCAACGTGGCACTCAGCTCGCGCAGCACCTCCGCTTTCGTCCGGGCTTGCATGTCCGCGACGACCGCCTGGGGGCTGAGGAAATCGGCGATTCTCAATGGCGCTCCCGCACTGGCGCTCCGGGCCGGCAATGATTCCTCGGCCGGCAATTACTCCTCACACTGGATTCGCGCAAGGGTCGCCTGGGCGGTGGCAGGCGCTTCGCTCACTGCGCGTCAGCCCGGGCCGTTCCCCCCCACCCGGCCCCGGGCCCGGGGATGGCCCCGGACCCGGTTCCCCGGCACGGACGACTGCCTGTCAGGTGCCGGTGGCGGCCACCGGCGCGTCGGGCAGGTGCGGCTCGATGAGGCCGAACCCGCCCTCCTTGCGGCGGTAGACGATGGACAGCGCCTGGGACTGCTGGTTCTGGAACACGTAGAAGTCGTTGTTCATCAGGTTCATCTGCATCACGGCGTCGTCCACGGACAACGACTGGATGGCCAGATGCGTGGTGCGCACCAGGCGGGCGACACCCGACTCGGCCACCGGCGCCTGCTCGGCGGGCGCGGCCTGGGCGGCGGGCGTGGAAGCCTCCGCGGTCGCCTCCGGCTCGTGGACCTCGAAGACGTCGTGGCGGACCCGCACCAGGTCCTGGCGGTGGTGGACCTTCTCCTTGCCGTGGTGCGACTTGAGCTTGTCGCGGTAGCGGCGCAGCTGCCGTTCGATCTTGTCCATCGCCAGGTCGATGGACGCGTACATGTCATCGCTCTTCTCACGCCCTCGGAGGACCCAGGCGCCGGAGTGGATGGTGATGTCCGCATGATGCAGGTGCCGCTCCAACGACAGCACCACGTGGGCTTCACCAGCCCGGTCCAGCAGTCGGTTCACCCGATCGACCTTTTCACGGGCGTACTCCTTCAGGGAATCCGACGCTCCGAACTGACGGAAGGTGATGTTGAGCTGCATGCGTGGCCGCCTCCTAGGGAGAGAGGTAAGCTCCGTGACAGATCAGAAACGGAGCCCACGCCGAAAGCAACCCGGCCCCCCAGGTTGGAACTTCCCGTTCACGGCTCGCGCTCGCGAAAGCGACCGCAATAGGACACGTCTGGTGTCCGCTGCATGGCACGGTGAGGGGATTCCGACCCGGGCCTCATTTTCCGGTCAGCAGTCCCCCACACCGCGTGCGTGGCGCTCAGGCCAGCAACATGCCTGCGGATCGTCCCGCGGCCCGGCGGATTCAGGGCACCACGGAGAGCACGAAGTCCTGCGCGTGGTAGACGGCGCCCGAGCACGACGCCACACCCGTGCACTCGCTCACGACGCCTTCCAGGGCCGCGCTCAGCGTCAGGGTGTGGTTCGCCTGCGGGGTGCCCGCGGGGATGGCGACGGTGACCTTGTTGCCGTCCTGCGTGACGGCGAGCACGCCGGGCGCGCGGCCCTCTTCACGCAGGAGCAGCGCCTCCACCGGCCCGGGCACCTCCGCGGACGGCTCCCAGAGGAAGTCATAGGACTGGCCCACGCGCAGCTTGTCCGGGGTGCCCTCGCCCTGGAACGTGAACTTGCGCTTGGCCTTGGCCTTCTTCGCCACCAGACGCACCGTGCTGGTGGCGTCCTGCAGCTGCACGACGATGTCCTCCAACGGCTCGCGGCCCCAGGCGGCCGGGTCGAAGTTGAAGTAGACGCGGCTGTTCTCGCACGCCTCCGAGCGCCCACCCACGTCCGACGCGCCGCCCGGCACCAGCGTCATGGGCTGGCCGTTGAGGGTGGCCGTCACGTCGTCGGCGAAGCGCGAGCACGGGCCATCCGCCACCGAGTAGCTGACGGTGAAGCGGTGCGCGCCCTGCGCGTCCGGCGTCTCTGCGTCATCCACGTCCGCCAGCGCGAAGGTGAGCGAGCGGTCCGACAGCTCCGCCAGCGTCATCACCTTCGTCTCGCCGCCGCTACAGCCGGTGAGCGCCACGAGCGCCCCCAGGACGGTGAGGCGGGACACGGTTCGACGCGGGCTCGGAGCAGGGAAGGTCATGGCGGCCGGCACCCTATCACTCCCGCGCCAGCAGTCCTTCGAGCCGCGCCTTCACGCCAGGCCACTCGGTATCGATGAACCCGTAGTACGCGCTGTCCCGCACCACGCCGCCGCGCACCAGCATGTGGTTGCGCAGGATGCCCTCGAAGGAAGCACCCAGGCGCTCGATGGCCGCCCTGGAGCGCGCGTTGCGGCTGTCCGTCTTGAGCTGCACGCGCATCACGCCCAGCGACTCGAAGGCGTGCGTGAGGAGCAGGTACTTGCACCCGGTATTCACCCGCGAGCGCCACGCCCGCCGCGCCAGCCACGTGGAGCCGATTTCGAGCGTGCGGTACTCGCGGGAGATGTCCAGGTAGCGCGTGGTGCCCACCACGGCGCCGCTTGCCTGCTCGCGGATGGCGAAGGGCCGCTCGGTGCCCGCGGCGGCCGCCTTCAGCGCGCTGGCGACGTAGTCCGCGACGTCCGCTTCCGTGCGCAGCACGCGCGAGAAGTGGGCGAAGATTTCCGGCTCGCACACCGCCGCGAGCGCGGGCACGTGCTCCAGCGTCAGCGGCTCCAGCCGCACCGCCCTCCCCTCCAGGGTGACAGGCGGGACGACGAGCGGCACGGGGTCACGGCGGGGAACGCCGACATCGGCGGGGAGCACGGGGTCCATGGACCGCTTCATGCCCCAAACCGGCCCTGCTGTGCAGGGCCGGTGACCGCAGGGTCGGTGATGTCGGACGGCTCAGAAGTACTTCTTGCGCTTGCTGCTGGGGAGGATGCCCAGCACCTCGCGGTACTTGGCCACCGTGCGGCGGGCGATTTCAGTGCCCTGCGAGCGCAGCAGCTCCACGATCTTCTGGTCCGAGTACGGGTTGCGCGAGTCTTCCTGCGACACCAGCTGCTTGATGTGGTGCTTCACGGCCTCGCTGGCCGTGTCCTCGCCGGACACGCGCGCGATGGACGAGTTGAAGAAGTACTTCAGCTCGAAGATGCCCTGCGGCGTGTGCACGTACTTGCTGGTGGTGACGCGGCTGACGGTGGACTCGTGCATGCCGATGTCCTCCGCCACGTCGCGCAGGATGAGCGGCTTGAGGTGCGCGATGCCCTTGTCCAGGAAGTCCCGCTGGAACTTCACGATGCTCTCGGTGACCTTGTAGATGGTCCGCTGCCGCTGGTGGATGGAGCGGATGAGCCACATCGCGCTGCGCAGCTTGTCCTGGATGAACTCCTTCGTCTGCCCGGGGCTCACCGCGCCGTTCTTGAGCGCGTTCCGGTACATGCCGGAGATGCGCAGCTTGGACAGGCCGTCGTCGTTGAGGACCACCGTGTAGTCGTCGTCCCCCAGCTTGTAGACGAAGACATCCGGGGTGATGTACTGCGCGTCATCCCCGCTGAAGTTGCGGCCCGGCCGCGGGTCCAGCTTCGGGAGCAGCTTCGCCGCCGCGACCACCTCGTCCAAGGTGACCTTGAGGTCCTTGGCGATGGCCGGCAGGTTCTTGCTCTCCAGGTACTTCATGTGCCGCTTGATGATGAGGCCCAGCAGCGCCGCGTTCGGGTTCTTCATCGCCTGCAGCTGGATGAGCAGGCACTCCTGCAGGTCGCGCGCGCCGCAGCCGCGGGGCTCCAGGTTCTGGATGCGGCGCAGTGTGCGCTCGGCCACGTGCATGGGCACGTCCGCCTCGTTGGCCAGGCGGATGAGCGGGTCGCCTTCAATTTCGGGCAGCTTGAGGTAGCCGTCGTCGTCCAGGTTCCCCAGGATGAGCACCGCCACGCGGCGCTCGGCCTCGTTGAGCCGCAGCGTGCCCAGTTGCTCCTGGAGGTGGTCGACCAGGTCCTCCTTCTTCACCATGTTGGCTTCGAACGACGGCAGGTCGTCCGTGGCCACGTTGCCCTTGTTGGAGGCGGTGGTGGGCTCGTTGAACTGGTAGCTGTTGAGGTAGGACTCCCAGTCAATCTCCGGGGGGCCCTCGCCGTCCGCCTTGAACTCCTGGGCGTTCTCCGGCGTCGCCGACGGCAGATCCACGTCGCGCGCGACTTCCGCGTTGTCCGCTTCGAGCGAGGCCTCGCCAGGCTCCTTCTCGCTCACCTCCCCGGGCATGCCCTCCTCGGGCTGCTCCAAGAGGGGGTTCTGCTCCATCTCCTCGCGGACCTGGTCCAGGAGCTCCATTCGCGAGAGCTGGAGGAGCTTGATGGCCTGCTGCAGCTGGGGCGTCATCACCAGCTGCTGGGCGAGCTTCAGGCTCTGTTTGAGTTCCATCGCCATGTGGGGGCGTCTCCGGAAGGCTTGCGTGCCACTTGATTGGAGGTTCCAATCAAGGACCGTGCCAACCTAACAAGGACCCCCGGCCACGTCCAGTGCCCCAGCACATGGTTTCTGATTTGCAGCGTCAAAAATCCGCTGGAAATCCGACAGGTTGTCGCAACCCCTGCTCGCCTGGCAGATGTTCAGACGTCGACGCAAAAGCGGGGCCAACTTCACTGCGAGCATCTGGAGACATACGGGGAGAGCGGCTTTTCACGGAGCCTGGAGACGGAACCGGTCTCCCAGGTAGACGGCCCTCGCGCGGGCCGAGCCGGCGATCTGCGCGGGGGTGCCCTCTTCCAGAATCTGCCCCTGTGCGATGATGTAGGCCCGGTCACAGATGCCCAGGGTGTCCTGGACGTTGTGGTCGGTGATGAGGATGCCCAGGCCCCGCTCCCGCAGCAGGTGGATCTGCCGCTGGAGGTCGCCCACGTTGATGGGGTCCACGCCGGCGAAGGGCTCGTCGAAGAGGATGAAGCGGGGGGCGGGGATGAGGCTGCGGGCGATTTCGGCGCGCCGCCGCTCGCCGCCGGAGAGCGTCTCGCCCCAGGACTCGGCGACGTGGGAGAGGCCGAACTCCTCCAGGAGGGTGTCCGCGCGCTGCTTGCGGTCCTGGGCGGTGAGCCCCTTCTGGAGCTCCAGCACGGCCAGGAAGTTCTCGCGCACCGTGAGCTTGCGGAAGACGGAGGCCTCCTGAGGCAGGTAGCCCACGCCGCGGCGCGCGCGGCGGTGCATGGGCAGGTGGGTGAGGTCCTCGTCGCCCACGCGCACCCGGCCCGCGTCCGGCGTCACCAGGCCCACCACCATGTTGAAGCTCGTCGTCTTGCCGGCGCCGTTGGGGCCCAGCAGGCCCACGACTTCACCCGGGGCGACGTTGAAGGACACGTCGCGCACCACCTGGCGCTTGCGGAAGGACTTCTGGAGCCCTTCGGCGAAGAGCTTCGCGTCGCTCATGGCTTCGTGCCCGGGGGCTTGGGCGCGGGGGCCTTCTTGCGGGTGCCGGGGACGGCGGTGGTGGACGGGGAGTCCACGAGGATGCGGGCGTTCTCCACCTCCAGGCGCTCGCTGCCCAGGACGAGGCGCACCTTGGTGCCGGTGAGGTAGGTGTTGCCCTGGCGGGCCTCCGGGGAGCCCGTCACCACCAGCACGCCCGAGGGCACGTCGTAGTCGGCGCGCTCGCCCCGGGCCTGCCGGTCACCGTCCACTGCGCGCACGTTGCCGGCGCACACCACGCGCGTCACCTGGCGGGTGGCGTTGTAGTAGCCGGTCATCTTGTCGCAGCGGATGTCCATGGTCTGGTGCTTCACCACCACGTTGCCGGTGAGCACCGCCTGGTTGCGGTCGCCGGTGACGTGGTCCGCGGCCAGGTCCACCGGGTTGCGCAGGCCGGTGGGCGCCAGCGACGTGCCCGGCGCGGGCGGCGGCGCGGCCGGAGTGCCCGCGTCGGGAGGCTTCGCGGCGGGCGCGGTGGGGGCACCCGGCTTCGGGGCCGAGGCTGCCGGAGTGGCCTGCGCGACGACCGGGGCGCCAGGAGCGGCGGGCGCGGCGGCCTGGGAGGACGCGGGCTGGGCCAGGAACAGCGCCATCACGAGGAACTCAATCACTCCGTCGCTCCACCCAGCACGGCTTGGACCGTGCCCTCGAAGGTGAACGTCTGGTCCGCGGAGGACAGCGTGAAGCGGTCCGCCCGCATCTGGTAGTCCGGGCCCCTCATCGTCACGCCCTCGTCGCCGTGGGCCCGCCGCGCGTCCGAGTCGTAGGTCAGCCGGGGGGTATTGGCCACCAGGCCCTCCGCCGTCTGCACGACGACACCACCCGACCCCACCCACCTCTTGGACGCGAGGCTGCCATCCATATTCGGCGCGGTGATGGTGGTGCCCTCTTGCTGGGAGGCGGGCGAGCCCTTGCCAGGGGGCAGGCGCACGACGACCTCGGTGGCCTGCACCTCGCCCCCCGCGCGCCGGTAGTTGACGCGCGAGGCGGTGCCGGAGACCTGGAGCGTGTCGCCTTCGTAGGAGCGCAGGTGCGCGCCCTCCAGCACCACGTCCGGGCGCGGCTCGTTCGCGGCGCCCGGGGCCGGACGGCGCGGCGCGCAGGCGGTGGCGAGGAGTCCCAGGAAGCTCAAGGCAAGCAGGCGCGGCACGAGGCCCTCCTTATCACCGCGCCGGGGCGGACGGTGCGGCGGCGAGGGCCGGGGGAGCGTCCTCGGGAGGACGCGTCTTCCAGCGCTGATGCATCCACACCCACTGTTCGGGGGCGCGGCGGATGGCCGCCTCGATGCGCTGCGACAGGGCGGCGGTGAGGGCCTGCACGGCCGCTTCACGCTCCGTCGCGTCCGGGTGCGGCACCTCTTCCATGGTGAGCCGGTAGCCCTGGCCGTCGCGCTGGCAGAAGCCCACCACCACCGCCGCGCCGGTGCGCAGCGCCAGGTCCGCCGCCGCGCGCGGGGTGGCCGCCAGCTCACCGAAGAAGGGCACGAAGACGGACTGCACCTTGGTGTCCTGGTCGATGAGGATGCCCAGGATTTCGCCGCTCCGCAGCGCGCGGAGCATGGCCCGGGCCGCGCCCTCCTGGCCGCGCCAGATGCTCCGCACGCCGCCCTTCGCCCGGAAGTCCTCCACCAGCGCGGTGAGGCGCGGGTCACTGGTCTCCTTCGCGATGCTCTGGCTGGGGTAGCCCGCCTTCGCCACGCGCCGGGCGAGCAGCTCCCAGTTACCCACGTGGCCGGACACGAAGACGACGCCCTTCCCCTTCGCCAGCGCGGCCTCCAGCACCTGGCGGTCCGCGTCCGGCCAGGACACCAGGGATTCCAGCCCGGCCTCCAGCGCCCGCGCGGAGGCGACCTCCAGGGCCGCGGCGGCCAGGTGGCGGAAGGCGTCACGGGCGAGCGCGTCACGTTCCGCCCCGGTCCTCTCCGGGAAGGCGCGGGCCAGCGACTTGAGCGCCTTCCTCCGCTCCCCACCCGCGAGCGCATAGGCCCAGCCGCCCAGGGTCATGCCCAGGGTGCGGGCCGTGTCCAGCGGCAGGAACTGGAGCAGGCGCAACATCCCGGCGATGAGCAGGTAGCGCAGGTAACGCTTGAGGCGCTTTGTTAAAGGGGGACGCTCCACGACGCGTCTCCATATCCCATGCGCGAATACAACTTCGACGGCCTCATTGGTCCGACCCACAATTACGCTGGCCTCTCGCCGGGCAACCTGGCGTCACAGCACCACGGCGGCCAGCCCAGCCACCCCCGGGAGGCGGCGCTCCAGGGGCTGGAGAAGATGCGCTTCGTGTCGGAGCTGGGCGTGGGCCAGGCGGTGCTGCCGCCCCAGCCGCGCCCCTCGCTGCGCACCCTGCGGGCCCTGGGCTTCACGGGCTCCGACGAGGAGGTCATCACCCGCGCCGCGCGCGACGGGGAGCACCTCTTGCGCCTCACCTCCAGCGCCTCCGCCATGTGGACGGCGAACGCGGCCACCGTGGCGCCTTCGGCGGACACCGCGGATGGCCGGGTGCACCTGACACCCGCGAACCTCACGCAGATGTTCCACCGCGCCATCGAGGCGGACACCACGCACGCGGTGCTGCGCGCCATCTTCGCGGACACGAAGCACTTCCAGGTGCACGCGCCGCTGCCGGGCGCTTCGCACTTCGCGGACGAGGGCGCGGCCAACCACACGCGCCTCTTCACGCCGGGGCACAAGGCTGTGCACGTGCTCGCCTGGGGGCGCAGCGCGTGGCAGGACGTGAAGGGGCCGCAGCGATTCCCCGCGCGCCAGACGCTGGAGTCCAGCCAGGCCCTGGCGCGGCTGCACCAGCTGGCGCCGGAGCAGGTGGTGTTGCCGCAGCAGCACCCGGACGGCATCGACGCGGGCGCGTTCCACACGGACGTGCTCGCGGTGGGTAACGAGCGCTTCCTCATGCTGCACGCGCTGGCCTTCGTGGAGCACCCGAAGCTCCTCCAGACGCTGCGCGAAAAGCTGGGCGACGCCTTCCGCTTCGAGGTCGCGACGGACGCCGAGCTGCCGGTGAAGGACGCGGTGCGCGCCTATCCGTTCAACTCGCAGGTGCTGTCGCTGCCGGACGGCAGCATGGCCATCATCGCGCCCATCGAGAGCCGCGAGACGCCCACCGCCCACGCCTTCCTGGAGCGCGTCGTCGCCGGGGACAACCCGGTGAAGGCGGTGCACTACCTGGACGTCCGGCAGTCCATGAACAACGGCGGCGGCCCGGCGTGCCTGCGTCAGCGCATCTCGCTCACGGACACGGAGCGCGCCGCCATCACCGCGGACGTCTTCTACTCGCCGGCCCTGCATGAAGGGCTCGCTGCGTGGGTGCGCAAGCACTACCGCGACGTGCTCAAGCCGGAGGACGTGCGCGACCCGCAGCTCGCGCGCGAGACGATGACCGCGCTCGACGAGCTGACGCGCCTGCTCAAGCTGGGCAGCGTTTACGACTTCCAGCAGTGACGTGAGGTGGCCCGCCCGCCTGCCCTCCGGCGTACCCGACGAGGGCAGGCCGCCATGGCCGCCCCGTTCGGGTGGCAATGGCCGCCCGCGTCGTCCGGACACACCTTGTACGTGAAGGAGGTGATGTCCCCCATGATTCCGAGTGCCATTCAAAGCTATCTGCGGCGCCATCGCGTCCCCTTCGAGCGGTACGCCCACGCCCGGGCCGTGACCGCGATGGAGCTCGTGGACGCCCTCAACGTGCCCGGCTGGCGCGTGGCCAAGTCCGTCATCGTGCTGGCCGACCGGCAGCCCTGGATTGTCGTCGTGCCCGCGATGGCGACCGTGGACCTGCGGCAGGTCCGTCACACGCTGGGCGTCCGCACCGCGCGGCTCGCCGCCGAGTCCGAGTTCGCCGACCACTTCCCCGACTGCGAGACGGGCGCCGAGCCTCCCTTTGGCGAGCTGTACGGCCTGCCCGTCGCGATGGACGAGTCCCTGAGCGTCAACGAGCGGCTGCTGTTCCGCGCCGGTTCGCACGAGGAGGCCCTGGAGATGCGCTTCCAGGACTTCGCGCGCCTGGAGTGGCCGTTGGTCGCGTCCTTCATCCAGCCGCTCTCGCGTGAGGACGAAGAGAAGGCGCCGTCATACGGAGCGCCCGCGGAGGACTCAGGCGCGTCGGCCTGAGGTCCTCAGGGAGGGGGAGCGTCGCTGACCGCCGGTGAACCCGGCGGTTCCAGTTCCTGCCCCTTCGCGTCCTCCAGCAGCGCCTTCTTGTGTGCGTCTTGGAGCGCACGCTCGCGTTCCTCCAGCCGCGCCGCCCAGGCCTCACCCTCCGCGCGCCGCGCATCGGCGAGCGGCATGAGCCGCAGGCCCTCGTGCACCGAGCGCGCCGCCGCGTCGTAGCGCGACAGCAACTCCTGCAACCGGGCCACCGCGAAGTGGCTCTCCGGACCGGGCAGCAGCCCCACGACCGAGCGGCGCTGCTCCAGTGCCCGGGCCAGCAGGCCCTCCTTTTCGAAGCTGTCCGCCTCCAGCGACAGCAGGCGTGCGCGCTGCCGCAGGTCGGTCAGGTACGGCGCCATGGCGGCCAGCGTGTCCCGGGACCTGCGCGTGAGCCCGACCTCCTGCTGCCGCGTGGCCAGCGTGAAGGCCAGCTCCACGTCATGGGGGAAGCGCTTCACGAGCGCCTCCAGGGACTCAAGTGCCTCCGCGCGCTTTCCCTGTGCACGCCACACGTCCGCGCGCAGCAGGTGCGTGGCCAGTGTGTCTGGGGCGCGCCGCTCCACCTCCGCGCAGGCCGCCTCCGCCGCGAGGAGTTCTCCCTGGGCCAGCCGGCCGCGTGCTTCCTGCATCCACAGCGCGATGGCTTCGGGCCGGCCCTCGAAGTGTTCACGCGCCCAGGTGAGCCATTCGAGTCCCAGCACTCGGCGCGAGGGCCCGGCGAGCAGCGCCTCCGCCAGCTCCACCACCTGCCCGGGCGCTTCGGACGTGAGGGTCTTCAGCTCCTCGACCGTGCGGGCACGGGGCATCGCCTCGCTGATCAGCACGCGCGTGTCCCCGGCCTCGTGCGCGAGCCGGTACTCCAGGAAGGCCTGCTCGCGCCGGCCCAGGTGCAGCAGTGCCCGTGCGGCCACGCGGTGCGCGGGCGCATCCAGGGGCCGTAGGTACAGCGTGTGATTGACGAAGCTCAGCGCGTCCTTCGCGCCTTCGGCGCCATTCGACACGGAGGCCATCGCCATCAGCCGGTACAGCAGGTAGTCCGCCGGGTGCACGTCGATGAGCTGGAGCCCCAGCGCCCGCACCTCCGCGCCCGGCGCCCGCGCCGCCACGCGCTCCGCCAGCAGTGCTTCCGCGTCCGCCATCCTCCGTTGTCCCGGCACGAGCGCGACGAGCATCACGACCGTGAGTCCCGCCGCCAGCGCCAGCGCGGGACCGGCGGGCAGTGTGCCCATCTTCGTGCGGCGCGCGGCCATGCGCTCCGCTTCACGGGGCCGGGCCACCGCGCCCAGCACCACCGCGACCGCCACCGCGCACGCGGGCAGCTCCAGGCTGAAGTCGAAGAGGTTGTGCAGCGCCAGCGCGGCCACACCGGACAGCGCCGCCAGCTCCACGGGCCCGTGGTCCTCGCGCCGAACGCGCTTCAAGCAGGCCCAGACACCCAGCCCGAGCAGCAGCAGTCCCGGCACGCCCCACTCCGCCGCCGCCTGCAACACCGCGTTCTCCGGGTGCGTGAAGGTGTTGGGGTTGGGCTCGGTCTGGTAGCGCGGGAAGGCGGCCTCGAACGCGCCGCGCCCCATGCCCAGCACCGGGAAGGCGCGGGCCGCGCGGGCCATCATCGGCCAGGGCTCCATCTTGCCGCGGCGCAGGGACTCCACGCCGTCCACGGTGCGCGCCTCCGCCCACAGCTGATCCGCCGCCAGGTACGCGCCCACGGACAGCGTCGCCAGCAGTCCCAGCAGCACCGCCGCGCCCCGTCCCCACGCGGGCCGGGCGGCAGTGCGCGCCTCGCGACGCTGCTTCATCAACCACGCGGCGAGCAGCACCTGACCAAAGACGAAGAACACGATGCCCGCGCGAGACAGAGACAGCAGCACGCCCGCGCCGGAGACGAGCGCCGCCATCGCGAAGGGCCACGCGCGCGAACGCGGCTGCTTCGACAGCGCGAGCCCTACCGCCACCGTCGCGCACAGCCCCAGGAAGCCCGCGAGGTGGTTGGGATTTCCGAACGGCGTCACCAGCGGCGGCCGCGCATGCACGTACGCCCGCAGCCCGAACAGCGTCTCCACGCCGAACAGCGCGTGGCCCAAGCCCACCGTCGCCACCGCCGCGCCCGTGAACGCCAGGACCGCGAGCAGCCGCTGCCTCGACGCGCGAGCGCGGCACACCTGCACCGCCGCGACGAACGTGAGGAGATAGGCCATGTGCTTCGCCAGCTCACGCCAGGTGGCGGAAGGCTCCAGCGACACCGGCCGCCAGCCCGTGAGGCCCAGCGGAACGAGCACGTCCTCGCGCAGCGCCGCGGCCTCCGGACTCACCCATGCGAGCAGCCCGGGTGGCAGTGGCACGAGTTGCAACGCGCACAGCACCCCGGCGCCCACCAGCGGCGCGGCGAGGAGCGGCACGCGCGGGGTCTCTCCCTGCCTACGGGCCCCCACGAAGGCCAGCACCGCCGCGGCCCCGGACAGCACGCCCAGCGGCCAGGACACCCAGTGCGCCGCGCCGCCAAGCGCCACCGGGCCCAGCACCACCAACGCCGCGAGCGCCACTTCCGCGTAGACGGTGTACCGGGAGACGCGGTGGGAGCCAGGAGCCATGCGCGGCGCGGGAGTATGTCACGCTCTTGGCGAGCCTCCGGAGCTTGTCCCCTCGGCCAGCGGGCGTGACGCCTGGACGCCTCCTCCCCGGGAGCGGCCTTCTTCCAGGGCCAGGGCCCGCGAATGAACGCCCTGCCCGGGACACCGCTTGCATCCGGGGAACCATCTGGCATCTTCCTCCGACCCCATGCGTCGCTTCCTGCTCACCGCCGCCGTCCTCTGCGCTTCCCTCTCCGGACTCACCGCGTGCAAGACCGCATGCCGCGAGTTGTCCGAGAAGCTCTGCGAGTGCGCCCTGAACTCGGTGGAGAAGCAGGCCTGCCAGCAGCGCGCCGCCGACGAGGAAGGCCGCGTGGAGCCCGTCGCCGAGGACGAGGCCGTCTGTGAGGCGAAGCTCGACGGCTGCGACTGCCGCACCATCGAGACCGAAGAGGGCAAGAAGGCCTGCGGCCTCGCTCGCTGAAGTCGCGTTGCCGCGAGGCTCGCACTTCGCGCCCCGGAAGCGCCCACGCATCACCCGCTGAACGCCGGCCGCTGAAGGGACGGCGCCCGGCATCTCCCGCGGACTAAGCGCCCGGGGCCACTCGCGCCGGAGCCGGTCGCGCGGACGCGCCATCCACCCACGGCTGAAGCCCGCGCCGCACCCGCGTGCGCCACGGCGTCTCCACCCACCGGTGCACCGCCACTGACGCGGGCACCAGCAACACCAGCAGCACCGCCAGGAAGCGCGTGGGCGACGACAGGTCCACAAACCACTCCAACGCGTACACCAGCTCGCTGACAGGGTACTGCAACAGGTACAGCGCGTAGCTGGCTCCGCCCAGGTGCACCAGCCACGGCCTTGCCAGCACCTGCCCCAACACACCGCCGCCGCGCGCCAGCCCGTACACCAGCAGCGCCGAAGCGGGCGCCAGCAGCGCGTTGTGCATCAGCGGATACGGAATCCGCGCGCCCTGCGAGAAGCCCGCGACCAGCAGCGCCGCGCCCGCCAGCGCCATCACCGCGCCAGAGCGCCGGGACGCCACCGTCGCCGCCGCGCGCTCCCGCACGAACACGAGCCCCAAGAGCACGCCCAGCAGGAACTCCGGCAGGCGCATCAGCGGGTTGAACTTCACCACCGTCAGCCACATGCCGCCGGACGCCGCGTTCAGCGTGCCCGGCCCATCCGGCCGCAGCACCAGGTAGAGCACCGGTGGCAGCAGCCCCAGCAGCCACACACCCACCAGGGCCGCCGTCATGCGCGCGCCCCGGAAGCGTTCCAGCCGTCCTGCCAGCGCGGGGAACACCGCGTAGAAGAACGCCTCCACCGACACGGACCAGGCCGGCGGGTTCCAGTACAGCGCCAGCTTCGGCACCCACGACTGGAGCAGCATCAGCACGGTGAGCCCCGCCGTGGTCAGCTTCGCCGCCGCCACCGGCACGGAGTTCGCCGCCAGCGAGCCCTGCGCCGTGGGCACCGCCGACAGCAGGAACATCAGGAGGAACACCGGGTAGACGCGCGCCACCCGCGCGCTCCAGAAGGCCCGGGCCGAGGTCTGCATCCCGCCGACCGTGTCCACGTAGTTGTACGCGAGCACGAAGCCGGACAGGAGGAAGAAGACCCCCACGGACGCATAGCCGGAGGCCATCACCTGCACCATCCACTCCGGCGCCACGCCCTTGAGGCACGGGGTGCCGAAGTGGAACAAGACGACGTGCAGGGCCGCCAGGAAGCGCAGCCCTGTCAGTGCATCCAGTGAGCCCCCGGACTGCTGCTTCATCTACTTGCGGCCGATGCCGAAGTAGGTGAAGCCCTGCTCACGCATGCGCGCGGGCTGAAAGATGTTGCGGCCGTCGAAGACGACCGGCGACTTCATCAGCGACTTCATGCGCGCGAAGTCCGGGTGGCGGAACTCGTTCCACTCCGTCACCACGAACAGGCCGTCCACGCCCTCCAGCGCGTCGTACGGCAGCTCCGCGTAGCGGATGCGGTCGCCGAAGACGCGCTTCGCCGCGTGCGAGGCCACCGGGTCATGGGCAATCACCGACGCGCCCTTGCCGATGAGGCCCTCGATGACCTCGATGGAGGGCGCTTCACGCATGTCGTCCGTCTTCGGCTTGAACGCCAGGCCCCAGACGCCGAACTTCTTGCCCTCCAGCGTCCCGTAGTGCTTCACGGCCTTGTTCACGAGCAGCTTCTTCTGCCGCTCGTTGGTGCGCTCCACCGCGCGCAGCAGGTCCAGCTCCAGGCCGTACTCACGCGCCGTCGTGACGAGCGCCTTCACGTCCTTGGGGAAGCAGGAGCCGCCGTAGCCCACGCCCGGGAAGAGGAACGGGTAGCCGATGCGCTTGTCCGCGCCCAGGCCCTTGCGCACGAAGTCCACGTCCGCGCCCACCTTCTCGCAGAGCGCGGCCACGTCATTCATGAACGAGATGCGCGTCGCGAGCATCGCGTTGGCCGCGTACTTCGTCAGCTCCGCGGAGCGCGTGTCCATGAACAGGATGGGGTTCTCCGTGCGCACGAACGGCGCGTACAGCTCCCCCATGAGGGTCCGGGCGCGCTCGGTGTCCGCGCCAATGACGACGCGGTCCGGCTTGAAGAAGTCGTCCAGCGCGGCGCCTTCCTTCAGGAACTCCGGGTTGGAGACAACGTCGAACTCCACGTCCGTCACCTTGGCGATGGCTTCGCGAACCTTGTCCGCGGTGCCCACCGGCACGGTGCTCTTGTCCACCACCACCGTGTACTGCTTCATCGCGCGGCCCACCGCCTGCGCCGCCGCGAGCACGTACTGGAGATCCGCCTCGCCGCTCTCACCTTCAGGGGTGCCCACGGCAATGAACACGGCCTGGGCGTTCGCCACGCCCTCCGTCAGGTTCGTGGTGAACGTGAGGCGCTTCTCCTTCACGTTCTTGCGGATGAGCTCCTCCAGACCCGGCTCATAGATGGGAACCTGTCCATCCTGGAGCATGCGGATCTTCCGCTCGTCGATGTCCACGCACGCGACGTCGTTGCCCGAGTCCGCGAAGCAGGTGCCCGCGACGAGTCCGACGTAACCCGATCCGATAATGGCAATGCGCATTCTTTGAGTGTCCTGGTTTCGACAGGTGGCGTCATGAACTCATACGCCGACCGGAGCACTGAAAGAAAGCCCGGGCACGAAGGACCGCCGAGCGACCAGACAGCCTCATCGCCCCGTGAGGAGACGTCGCAGTCGATCCACACCCCGCAGGGCGGAGGAACGTCCGGGGGTGCTCACCGGACCCACCACGCCCCGGTCCAGAAGCTCACGGGTCGCGCGGCGCAGCGGCGGGAACGCGGCGGTGGCCTGCGCCTCCGCCTCCGGGAACAGACGCGCCACGATGGCCAGCGACGTGTAGAGGGCGCGCTCCAGGCCGAACGCCTCCGCGCGCGACAAGAGCGCCGGGACGTCCATCGGGCGCGAGTACACGCCGCCCATCCAGGTGGCGCCGGTGATGAGCTCGCGCAGGTCCACGAACGACAGCCACGGCACGTCGTACCCGTGGTGGGCCTGGTCCAGCGCCGTGAGCAACAGCGCGTCCTCCAGCTCCGGACGGAAGACGGACTGCCCGTAGACCTTCATGGGTCGGGCGCGCTCGAAGATGCCGGCCAACTGCTCACGTCGGTTCGCGCCCAGCACGTCCGCGTAGAGGTGGATGGGGGTGCGGCCGTCGGACACGACGCGCGCGGCGCCGCTGTTCGTCGTGTCCTCCTCCGGGACGAACTCGTGGTTGGACAGGTAGCCGGCGAAGCCGTCCACGTCCATGCGGCGCACCAGCACCTGGATGTCCAACACGGGCCGGAAGCCCACGTGCGGATAGAGCGCCTCCGCGAAGGCCGCGCCGCCCAGGAGCAAGAGCTTGCGGCCCTCCAGCTGATCCACGATGCGCTTGAAGTGGACCAGCTTCATGACGTTGTCGTTCACGGAGCCGGTGTAGATGGACATCATCCGGTCGCGGGCCCACTCGGGCGCATCGCCGCCGCCCATCCGGTACTCCAGGTTGTACGCCGCGAGCGGCGCCAGTCCCTGCGCGATGGCCCAGTCGACGTACGCCTCCCAGGGCGCGCCCCGGAGCTTTCCGCGCGGGGGCTCGAAGGAGGACAGGACCCGGAAGGTGTCGAGGAGGCTGGGCGCCATGGTGCGGCACCTTTAATGGGCCGGGCCCGCCCGCCGCAATCACCGTCTTCCAGCGGGCGAGCGAACGGGCCGTGGCGCCCCTGGTTCCGCGCCCGTCCCGGGAGGGGTCCGGGCGCCACGCAGCCGCCGCAGCGCGTACCGCACCATGGGCCGGGCCCGGGGCGCCAGGGCCAGCTTCGCGGCGACCCACGCCGGCTTGTTCCGCGCCAGCTCCGCGCCCACCAGCCGGGGGCCGGAGAACAGCCGCGTCGCCAGCGCGCGCTGCCACCGGGGCGGGGCCAGCGCCTTGAGCACCCAGGCGGGCACGGGCGCGTCCAGCAGCCGGTGCGCGGCGTCCCACGCGTACCAGACCAGGTGGGGCAGCTCCGTGCGCCGAGCGCGCGTCACCACCCGGTCCCAGTCGAGCCGGGGGTGCGCCCGCGCCAGCAGCTTCAGGTCGAACAGCCAGGCCAGCCGCTGCAGCAGGTGGTTGCTCGCGTGCAGGGACAGGTACACGGCCTCGTCCTCCGGGCACAGGTAGCGCACGGGGTGGCCGTCCAGCGTCGCGTCCACCGCCCGCGCCACCATGGCGTCGCCCTCCAGCGACAGGCCGTAGCCCGTGAGCGCGCGGTAGTGCAGCTCCACCAGCCCGTCCGGACCGGTGAGCTCCACGTGGTGCGCGTCGTCCCGGTCCACGTCACCGGCCTGGGTGGTGAGCCCCATCCCCTCCAGCGCGTGCACGGCGCACAGCACCCGGGCGCGCGGCACCAGCAGGTCCACGTCGTTCGTCGCGCGCTGGAGCGGCTCCGGGTAGAGCCTGCGCGCCAGCCCGTAGCCCTTGAGCAGCACCGGCGTCACGCCCAGCGCCGTCAGCGCCGTCAGGCTCCGCGACAGGAGCGACCGCACGCGCATGCCCCGCGCCGCGCTCAGCCGGGCCTCGCGGGTGAGCAGCGAGGCGGCGTCCGGGCTCAGCGTCCAGTCCGCCTTCGCGAGCGCGTGCTCGACGAAGCCCGCCAGGCCGTGGCGCACGGCGGCCTTCACCAGCGCGTCACGGTCTCCTTCGTTCGAAGGCCCGGGAGCGTCCGGCACTTCCGGCCACGCATGGAGCAGGGTCAGCAGGGCCGGGGAGGAGGTCATGGGCTCACCGCCGGAGCGCGATGATGCGCTGGGGCTCCGCGGCCTCCAGCGCCACCAGCTGCCCCACGCGCTCCGCCACCACGTCCGCGACCACCTCCAGCGCCAGTGCCTCGTCCTGGTCGATGGCGGCCCGGCCGTCGCGCCAGACCAGGCGCAGCGCGCCGAGCAGGGACTCCTCCTCCTTCACGTCCAGGCGCACCTCCAGCGCGGCCGCGCCGCCGGCGTCCGGGTGCTGGGACTCGAAGACGACGCCCGCGTTCACGTCCTCGTGCGGGCGGCGCAGGCGCAGCTCCAGCGCGGACAGGCTCAGCCCCTCGGACAGCGGACGGACTGCGTTCCACACGTCCTGGAACGAACCGGCCGCGCGCACCGCGGCGGTGACGGAGCGCACCAGCGAGCGCAGCTCCAGGTTGCGCTGGCGCGTCTGATGGACGGCGTCCATGTGGCGCATGTCCAGGTAACCCAGCTTGCGCATGAGCACCATGATGACCACGCCGATGCCGCTGAGCAGCAGCGCGCTCTGCAGGCTGTTGGCGAAGCTGAGCCCCAGCGCGGCGAGCATGAACAGCGTGCACAGCGCGTAGAGCACCAGCACGGTGGTGCGGTGGGACAACAGCAGGCGGCTCATCAGCCGGTGGTGGATGTGCTCCTTGTCCGCGCTGAACATGGGTCTGCCCAGCAGCGAGCGGCGCACCATGGCGAGCAGCGTGTCCATGATGGGCAGGCCCAGCGCCATCACCGGCACGAGCAGCGCCACCGCGGTGCCGCTCTTCGACGACGTCTTGATGGACACCGCCGCGAGCACGAAGCCCAGGAACATGCTGCCCGTGTCCCCCATGAAGATGGAGGCCGGGTTGAAGTTGAACACCAGGAACCCGAGGATGGCGCCCGCGAGCGCCACCATCAGCAGGCACAGCAGCACGTCCCCGCGCATCAGCGCGAGCAGGAAGTGGGTGCCCACGCCGAAGAACGCGACGCCGCCCGCCAGCCCATCCAACCCGTCGATGAGGTTGAGCGCGTTGATGACGCCCACCACCCACAGCACCGTCAGCGGCAGGCTCAGGAGCCCCAGCGTCAGCTCCGCGCCGAAGGGGTTGGCCAGCACCTCGATGCGGAAGCCCAGCGCGTACAGGCCCAGCGCCACCGCGAACTGCACGGAGAACTTCAGCTTCGCGCCCGCGCCCTTGAGGTCGTCGTAGAAGCCCAGCCCCGCGATGATGGCGCCGCCCACGAAGAGGCCGACGATGAGCGACGTCTGCGAGACGAACTGGTCCCCCACGCCCGAGTCCACGAGGAACAGCGCGCACAAGGGCGCGAAGAAGCCCCCCACGATGCCAATGCCGCCCAGCCGCGGGATGGGCCGCACGTGCACCTTGCGGCTGGAGTTCACCTGGTCCAACCAGCCCCACGCCAGCGCACGCTCACGCACGCGCCACGTGAGCACCAGCGCCACGAGGAGCGACACGAGGAAGGCGACGAAGAAGGTGACCATGCGAGAGGAGTGTCCACCCGCATCGTGACGGCCACCGGAGCAGCGCGTCAACGTCCTGGCGTCGCAGATGCGTCACGACCCGCTTGCCTCCTTGCTGGTGCGGGCGGTGATGTCGGGCCAGGTGAGTCCTCCAGGCGTCACATCTGCGGGCCCGCGAGCAACGCCGCGCCAATGGCGCCGGACAGGTCCCCCAGCTCGGCGATGCGCATCGCGGGCTTGCGCTCCGTGATGAACAGGTGCGGGCGCATGGCGTCCTGGATGTGGCCCATGTACACGGGGCCCAGCCGAGAGCCGAGTCCTCCTCCGATGACGACGGCCTCCAGGTCCAGCAGGTTGACGACGGAGGCGAGGGCCACGCCCAGCATGTCGATGGCCCGCTCGATGAGCCGCGTCGCCAGCGGGTCCTTCTGCTTCAGCGCGCTCTCCCAGACGCTGCTGGACAGGCGCGTGCGCTTCTTGTCGCGCATGATGTCGAAGAGGAGGGTCTTCTCCCCCTTCCTCGCCGCCGAGCGCGCCTTGCGCTCCATGCACGCGCGCCCCGCGTAGGCCTCCAGGCAGCCGCGCCGGCCGCAGCCGCAGCGTGCGCCGTTGGGCTTCACCACCATGTGGCCAATCTCGCCGGCGGAGCCCTGCCCGCGCCACGGCACGCCGTTGAGCACCAGGCCTCCGCCCACGCCCGTGCCCCACCACACGCCCAGCACGGAGCGGTGGTCGCGGCCCGCGCCCAGCTTGTACTCGGCCGCGACCGCCACCTGGACGTCGTTGCCCAGCACCACCTTGCCGCCGCCCACGAGGTCGCCCAGGTCCGACGCCAGCGGATAGGGCTCGTCCCAGCCGCCCGCGACGTTGGCCGTGTGTGAGAGCGTGCCGCGGTTCGCGTCCACCGAACCCGGCACGCCCACGCCCACGCCCGCGAGCTTCGCGGGCTCGATGCCCACGGTCCGTGCGGCCTCGCCCAACGTGCCGTAGAGCTCCTTCACCACCTCGCCCGGGCCGCCCGTCGCGGGGGTCATGTGGCGGGCCCGGCCCAGCACGCCGCCGCGCGCGTCCACGATGACGGCCTCGATCTTCGTGCCGCCCAGGTCGATGCCTCCCCAGACGCGGGCCTTGTCGTTGCGCGCCCCGTTCCCCGCGCGGTGCCCGTTCCTCGCTGACGCGTCGGCCATGTCCTGCCTCCGTGGTTCGCTCGCGGCACAATCTGCGCAGCGCGGGCTCGGACCCGGCCGCCGTACCGGGCACGCCCGTGTCCGCCCGCCCGCCCCACGGGGCTGCGGGCGGGCCCTCCTCCCGGGATACGGGGACGGCCTGCCTCCTCGTGCCCCTGTTCGCCGGAGGCGGGGGCGCATATAGGCTCCGTCGGAGTTCCTTTCGTGGAGCACCCCGCTTCCCCATGAGCAGCCGTTCCCCTTCCGCGCCGGACGCCCCTGACGCTCCGCCCCTGGGCATGTCGGACGTGAAGGTCCGCGCGCAGCGCTCCATCATCGCCCTGCTCCTGCGGACGGCCGGCTCGCTGGGGCTGCGCGTGGTGAGCTCGCTCACCCTGTCGCATCTGCTGTTCCCCGGGGACTATGGCGTGTTCGCCATCGTCGCCTTCACCTCCGCGATGGGCGCGTTCCTGGGGGACCTGGGGCTCAGCGCCTCGCTGGTGCGCCAGCAGCACGAACCCACGCAGGACGAGATCACCTCCGCCTTCTGGAGCCACCAGGCGTTCACCGTCTTCATCGTGGGCGTCATCGTGCTGCTCGCGCCGTGGCTGTCGCGCAGCTACGAGCTGGGTCCTTCGGGCGCGGCCATGGTGGGCACGATGGCGATCGGCCTGTTCTTCCACTCGCTGCGCGTCATCCCCGTCATGATGCTGGAGCGGCAGCTGCGCTTCCCGGTGCTCGCGCGCATCGAGCTCATCGAGAGCGTGGCGCAGACGGCGGGCAGCATCCTGCTGGCCTGGTTGCACTTCGGGGCGTGGTCGCTCATCGGCGGAGGGCTGGTGCGGGGCGCGGTGGGCATGGTGCTGTTCTGGGCGGCTGCGGGCTGGCGGCCCCGGGGCACGTTCCGCTGGGACATCGTCAAGCGGCTCTTGTCCTTCGGCATCTGGTTCCAGCTCACGGGCCTCATCCCGGCGGTGCTCGCGGGCTGGGTTCCGCTGGTGGTGGGGCGCATGGAGGGCAAGGACGCGGTGGGCCTGGTGAACTGGGCCTCCGCCCTGGCCTCCGTGCCGCTGGCGGTGAGCAGCGTCCTCACCCGCGTCGCGTATCCGGCGTACAGCCGCATGCAGGAGGACACGGTCGCGCTGGCGGAGTACCTGCGCACGTCCATCCGCCGCGTGAGCGCGCTGTTGTGCCTGGCCATTCCGTTCGGCGTCATCGCGCTGCCGCCCTTCATCCCGGTGGTCTTCGGTGAGCGCTGGAGCCTCGCGTCCGCGCTGGTGCAGTGGTTCACCATCGAGGCGTCCATGCAGGCGGTGCAGGGCCTCTTGCACTCCCAGCAGCACGCCAGCGGCCACGCGAAGGAGCGGATGTACGTGGCCACTGCCGCCAGCGTCCTGCGCTTCGGCCTGGGCACGCTGGCGGTGATGCAGTGGGGCATCGTCGGCGTCGGGGTCGGCATCACGGCCGTCACGCTCACGGAGCTGTGGGTCACCGCGCGGCTGGTGTCCCGCCGCAACCCGCACCTGTCGCGGCTCGAGTTCGAGGTCATGGAGCCGTTCCTCACGGTGGGCGCGCTGCTCGCGCTGGCGCTGGGCTTCTCGCGGCTCGCGACGGGACAGGGCGGGCTGCTGGTGCAGGCGCTGGTGGCGGCGGGGGTGCTAACCGCGCTGGTGCTCGCGAGAGAGGCCACGCGGCGAGGCCTGTCGCTGCTGGGTGAAGTGCGCGCCGTGGTCCAGCACCTGCGTGCGAGGCGGGCACCTCCGTGAGCCGTGCGTGGCACCTGATCTCGGGCGAGTATCCGCCGGCCCCCGGCGGCGTCTCCGACCATTCACGGAGCATCGCCCACGCGCTCTTGAACGCAGGGAAGACGGTGCATGTCTGGACCCCTGGCGCGGAGGGCGTCACGGATGACCAGGGTGTGACCGTGCACCGGGGGCCTGGCCTCTTCACGCCGCCGGGGTTGGTGCGCCTGACTCGCGAACTGGACGCGACGCCAGGGCCCCGGAGGCTGCTGCTCCAGTACGTGCCGCACGCGTTCGGCATGAAGGCGATGAACGTGCCGTTCTGCGCCTGGTTCGCCGCGAGGCGGCACGACGAACGCGAGCTGTTCCTCCATGAAGCGGTGTACCCATGGAGCCCTGGCGCGCCGTGGAAGCATCAGGTGCTCGCGGGGGTCACGCGAGTGATGCTGCGCACGCTGGCGCTCGGCGTGGAGCGCGCCTACGTGTCCATCCCCACCTGGGCGGAGTACCTGCCCGAACCACTGCGAGCCCAGGCCCGGTGGTGTCCCATTCCCAGCCCCCTGCCGCTCGACGTGCAAGAGGAAGCCGTGCGCACGGTGCGGGATGCACTGGGCGGTGGCCCCACGGTGGCGCACTTCGGCACGTATGGCGGCGCCATCGCGGGGCCGCTGGAGGCCGTGCTCGTGCCGCTGTTGCAGCGGGATGAGCGGCGGCAGGCGCTGCTGCTGGGCCGGGGCAGCCAGGGCTGGTGCGAGGCCCTGGGACGAAGGCATCCCGCGCTGGCCCGCAGACTCCATGCGAGGGACGGACTGGCACCGGAGGCCGTGGCCGCGCACCTGCGCGCGGCGGAGCTGCTGTTGCAGCCCTATCCCGATGGCGTCAGCGCCCGGCGAAGCAGCGCGATGGGCGGATTGGGGCTGGGCCTGCCCATCATCACCAACACCGGGCTCCTGAGCGAACCGCTGTGGCGCGAACTGCTGCCGGTGGCGCTCGCGGACGAGGCGTCACCCGCTGCGCTGCTGGCGCTCGCGGAGCACCTGTTGGAGCACGAGGAGGAGCGCCGGACCCTGGGTGAGCGCGCGGCGCGCGTGTACCGCGAGCACTTCGCGCTGGAGCACACGGTGGCGCACCTGCTGCGCCGCGGAGACACCCCGTGAGCCCCTTGCGGTTGAAGGTCCTGATGGATCCGCGCGAGGAGGGCTGGCCCAGCATGGACCTGGTGGGCGAAGCACTCGTGGACGGACTGGCGGCGTTTCCCGCCGAGGTCGACATCACCCGCGTGCGGCCGTCCATTCCCCACGCCGTGCGAGCCCTGCCCCAAGTGGGAAGCCGCAAGGCCGCCTTCAACGCGGACCGGCTCCTCACCCGCTTCGGCCTCTATCCCGCGCGATTGCTGCGTGAGCGCATGGGCCCTGATGCATTCCACGTCGTGGACCACACTTACGCGCAGCTCGTCCACGCGCTGCCCGCGGAGCGCACCGGCGTCTTCTGCCATGACCTGGACGCGTTCCGCTCCGTCCTGGAGCCCCATCGCGAACCGCGCCCCACGTGGTTCCGTCTGATGGCGAGGGCCACGCTCAAAGGCATGGAGCGCGCGGCCATCGTCTTCCACAGCACTCAGCAGGTGCGCGACGAACTGCTCGCTCACGGCGTGGTGCCTCCCGAGCGATTGGTGTGGGCGCCCTACGGAGTCTCGCCGGAGTACCAGCGCGAACCCGTTCCCGGAGACGCCAGCGAAGGGGTGCTCGCCCCGCTGAAGGGCCGGCCGTACCTGCTGCACGTGGGCAGCGCCATCCGCCGCAAACGGCTGGACGTGCTGTTCGATACCTTCGCGGCGCTGAGAGCCCGGCATCCGGACCTCATGCTGGTGCAGCAGGGCGGCGAACTGGACGCGGATCAACAGGCACAGGTGGCGCGGCTCGGCTTGAAGGACGCGCTGCTGCAACCGCCCCGGCAGGAGCGGGCCACGCTGGCGGGACTGTACCGGCGAGCCCGCGCGGTGCTGGTGCCCAGCGACGCGGAGGGCTTCGGCCTGCCCGTCATCGAAGCCTTGGCGTGTGGTGTCCCCGTGGTGGCCAGCGACATACCGGTGCTGCGCGAAGTGGGCGCCGATGCCTGCACGTACTGCCCGGTGGGCGACGTGGCCTCATGGTCGGAGATGGTGGACGCCCTGCTCACGAACCGAGTGCCTGCGCCATCCACTGAGACACGGCGTGCACGGGCCGCGCGCTTCACGTGGAGCGCCCATGCGCGCACCGTGCTGGACGCGTATCTGCATCGCCTTGACCGCCCCGGGCGGGTCTGATTCGGTCGCGTCCGCGTGCGGATCCTGTTCCTCAATCCCGTGGGAATCCTGGGCGGTGCCGAGCGCGCACTCGTGGATCTCCTCGCGTGCCTGCGCACGCAGGACCCTTCCCTGTCGCTGCACCTCATCGCGGGCACGGACGGGCCGCTTGTGGAGACAGCCCGAGGGCTCGGCGTGGAGACCCGGGTGCTCGCCCTGCCCGACCGCTTGTCCGCGCTCGGGGACAGCGGTCTGCGGGAACAGGGCCGCGCGGGTCTCTTTCGCTTCGCGCGTGAGCTTGCCCCGACACCCCTGCTGCTGACCCGCTACGGCCTCGACCTGCGGCGCGCGGTGCGTGACGCGGCGCCGGACCTGCTGCACTCCAATGGCATCAAGACCCACCTGCTGAGCGCGGCCACCACCGGACTGCCGGTTCCGCGCGTGTGGCACGTGCACGACTTCCTCGGAGAGCGACCGCTCGTGCGACGCGCGCTCTCCGGACTGCATCCGCTGGCCTCGGCCGCCATCGCGAACTCGCAGGCCGTGGGGGATGACGCGCGCACGGTGCTCGGGAAGGTGCCCGTGCACGTCGTGCCCAACGGCGTGGACGTGGAGCGGTTCTCTCCGGCCGCCGGTGACGGCGCGCACCTGGATGCACTGGCCGGACTTCCTCCCGCGCCTCCGGGCACGCTGCGCGTGGGGCTCGTGGCCACGTACGCGCGTTGGAAGGGACACGATGTCTTCCTGGAGGCCGCGGCCCTGCTGACGCGTCAGGCCCCGGCCCTGCCCGTGCGCTTCTACCTCGTGGGCGCGCCGCTCTACCGCACGGCAGGCTCGCAGTTCACCGACGCGGAGCTGCGTGAACAGGTGGAGCGCCACGGCCTCACGGGCCGCGTGGGCTTCGTGCCCTTCCAGCCCGAGCCCGCCCGCGTCTACCGGGCCCTGGACGTCTTCGTGCACGCGAGCACCCGCCGCGAACCCTTCGGCCTCACCATCGCGGAGGCGCTCGCCTGCGGCCGGGCCGCCGTCATCTCGAAGTCGAGCGGCGCTGCCGAAGCGCTGCGGGATGGCGAGGACGTGCTGTCCATCGAACCCGGCGACGCGAACACGCTCGCGGCGGCCCTGCGCCGGCTGCTGGAGGACGAAGCCTTGCGAGACACCCTGGCCCGCGCGGCCCGCCACACCGCCGTGCGCCGCTTCTCCCGCGAGCGCTACGCCCGGGACATCCTCGCCGTGTACCGGAGCCTCGTCCCTGCGCGAGGGCATTCATGATGCGTCCCCGGAAGCTCGTCACCGTCTCGCACTCCTACGTCGTCACCCTCAACCGGCGGCTGGCCAACGAGATGGCCCGCGTGGGTAAAGGCCGCTGGGACGTCACCGCCGTGGCACCGAAGTCCTTCCACGGAGACCTGGGCCCGCTGGTGCTCCAGCGTGACCCCGACGAGGCCGTGAACCTGGAGGCCGTGCGCGCCTTCTTCAGCCGCTCGCTGCACGGCTTCGTCTATGGGCCGGAGCTGCGCGCACGGTTGTCGCGGGGCGTGGACCTGGTGCACCTGTGGGAGGAGCCCTACGTGCTCTCCGGCCTGGAGGTGGCGCTCATGACGCCCCGCAACGTGCCGCTCGTCTTCTGCACGTTCCAGAACCTGGCCAAGCGCTACCCTCCGCCCTTCGCGCAGGCCGAGCGCTTCGTCCTGCGCCGGGCCGCGGGGTGGATCGCCTGGGGCCAGACGGTGCACGACAACCTCCTGGCCCGGCCCGGTTATGAGCAGCGCCCCTCGCGCTTCATCCCCGTGGGCGTGGACGTGGAGCACTTCCGCCCGGATCCTGAGGCGGGCCGAGCGTTCCGGGAGTCCCTGGGATGGAAGTCCGAAGGGCCGCCCGTGGTGGGCTACCTGGGCCGCTTCGTGCCGGAGAAGGGCCTGCGGCTCCTCATGGATGCGCTCAACAGACTGAACACCCCCTGGCGAGCCCTCTTCGTCGGCGGAGGCCCCCTGGAGGTGGACCTGCGCGCGTGGGCGCAGCGCCACGGGGACCGCGTGCGCATCATCACCGGTGTGAAGCACGCGGAGGTGCCCCGCGCCCTCAGCGCCATGGACGTGCTCTGCGCGCCCAGCCAGACGACGCCCGCGTGGAAGGAGCAGTTCGGCCGCATGCTCGCGGAGGCCTTCGCGTGTGGCGTGCCCGTGTTCGCCAGCGACTCCGGAGAGATTCCGCACACCGTGGGCGATGCCGGACGCATCCTGCCGGAGTCGTACGGCGGCGCCTGGGTCACCGCGCTCGAGGAGCTGCTGGAGAGCCCCGCTCAACGCCAGGAGCTGTCCGCGCGAGGCCGGGAGCGAGCCGTGTCGCGCTTCGCCTGGCCGGTGGTCGCGAAGGCACACCTCGACTTCTTCGAGCAGGTGCTCGAGCGCAAAGCCTGACGCCTCACGCCTCCAGCCGAGCCACCACCGCCGCCGCCATCGCGTCCCACGTCCAGGCCCGCAGCTCCGAAGACAGCGCGGCCACGGCGGGCATCCACTCCGCGCCACGGGCCCGCCACTCCTCCAGGCGCCGCACCAGCTCACCCGAGTCCTCGGGGTCCTCCAGCAGCAGCCCCTGGAGCGAGGACGGGTAGCGCTCCGCCACGCCCGCCGAGCGGCTCACCAGCGCGGGGATGCCCACGCACAGCGCTTCGTGCACACCCAGGCCATAGGACTCGTAGCGCGTGGGGGACACCAGCAGGTCGGCGGCGGCCAGCAGGCGGGGCACGTCGTCGCGGAAGCCCAGGAAGCGGATCCGCTCGCCCAGGCCCTGCTCACGCGCCGCGCGTTCCCAGGCTTCGCGCTGCGCGCCCGTCCCTACCACGCACAGGTCCACGTCCCACTCGCGTCGCGCGCACAGCCGTGCCCACGCGTGGAAGAGCGTGTCGAAGCCCTTGCGCCGGTCCCCCAGCGCGCCCACGAACAGCGCCACCCGCCGCTCCTGAGGCCAGCCCAGGGACGCCCGCGCTTCACGACGAAGCACGGGCGTCGTGGACGGGAAGCGCGTCGGATCACCGCCCAGGTACACGACGTGGACGCGGGATGCCTCCACGCCCGTGGCGGCCAGCAGGTCCTGCCGCGTGCGCTCCGAATTCGCCAGGATGATCCGCGCCCGGCGCAACGCACGCTGCTCGCCGCGCAGGTGCATCCGGTGGCTCACGAGGCCCTTCAGCCTGCGCAGTGGATCGCCAACGGGCTCGGGCGCGTGCGCGGCGTGGACGTAGTGGACCCAGTTGGCGGCGGCCACCTCGCAGTTGCCGCCGTTGGCCACCACCTGGCCCCCTTGAGCCAGCGTGCGCGCGGCCCAGAAGCGCCCCACGGCGTCGAGCAACGGCTCGCCCAGCAGGTACGCGTTCGCGGGCTTGGGCACGCGGACGAAGTGCACGTTGGGGTAGCGCAGGAGCGCATCTTCCACCCGGTGCGCCACCAGCCGCACGGGCCCGCCCTGGCGCGCGAGCCAGTCCGCCAGCGCGAGGTTCGCGCGGTCCATGCCCCCGGTGGAGACGAAGTCACCGGCGATGAGGGTGTACGGCCGCATTCCGGTTCCAGTACGCGCTGAAGAAAGCCCCGTTGAGCAGCCAGAACTCCATGCCCATCTGGCTCATGAAGAACTGGTTGTTGAAGGTCTGTGCGATGGCGCCCAGGTCATATGCGAAGAGCATGCTGCCCCAGAGCCAGAACTCCCCCGGCGAGTCCTCCCGGCGCCGGGCCACCTGGAAGCCCCACCCCAGCGTCACCAGCAGCGCCACCGGATAGCAGACGATTCCCAGCCAGCCAGCGTCGTAGGCCCACGCGGTCAATTGGATCTCCGCCCAGAGCGGCGGGTGCTCGCGGTAGGTGTTGTCGCCGAAGTAGGCGTTGGCCATGCCGTAGCGGCCCATGCCCGCGCCCAGGGGGAACTCCGGGAGGACCTCCTCGAAGGTGCTCTCCAGGAAGTGGCCCCGGTTGGACTGGTACACCTGTGACGGGTCCGACGCGGTGAGCGTGCTCCAGCGCGACAGCACCGCGTCACCGCCAACGGCCACGGCCCAGCCGAAAGCCACGACGGCGAGACCGCCCACGACGGAGGCCAACGCCGCGAGCCGCACCCACCGGCCGCTCACGGTGAGCGCCAGCCCCATGGCCGCCATGCACACCAGCAACGTCACCGCCGAGACACGGACCTGTCCCAGATAGAGGCAGATCAACCCGACGCCGATGCCCACCACGCCCAGCACCTTGCGCGAAATACCCTGGCGGCTGAGCAGGAAGGTGCCCCCCAGCAGCACCGAGTAGAAGGCGCCGGTGGCCGCGCCGCCCGGGACGTCCGTCAGCCCCATGGGGCGGAACACGCGCGCGCCGCTCGCGGTCTCGAACTGGAGGCTGCGCACGTAGCCTTCGCCCTGGCCTTCGACCACCGAGGACAGGTTGGGCTGGAAGCGGCCTGGAAAGGAGACCTGCAGGATGCCCAGCGAGGCGCTCGCCATGTTGAACAGGAAGAGCAGCAGGACGACGCGGCTGAACATCTTCGCGTCGATGCGCAGGCGGCTCGCCCAGAAGAAGGGCGCGAACACGGCAATCTGGATGCCCAGCTGCGCGGCCGCCGCCAGCGGGCTGGTGGTGCCAGGGTGGAAGAAGTTCAGCGCGGTGAACACCGCCGACGCGACCAGGAACGGCTTCGCCAGGTGGTTGAGGCGAGGCCCCTTCACCAGCACGAGCAGCGCCAGGCTGGTGCCGAATGACAGGATGCGAAACACCACGCGCGCCGCCGCCAGCACCTCCATCAGCAGCGCGAGCTGGCAGACGAAGAGCAGCACGATGAAGGCCACCACCACGGAGCCCGACCCCAGCAGCCCCGGGGCCCCGGCGGCTGGCGCGGGGGCGGCCGCCACGGCGGGCGCGGCGGCACGGCGCACGTAGCGTTGATGCAGCACCCCCGGCCCGCGGAGCTGGGGACGAGGACTGGCCCCACTCATGCGGTGGGCTCCCGCGCCACGGAGCGCACCGCGTCCTCCAGCGCCTCCAGGAACACCTGGGGAGAGCTCAGGGCCCGGGCCCGGTCCGGCCCCCGGGAGCCCAGCGTCTTCCGCGCGGATGCGTCCTCGATGAGCCCCCGCAGCGCCCGGGCCAGCGCCTCCGCCTCCGGAGGCACGAGCACGCCACACGACGCATCGACGATCTCCACCGGTCCACCGAGCGCGGTGGTGACGATGGGGAGGCCTGCCTGGAGCGCCTCCACGAACGTCAGCCCGAAGGCCTCCAGGCCGGTGTTGGGCTGGCAGTACACGTCCGCCGCGCGCATCAGCCGGGGCACCTCCGCACGCTGGCCCAGGAAGTGGACCCGGTCCCCCAGGCCCAGGCTCACGGCCTGCGCCTTCAGTCCCTCTTCGTAGGCGGACTCCTCCGGACGCTGCGAACCGCCCACGAGCCAGGCCTTCCAGCCAGACACCTGGCGAAGCCGCCCCAGGGCCTCCAGGAACAGCCTCTGTCCCTTCCCTTCCTGCATGCGGCCGACGTGGATGAGGACGACGTCTTCCGCGAGCGCGCCCAACTCTCCGCGGAGCGAAGCACGCTCGGAGGCCCCAGGCGCGGCCCCGCCGTCGCGCACGGGGGGATGGAGCACGCGCCACGGCGTGCGTGGATACACGCTCCGCAAGGTGCCCGCGGTGTAGCGGCTGTTGCAGAGCGCCAGGTCCGGCGGGGTGACACGCGCCCAGCGCTCCACCCAGTGAGCGCCCGTGAGCACGTCATGCTGGAAGAAGAGCAGCGGCACGCCAGCGGTGCGGACCACCGGGCCGAAGAGGGCCTGCGGCCACGCCGCGTGGCACACCACCGCATCGAACCGCTCGCGCTGGAGCAGCGACATCAGCGCGCGGCGGGCCCGCCAGACGCGCCAGGGCCGGCTCACCTTCGCGGGTGCCAGCAAGGTCACCGCGGCGCCAGCGGAGCGCAGCTCCTGCGCCATGCGGCCCTCGAAGCACAGCGCGAAGGCATGCTCCGCGCCACCGGCCCGCTCATTCTGGGAGAGCGCCAGCGTGCGCAGCAAGGTCTCGACGCCGCCGTACAGGTTGCCGCTCGACACATGCAGCACCCGTAACGAAGGGCCGTCCCCCTGCTCACGCGAAACACCGGGAGATCCGGCCACGTCCACGGCGCGAGCAGCCGCCACTTCACCTTCAGAGCCGGGTGGGACACGCATGGACGGGCCTCAGCCCCCACCCACGGCGGGCCGCGCGGACACATCGGGTTCCACGCTCACGGGCCGCCGTCCGAGCGCCTCCGCGTACAAGTCCAGGCTGCGCGACGCCATCACGTCATGGGCGAACTCCGCCCGCGCACGCTCCCGCGCCCCGCGCGACAGCCGCTCCCGCAGGCCCGGCTCCTCCACCAACCGGCGCGCCGCCGACGCCAGCGCCCGCGCATCTCCCACGGGCACCGTGAGCCCGGTGCGCTCGTGCAGGCTCACCCACGCCACGCCAGAGTCCGGCACGGCGGTGTTGAGCACGGGCAATCCACTCGCCAGCGCCTCCACCTGCGACAGGCCATACGCCTCGCTGCGCGCGTTGCTCGGGAACCACAGGGCCGTCGCGGCCCGGTACGCGCCCGTCAGCGCCTCCGGCGACAGGTAGCCCGCCCACGTCACCCGGTCCTCGATGCCCAGCGCCTTCGCCCGCGCGCGGCCTTCCTCCGCCAGCGGCCCCTCGCCCACGATGACCAGCCGCCCCGGCGCGTGCACCAGCGCCTCCAGCGCCGTGAACAACCCCTTGTAGTAGACGAGCCGCCCCACCATCAGCCACAGCGGTCCGCCCGCCGCCTCCGCCGTCCACCGCGCCTGGGCCTCGCGCGCTTCCGCGGAAGGAGGCCGCAGGTACGACTCCAGCTCGATGCCCAGCGGCAGCACCCGCACCTTCGGCTTGAACGTCGACAGCAGCGACGAGCCGCGCACGTACGCGTCGCTCGTGGCCAGCAGCCGCGCCGCGCGCGAGTACAGCATCCACTCGAAGGGACGGAACAGCGCGCCCGCGACCTTCTGCCGGATGATGTCGCTCTGGTGCGTCACCACCACCGCGGGCAGGCGCGGCACCGCGTCCAGCGCCAGCACCATGCTCGGGTTGGGCACGTGCAGGTGCACCACGTCCACGCCCCGCGCCAGCGCCCGCCTGAGCACGAACGGCAGCGACGGCATCACGTCCATGCGCGCCACCGACGCGAGCCGCCCCAGGCGGATCACGCGCACCGGTCCATCCCACTCCTCACGCGTGGGGCTGCGCCCGTGGAACTCGTGGCTCGTCCCGGTGCCATCCACGGAGTGGTTCGCGCACAGCACCTCCACCTGCGCGCCCAGCGACGCCTGCGCGCGCGCCAGCGTGCGCAAGTGCGCCTCCATGCCGCCGGAGGCCGGAGGGTAGAACTTCCCCAGGTGCAGCACCCGCAGGCCCGCGGCCTTCACGACGGCGCCACCCCGCCCTTGGGCTCGTCCTGCGTCGGGCCATAGCCCTGGTAGCCCAGGTACGTGTCGCCGTAGCGCGGCTGTCGCAGGTCCACGTCGTTGAGGATGGCGCCGAACATCCGCGCCTGCACGTCCGCCAACGAGCGCAGCGCGCGCTTCGCGGCGCCCCGGTCCGTCCGGCCCGCCTTGAGCACCATCACCACGCCGTCCGCCTGCGTGGCCAGCACCGCCGCGTCCACCACCGCATTGAGCGGCGGGCTGTCCAGGATGATGCGGTCGAACTTCTCCCCCGCCGCGCGCAGCAGCTCCTTGAAGGCACGCGTGTGCAGCAGCTCCGCGGGGTTCGGCGGCAGCGGGCCACACGGCAGCACGAAGAGGTTGGGCACCTCCGTGCTCTTCACCGCCTTGTCCAGCGAGCCCTCGCCCACCACCAGCGAGCTGATGCCCAGGTCATTGGGCACGCCGAACGCGCGGTGCAGCCGGGGCCGGCGCATGTCCGTGTCCAGCAGCAGCACCCGGTTGCCGCTCTGGGCCATGGCCACGCCCAGGTTGATGCACGTGGTGGACTTGCCCTCCTGCGGGCCGCTGGACGTCACCACCAGCGTCTTGCAGGGATGATCCGGCGACATGAACAGGAGGTTGGTGCGCACGGCGCGGCAGCACTCCGCCACCGCCGAGCGCGGCGCGCGGTGCACGTACAAATCGCGGTCGCCCGGCGCCTTCGTGGCCTCCATGCGCGGCACCACACCCAGGAACGCCAGGCCCAGCACGTCCTCCACGTCCGCCTGCGACCCGACGGTGTTCTCCAGCATCTCCAGGAACAGCGCCACGCCCAGCCCCAGGAGCAGCCCCATCACCCAGCCCACCAGCAGGTTGCGGCGCGTGTGCGGCCGCACCGGCACCATCGCCGGCTGCGCGGGGTCCAGCACGCGCACGTTGCTCGTGCGCAGCAACCCCGACAGCTCGATGTCCTTCAGCCGCTTGAGCACCAGCTCGTACAGGCGCTGGTTGTTGTCCGACTCGCGCTGCAGCCGTCCGTACTCGATGGCCTTCTTGTTCACCTGGAAGGCCTCGGCCTTGGTCTCGTCCAGGAGCTTGTTGAGGTTCTTCTCCTCGCCCTGCGCCTCCGCCAGCTGCGTCTCCGCCGAGCGCACCACGTTGGTCAGGCTCTTGAGCAGGTCCGCGCGCACGACGTCCAGCTTGCGGTTGCACTCCAAGAGCTTCGGGTGCTCCGGCAGGTAGCGCTCAGTCAGCTCCGCGCACGCGGCCTTCTGTTCGCCGTAGCGCGATTTGAGATCTTGGATGGGACCGTCCTTCGCGCCGGGCACGGCCTCCGCCCACGTCTCGTCGTTGCCGGCGTCCTTGCGCAGCCGGTGGATGGCGTCCACGCGCGCCTGCTGCGCCGCGATGCGCGTGCGCACCTCGGTGAGCTTCAGGTTGTAGGAGTTGATCCGCTCGCTGACGATGGACAGCCGCGACTCCAGCGACGTGGACAGCATGTCCGCGTCCTTCTTCAGGTCGTAGACGGCCATCTCGCCGGCCTTGGACTGGCGGCCCAGCTCATCCAGGCGGCCCTCCAGCCACGTGCGCGCCTCCTCCGTGGTGCGAAGCTTCAGCGCCAGGTTCTCCGCCATGTACGCGGCGGCCACCTCGTTGGAGAGCAGCGCCGCGCGCGCGGGGTCCACGTCCTCCACGCCGATGTTCATCACCCGCGAGTCCTTGCCGGGCACCACCTGGATGCGCGAGCGCAACAGCCCCACCGCGTCCGTGTCCTCCAGCGCCTTCGCGCGCTCCGCCGGGTCCTGGTTCGCCGGCAGGCCCAGGAAGGACGCGTCCTTCGTCAGCCCCAGCCGGTCCACCACGCGACTTGCCACCGCGCGCGAGGTGATGATCTCACTCTGCGTGGCGTAGTACTCCTTGTTGAACCAGTAGTTGCTGCGCTCCTCCCCCATCACCTCCTTCACCTCGCCGTCGAGGATGCGCGGCGCGGTGACGTCGATGATGAGCGAGGTGCTGGCCGCGTAGATGCGCGGCTGGCGCAGCGTCCACGCCGCCGTGAGCGCGGTGACCCCCAACGCCACCCCGAGCATCACCCACCGCCGGCGCCACACACCCCGCACCCGGTGCATCACGCTCGCGGACGTCGCGCCGGGCGCTCCACCGGCCGGGTCCAACACCGTTCCTTCCACGTCGCGTCTCTCCGGAAGTGGCTGCCGCGGGCGGTCTCCACCGGCCCGAACTCATCCGGACCCGACCTGCACCCACATCGCGCTGGGGGGAATAACGCCCGGAGCGTGCAACGGGCCGGGCGGGTTGTCCATCCGACCGACGCCGCCTGGATGCTCCCCATCCATCCGCCCCGGTCCGTGAACGCGCACCCTGGAGGGTCCTGTGGTAGGGAGCGGCGCAATGGTTCCTGCGCTTTCCGTCGTCCTGCCCTTCAACCCCGCCACCGCCGCCGCCGCCGCCCGATTCGCTCACGCGCTGTCCGGCCAGGCCCAGGTCGTGCTCGCGGGTGAAGGGCCGGTGGACGTCACGCCCGGTCCCAACGTCCACGTCCTCTCCGCCCAGGGCGGCAAGGGGGCGGCCATCCGTGCCGCGCTGCCCCACGTCACCGGCGCCCACACGGTGCTCCAGGATCCGGACACCGCCTACTCGCCCGACACCTACGACGCCCTGGTGCAGCCCCTGCGTGACGACACCGCGGACGGCGTCTTCGGCCGGCGCCCCGGCATGTCGCCGGAGATGGTGGCCGAGCGCGCGCTGGGCGGCATCACCCGCTTCGTCACCGACGTGGCGCTGACGGATCCGCTCACCGGCCTGCGCGCCTTCCGCACGGAGGCGCTGCGCTCCATCCAGCTCACCAGTGACGACGACGCGGTGGACGCGGAGCTGGTGGTGAAGCTGGCCGCGCAGCTCTTCCGCCTCACCGAAGTGTCCCTGCCGCCGCTGCGGGCCGTGCCGCGCCGCCCGGCCTCCGCGCACCTGGCCCGCCTGCGCACGCTGGTGCGCTACGCCACCGTGCGCGACGACGCGGACAACCAGCACGAGGGCTACTCCACCCTGGAGCGCATGGACGGCGCCACCCACTACAACCAGTGGCTGGGCCGCCGCTTCCGCGAGCACATGGGCCGGCGCGTGCTGGAGATTGGCGCCGGCATCGGCACCATCACCCGCGAGCTGGAGGCCGGCGCGGAGCACCTGGTCGCGCTGGAGGTGGAGCGCTTCTACGTGGACCGCTTGAAGAACCTCTTCCGAGGCAAGCCCCACGTGCGCCCCTACCTGTCCGACGTGGCGCTCGCGGACTGGGAGGCGCTGAAGGCGGAGAACCTGGACACCATCGTGCTGTCCAACGTGATGGAGCACATCCCGGACGACGCGTCCGCGGTGCGCCGCTTCCGTCAGATCCTCCAGCCGGACGGCCGCGTGCTCATCCTCGTGCCGGCGCTGCCGCAGCTGTTCGGCGCCATCGACGAGGCCGTGGGCCACTACCGCCGCTACACGCCGGAGTCCCTGCGCGCGGTGCTGCAGGAGAACGGCTTCCGCGTGGACACGCTGGAGTGGATGAACCTGGTCGGCCTGCCGGGCTGGTACGTCAACAGCCGCATCCTGCGCCGCCGCGCGGTGCCCAAGCTCCAGCTCAAGCTCTACGACACGCTGGCCCCCCTGCTCGCGCAGGCCGAGCAACAGGTGCGGCTGCCCGTGGGCATGAGCCTCTTCGCCGTCGCCCGCGCCGTCTGATGCCCGCGTGAGCGCCGAACCCCACCCCACCTCCCCGCCGCCCTCCGACGCGGCCCTGGCGCCCCCCACCGTGGCGCCCGCGCCCCGCGCCGCGGGACTGCCCAGAGCGGTGTGGGCCACGGTCGTGGCGCTCTACGTGGTCCTCTTCCCGTACCACCCGGGCCTGCGCTCGCCCAACGAGCTGTGCCGCCTGTGGCAGACGCGCGCCCTGGTGGAGGACGGGACGCTGGAGATCAACCGCGCCCTGCGCGACTACGGCCCGGTGGGCGACCTGTCCGTGATGGACGGGCGCTACTACCCGTCCAAGGCGCCGCTGCTGTCCTTCGCCGCGGTGCCCGTGTACGCGGGCCTGAGGGTCCTGGGCGGCAGCCACCGCTACGCCGTGCCGGAGGTGCCGCTCGTCTTCTTCAGCCGCCTCTTCCTCACGGTGCTGCCCACGCTGGGGCTGCTGTGGCTGGTGCGCCGCTTCCTGCGCGCGTTCCTGTCGCCCGTCGTCGCGGACGGCGTCACGGTGACGTACGCGCTGGGCTCGCTGGCGTTCAGCTACTCGCTGCTCTTCATGAGCCACCAGACGACGGCGGTGCTGCTCTTCGCGGGCTTCTACGCGCTCTGGAAGCTGTCGCGCGGCGAGTGGCGCGAGCGCGGCTACGTCGTGGCCGGCGCGTGCGCGGGCGCCACCGTCGCCGCCGAGTACACCGGCGCGCTGGGCGTGCTGGGCCTCATCCTCTACGCCGTGCTCACCGTGCTGGGCACGCAGGAGCCCGGGGCCGCGCGGCTGAAGAAGCTGGGGCGGGCCACGGGGCTCGCCGTGCTGGGCGCGCTGCCCTTCATCGTGGCGCTGGGGCTCTACCACCAGGCCACCTTCGGGCACCCGCTGGAGACGGGCTACAAGCACCTCAACGACGCGGCCTACCAGCCGTGGCACCTGGGCGGCTTCCTGGGCATCCGCACGCCGGATCCGCGCGCCTTCACGCTGTCGTTCTTCTCCCCGCTGCGGGGCCTCTTCACCCTGTCGCCGTTCCTCTTGCTCGCGCTGCCCGGACTCGCGCTGCTCAAGCGCCTGGGCCGGACGTCCGCGGAAGGACGCGCCCTCTTCTGGATGTCCGCGGCCACGCTCGCCGGCTACACGTACTTCACCTCGTCGTTCACCTACGACTCGTGGGGTTGGACGACAGGGCCCCGGCACCTCACGGGGCTGGTGCCCTTCCTGCTGCTGCCCGCGGGCCTGGTGCTGGAGCGGCTGCGCGGCGCAGGCCGGCCGGTGCTGTCCGGCATCGCGGCCATGCTGTGCGCGGCGTCCGTGCTCGTCACGGGCCTGGCCACCTTCGTCAACTACATCCCCGACGACGTCTCCACCCCCGTGCTCGCGCTGGCCCGGCCGCTGCTCCTGGACGGCTACCACCCGCCCAACCTGCTCGCCTGGCTGGGCCTGCCCACGTCCCTGGCGGGCGCGGTGCTGCTCGCGGCGCTCGTCACCGTGGCGGCGTCCGTCTTCGGAGCGCTGCTCCGGGACGCGGCCGGACGCACGCCTCCGCCAGCGGCCTGGGTGGCGGGGCTCGCGACGCTGGCGGTGCTCACGAGCGCACAGGCGGCGTTCACCCGGAACGACCGGGCGGATCAGAACGCGGTGCGCTTCCTGGAGTCCGTCTGGCTCCAGCCTCCCAACCGCCCCACCGCGCCCTTCTGGCCCCGCGCCGGTTCCTGAGCGCGTGGCTATACTGGCGTCCCCCTCCCTCGGAGACCGTGCATGACCTCGCGGTGGTGCCTGCTGTCCACCCTCCTGCTGTGCGCCCCGGCCGTTTCCCACGCCGAGGACGCCGCCGCCCTCTGGGACAAGAGCTGCAAGAACTGCCACGGTCCGGACGGCCGCGCCCAGACGCGCATGGGCCAGAAGGAGTCCATCCCCGACATGAGCCGGGCCGCCTGGCAGAAGGCGGAGTCGGACACCGAACTGCGAGACGTCATCGCCAACGGTTCGTCCCACAACCCCAAGATGAAGGCCTACAAGGACCGGCTCACCCCGGAGCAGCTGGACGCCCTGGTGCGATACATCCGCACCTTCAAGGCGAAGGAGTAGCGCTCGTGAATAACCCTCCGCGCCCGGGCGTCGTGGGGATTGGGAGAATTGGAGCCGCCATGAAGACCCTCACCGTCGCCATCGTGTTCTGCCTGTCCATGGTCAGCCTCTTCACGTCGGTGCGCGCCGACGCCAATGCCTTCCCCCGCCTGGAGCCGGGCGTCTCCCAGCCGGTGGCGCTGATGCCCAAGGGCGGCGACGGCAAGGGCGGTGGCAAGGGCGGCAGCGACGGCGGCAAGGGCGGCGAGGAGGACGAAGAGGAGTACCGCCGGCAGACCCGCGCCCTCTCCCAGAAGGCCGCCCTGGAGCTGGTGGACCCCGGTGTCCTGGACGACATGCTCCGCCTGCGCGCCGCCGTGCGCGGCGGCCAGCGCTGAGGCTCGGGCTACCTCGCAAGAATGAGGGGGCTCGCAAAGTTTGCGCAGCCCCCTGACGTCAGACGGCACCCCCCCGCCTCACGGACATCCCTTATTCCGGCGGGTTGAGCGCCGGAATTCCCGGCACGAAGCTTGCTGTTCATTGGCTCCCAAGCCGTACCTCCCCCCAGGGGTACGTGAAGGAGCCCCCGATGGTGCGTCGCCCAACTCCCCGCCGTCAGTCCCGTGGCTTCACGCTCCTGCTCGCGCTGGGCGTGGTCGCGGTCGTGACGATGGCGGTGATGCTCAGCTACAGCGTGGTGGGCCGCGAGGCCGACACCCAGGCGGACACCCGCCGCCAGAAGCAGGCGTTCTTCGCCGCCGAGGCGGGCCTCGCCGAAGGGCGCGAGACGGTGCGCCTGCTGCTGAACAACAACGGGAACAACGCCACGATGGGCCTGTCCGCCGCCCTGGGAGGGGTCGCTCCGGTGGCCGACATCCCCGCGCTGGCCGCCGCCAATCCCCCCTGGTACGAGCTGCTGCCCGGACCGGAGGACGGATGGAACCCGTACACGGTGACCACGACCAACCTGAGCGCGTCTGAAGTCCCCGTGGGCGTGGACTTCCCGGAGCAGCGCAACGTGCGCTACCGCGTCTTCATCCGGGATGACCTGGATGACGACCAGAACACCGTCGACAGCAACCGCCAGCTGTGGGTCCTCGCCGTGGGCGAGGTGACCATGGAGAACGGCCGCCGTCCGACGCGCTCCATGGTCCAGGCGCTGGTCACCAACGCGATTGGCGAATCCATCTTCGCGCCCGGCTGCATCACCAAGGGCTGCGGCCCGGACATGACCTACAACAATCCCACGGACCAGAAGGCGCCCGCGGGAACCACCATCACCCTTCCGTGACCTCGTCTTCTCCCACGAGCCCCCCCATGAAACGCCTGATTCCCCTGCTGCTCCTGCTGCCGGTGCTCGCCAGCGCCCAGGACCGAGGCGCGGTGGCCTTCAACAAGGCCTGCGCACAATGCCACCAAGCCAGGACCCCGACGGAGAAGCAGCCGGTGGGGCCGCTCGGCGTGCGCAAGCCCGTGGGTCCCTACATGGACCAGGTGCTGGACAAGAAGACCCTGGTGGAGGTCCGCACGTGGGTGCAGTCCCCCCACATGATCAACCCGAAGACGGACTGCGACACGCGCCTGCTGCCCCGCGACGAGCTGGACGCCCTCACCAGCTACCTGTCCACCGTGGTGGTGGCCCCCGCGCCCCCCCGCCGGATGATGCTGCGCAAGCAGATGACGGAGCAGGTGGCGGCACGCAAGGCGCGTGACAAGGCCGAGGCCGAAGCGAAGGCGAAGTCCCAGCCGAAGAACCAGGGGAAGCAGTGATGCGCACGCTCTTTCAACGAACCCTCACGGCGCTGGTGCTGGCGGTCGCGACGCCCTCGCTGACCCACGCGCAGCAGCTCTGCCAGGACGACCTGTCCAACGACAAGCAGGGCGCCTTCAAGCTGGGCCCTGACGGCCTCACCGTCGCCAACGACACCATCCTCCTGCGCAAGGACGGCCGGCTCCAGCTCAACACCAACCTCAAGAAGCTGGACTCAGAGAACATCATCTTCCCGTTCGACCAGACGGTCACCATCGACTACGTGTACGAGTCCGCCGGCGCGTCGCACTCGCTCGGCTACATGTACATGGAAGACGTGGTGAAGCGGGGCTACGCGGACAAGGACACCCACGAGCTGGTCGACCTGAACGACAACGGCATCCTCGACCTGCACGAGGCCATCTACAACCTGACGCCGGACGACGACACCGTCCTGCCCATCAAGTACGTGGGCCTGTCGCGGCGCTGCAACAACACCTTCACGTCCGGGGGCAAGAAGTACAACGAGCCCGAGCTGGCGATGGGCGCCTGCGGCAGCACCTTCCGCCACGACGACGACGTCACGGACGCGCGCCCGGGCCGCGGGCACTCCGCCGAATTCAACATCGCCACGGACTGGGTGGGCGTCAACGACGTCAACGACGCGCAGGGCGACCGGGGGCTGTTCAACTACATCCCCAACCTGCTCGAGCCGAAAGTGCCGGAGAACGGCAACCTGGGCATTGGAAGAATGGTCTACCTGCTCGTGGACGACGACAGCGACCATACCGTCACGCGCAACCTGGGTCCCGTCGCGGACGCCGACGACACCTTCAACGGCGTGCCCGACTACAACGTCTCCCAGTATGACTTCCGGGGCATCAAGCTCCCCGCGCCCATCAAGCCCCCTAACGATGCGCCGAAGTCAGAAAAGGACCAGTACGCCGCGGACAAGGACAACTACGAGAAGATCAACACCGGCGACCGCCGGGTGAACCTGGGCCTCGTCGCGGGTGGCAAGGAGATCATCTTCTTCGCCGTCGTCTACTACGAGGCCCGCCACAACACGGACAACGACACGGTCGCCCCCTGCCTCAAGCGCCAGCCCTATACGGGCAACCCCCTCGAGGACGGCAAGTGCCTGTTGCACCTGCAGACGTCCGTCTCCGTGTTCTTCTCCAAGGCCACCTGGAACCTGGACCAGAACTTCAAGGCGCCCACGAACAACGTGGTGGCGGAGCGCAACATCGGCTGCAAGTACTCCGAGAGCTGCAACTCCCCCACGGACGGGTCCGCCTGCAAGATTGACGGCACGAGCCCGGTCAAGAAGGCCTGCGGCTGGCTGGAGAATGACACGCTCAAGCGCCTGGACTCGCCTGCCTACAAGAACCTGAAGATGCCCATGGAGGGCGTGGTCGTGCCGGTTCCGGGTAAGGACATCACCGACCCGGAGAAGGCCGCTGCCATGGCCAGCATGAACTTCATGCCCCACGTCATCGTGGGCGCGCCCACCACGGACCCCTTCCGGTGGATCCTCGGCTTCGAGGACCTCAACGGCGGCGGTGACCGCGACTTCAACGACATCGTGTTCATGATCAACAAGGAGAACGGCGGTGGCGCCAAGTCCACCACCATCACCTCTGACGTCATGACCGACGATCCGGCCAAGGGCAAGCTGGGCCCGGAATTCACCATCACCAAGGTCCGCTTCCGCCGCCAGGACGACGTCGCCCCGTACGCGACCCCGGGCAACCCGCCCACGAACATCCGCACCAAGTCCTCCTGCAACATGGTGGAGGATCCGGCCTGCAAGCCCGCCCCAGCCTGCACGAAGGCGCCCTGCTGGACCGAAGAGGTCGCGGGTGCCTGCACCGCGAGCAGCGTGAAGCCCACCATCACCTATTCCATCGCCGTGGACTGCCGCACGCTGAACGCCGCGGGCATCTACGAGAAGAACGAAAACCCCGCGTGGGTGCCGGTGCCGCTCAACAACGACAAGCAGTACCCCGACCAGGAGGTGGAGATCGACATCCTGGCGCTGGGCCTCACCGGGTCGCAGCTGTGCTGGAAGGTGGACATCAGCAGCCCCAGCGAGCTGTGCCGTCCCATCATCGACGAGGTCGACATCGGCTACCAGGCGGTGCGCTCCGGCTCCTACGCGCGCTCCAGCCCCAGCACCCTGGGCAACGTCGCGGTCTGGGGCGTGAACGAAACGCCGGGCCAGAACTGGGGCAAGGGCTGGAGCGCCACCGAGGGCAGCCTGCCCGCGGCCGGCACGCGCGCCTATGACGACGCCAAGGACTTCACCATCCGCGGCCGCCTGTACATGCAGTCGCTCTACGAGCCGGGGGTCGCCAAGACCGACCCGAAGCTGCGCTGGGAATCCGGCCGCGTGATGGCGCTGTCGCTGGCCGGCTCCGCTCGCAAGCTCTACACGACGAACGGCTCGGGGGTCCGCACGGAGGTCAGTGACGTGGCCGCGTTGGGCAACACGCTGCTGCCTTCCTCCTACTGCAACACGTACAGCGAGATTGACGGCCGCTACCTGTACGACATGAACAACGACGGCACCTGCAGCGTCGCCACGCAGACGGATCCCGCCGCCAACCCCTACAGCGACCGCCAGTTCCTCGTCGACTGGTTGTACGGGTACGACAACAAGCGGACCTCGACGTTCCGCCCCTGGGCCTTCGGCGGCATCAACCTCTCCACCGTGGCGGTGGCGGTGCCCCCGTACCAGGACAACTGGTACCAGAACGCGAAGGGCACCGAGCGCGACACCTACCGCAAGAACTTCATGACGCCCCTCCAGGAGCGCAGCACCAAGGCCTTCGTGGGGACGATGTCGGGCGTGCTGCACGCCTTCGACGCGGGTGAGTTCCGCAACGCCCTGAACGACGACTGCGTGGGGGAGGCCCAGTTCCGCGGCTACTTCCTGCCGAAGACGTGCCCTGCCGACAAGACCAAGGCGATCCGCGAGTACGGGACCGGCAAGGAAGAGTTCGCCTACATGCCCTTCCTGATGCTGGATCAGTACCGCAACCAGTACGTGCGCTTCCGCGGCTCGGGCACCCTGCCCAAGCCGCAGATGGACGCTTCGCCCAGCATCGCCAACGTGGACCTGGGTGACCGCAACGACTGGAACGACAACATCAAGTACACCTGGACGCCCGCGGCCACGGCGCAGAAGCAGCAGGGTGCCAAGACGGTGCTCGTCTCCGCCACGGGCAAGACCAGCCCGGTGGTCTTCGCGCTGGACATCACGGATCCCTCGAAGACGGACCGGTACCCGCTGCCCATGTGGGAGTTCAGCCTGGCGAACACGGAGGTGACGTCCGCCTTCACCCAGGCCGTGAAGGACGACAAGACCGGCACCGTGAAGCTGCCGGACAACTCGGGCTCCCGGCACGCGCCTTCGGTGGGGCGCATCTCCTGGGGCTCCGCGCAGGACAAGGACCGGCGCTGGGTGGCGGTGGTGGGCACCGACTACGACCCGGGCGAGGCGCGCGCGGGCGCCGTCTACATCCTCGACATGAAGACGGGGAAGCCGCTCGAGTACGGAAGCGGCAAGTACGCGGGCGTCGTCACCTTCGAGCAGGGCTCGGGCATCGCGGCGGAGACAGCGATGCTGGACCTGGACCAGGACGGCTCCTACGACGTCCTGTACGTGCCCACCACGGCCGGCAGCGTGTGGCGCGTCAACCTCAAGGACGTGAACACCTCGCGGAAGCTGGGCAGCCAGGTGCAGAAGTGCATGGTGGCCCACGCGGCGTCCGCGCTGGAGGGCCGCGCGGATGCGAGCCAGACGCAGCTGGACCTGCAGGAGCTCTACTCCAACATCGCGGTGAAGCTGGTCGCGACGGATGCGGGCCCGGCGGTGCGCTTCTACTTCGGCACCAGCGACAGCCCCGACAAGTACACGGACGGCTACCTCCCGGATGTCCAGAACCCCCAGAACCCCACGTACCAGTACCACCTGCTCGCCTTCGAGGACACGGACCCCACGGGCAAGAACGGGTGCACGGAGCTCAAGCCCCTGTGGGTGCAGAAGATGAGCCCGGGCCAGAAGCTGTGGGGCGGCGTGGCGCTCAGCTCGGACAACATCTACGCGGCGACCGCGGTGGGCACGGCGGCGGACATCTGCAGCCTGAACGCGGACGCGAAGGGTGAGGCCTACATGGCCAGCCAGTCGAGCGGCGCGCTTGTCGGTGGTGGGGCGACCGAGCTGGACGGCCACGCCATCTCCGCGCCGGTGGTCCACGACGAGCACCTCTTCGTGCTCACGGCCACGGGTAAGATGAAGGTCAAGGGCGGAGAGGACTGGAACAACAAGGCGGGCACGAGCGGCGTGCCGCGCTCGCAGATCATGTTGTGGGAACCGCTGCCTGACGGGAGACTGCCGCAATGAAGCAGCGCGCCTCACGGGGTGTCACCCTGCTGGAAGTCATGGCCACCATGGCCGTCATGCTGCTGGGAGTCGCGGCGGCGATGACCGTGGTGAGCCAGACGACCCGCTCCAATCGCCGGACCCTGACCGCCAACCAGGCGCAGATCATCGCGGAGCAGACCCTGGAGAACATCCTTCAGCGGGGCTGCCAGGGTTCGGTGACGTGCGAGACGGCGTCGAACGAAACCTTCGACGTGTACCAGACGTCGGAGGGGTTCCAGCGGGAGACGGCTCCCACGGATCCGAACATCGTCGCGCGCAAGTACACGGTGACCGTGGACGTGGACAACTCCGTGGTCCCCGGCAGCATCGAGGATGGCAAGGCGGGCGAGCCGGCCATCACCCGCCCGCTCGTGGGGGCCACGACGGGCACGCTCGTGAACGTGCGGGTCTCCGTGGCCTGGGATGAGCCGGGCATCCGCGAGGGCCAGCAGATGGTGGTCCTCCAGAGTCGAATGGCGCCATGAAACCGTCCTCCTTGCGCAACCGGGGCTTCACGCTCCTTGAAGTGATGATCGCCAGCGCCATTGGGGTCATCGTGCTCACCACGGGGCTGGTGGTGGGCGCCCAGATGCAGAAGCGCGCCCTGTTCGAGGAACAGACGATGACCGCCCAGGTCACCGGGCGGGCCGTGAAGGATCAGATCACGCTGGACGTGTCCCGCGCGGGCACCGGCATGGGCAACACGCCCATCTCCTTCGCGAACGACGACGAGCGCTCGGCCATCACGGTCTGGTCCAAGCCGGACCTGACGACGGGCATCGGGACCACGCTGGGCGCGGACCCGACGGACTACGCGCCGCCGCCCGTGGGGTTCCCGGCGTCGGACGCCCTCCAGCTCTACTGGGGGGACACGAACGGGATGCTCACCCTGAGGACCTGCGACACGCTGTCGCGGATCCGCGAGGAGGAGACCACCACGGCGGGCACCTTCTGCACGCGCCCGAATCCCTCGACGGCGCTGGCGGATCCCGCCACCCCTACGCTGGCCGTTATCGCCAGCGGCGGCAACAAGAAGGCCTGTCCCGTCCTGGTGGACAGCGTGCAGGAGTCCTCCGGGAAGCTCGTCATCAAGGGGCCGACCCCCGAGGTGCCGCGCTCGGATGTCTGCGCCGGCAAGGACCTGTGGACGAAGGCGTCCGGGGACGTCGAGAACTGGGTGGCCCTGCGGCTGAGCGGCGCGGCCTACCGGGTGAACTGGAGGGGCGGCATCCCCACCCTGGAGTACCGCGCCCCGAACCAGGAGGACTGGTCGGTGTTGAGCCGTGACGTGGAGCAGCTCACCGTGCGCGAGGGCGTCGTCAATCTCGCCAATCCCCTGAACACGCTGGACTGGTATCCCGGCGAGAACCCGGCGGCCCCGGGCGCCCCGCATCCGGCCATCTCCGACTGCGACGTGGGCAAGTACACCCTGGGCTCTTGCAAGACGGACGACCTCGCCTTCGGGGGAGGTCCTCTTCCGGCCGCGACCACGAAGGAAGAGGTCATCAAGCGCCTCCGCCAGCGGGTGCGTGAGCTGGAGGTGACGCTGGTCATCCGCACGCGGCGCATCAACCGCGACGCGGACACCACGGGCACGGATGAAGAGGGCCAGGCGAAGGACGGCTACACGCGCCGTCGCTACACGTTCCGCGTCGCGGCGCGCAACATGACCGTGGGCCTGACCCGGCCCGTTTCGGCTCCGGTGACTCCATGAAGCAGACGCGTGGCATGACGTTGTTGGAGATACTGACCGCGCTGGCGGTGGTGTCCGTCTTCATCGCCCTGGCGGTGGGAGGGCTGCAGGGGCGCATTGGCGGGCAGCGCGAGAGCATGGCCACGCGCGAGCTGTGGTCGGGCGCGCTGCGAGCGCGCCAGCTGGCCATCAGCACCAACCAGCCCGTGCGCATCGTGGTGGAGAAAGACGTCGACCTGCCGGATGGCACGCGGCGCACCGTGGCTCGCTGGGAACAGCTGAAGTGCGGCGATGACCTGGCCAACCCGGACCAGTGGTCCATGAACCAGTGTCCCAGCACGGCCTGCGTGGCCACGACCTGCCGCGACATGCCCGACTGCTGCAGCACCACGGGGCCGGACATCGTCATCCCGGACAGCATGAGCGCGGCGGACATCAACAACCTGTGCTTCCTGCCGGGTTCCGGCCGGCCGGCGTTGAACAAGATGGACTGCATGCAGGGGCAGCTGGGCCAGGCCGCCCTCGTCGCCGCCGCGGCGCCGAAGGACCACCAGATCCAGTTCCGGTTCACCTCCGGCCGCCCCAAGAGCGTGCTGATGGTGGAGCCGCTGACGGGCCTGTCCAGCGTGATGGATTGCGACTCGGTGGCCGCCACCACCACGGACGCCACCCGGAAGGACCTCCGGCTGGCGAACGCCTGCAACGAGCCCTGAGCGGGCCCGCCGCGCGCCCGGGGACCTTCCCGTGTCCCGGGCGCGCGTGAGCCTCCCCGCCCAGCCGCCGTCCCGCTGTCCCCATGGACACGACAGGTGTCCGCATCCAGCGTTGATTTGGGAGAAGCCGCACCCTAATTAGCCGAGGGCCCCACACGGGCCCCCGAATGGATACCTCTCTTCCTCCGAAGTCCGATGGCACGTCCTGGCCCGGCGGTGCTCCCCCTCCCTCCGGTGATGCCTTCGCCCGGCTCCTCGCCTCCCTGCGCGTGGGGCACCGCGCGCGAACACAGGGGGTGAAGGGCGCGGCGCGTGGCCACCTGCTCGCCCGCCTGCACCGCGAGCTGCGCGCACCCCTGGTGTGCGTGGCCGTGGATGAAGAAGCGGCGGACGCGCTCGCGCACGACCTGGCTTTCTTCCTGGGAGGCACCGGCAGCCTGCTGGAGCCCCGTGTGCTGCGGCTGCCCGCGGACGAGGTGCTCCCGTACGACGAGCTGTCACCGGAGGCGGGCCCCATCACGGAGCGCCTGGGCGCGCTGTTCCACCTGGCGCGAGGCACGCCGTTCCCCGCGCTGGTGCTGTCCCTGCGCGCGCTGCACCGCCGCGTGCTGCCGCTGGGGGTGATGGAGGGGCTGGCCCAGCGCGTGGAGGTGGGCCAGGACTTCGACCGCGACTCGCTGGCGCGGAAGCTGGCGCTGATGGGCTACCAGAACAGCCCGCTGGTGGAGGACAAGGGCACCTTCAGCGTGCGCGGCGGCCTGCTGGACGTCTTCAGCCCGCTGTACGAGCGGCCGGTGCGCCTGGAGTTCTTCGGGGACACCATCGAGTCCATCCGCGTCTTCGACCCGGAGTCGCAGCGCACGGTGGACGCGCTCAAGACGGTGGACCTGGTGCCCGCGCGCGAGCTGCTGCTCACCGACGACACCCGCCCGCGCGCCGAGGCCGCCGCCCGCGCGGTGGCGGACCGCATCAACCTGCCCACCATCAAGCTGCGCGAGCGGCTGGACGCGCTCCGCGAAGGGCTGCCCGGCTTCGGGCTGGAGGGGCTGCTGCCCGGCTTCTTCGAGGGCGGGCTGGCCTCGGTGTTCGACTACCTGCGCGCGTGGGCCCAGGAGCCCGTCGTCTACCTGGACGACCCGGTGGGCCTGGACCGCGTGCTGGAGGAACTGTCGGCGGAGCTGGCGAAGGGCGTGGAGGAGGCGGACGCGCGACAGGACCTCACCTATCCGCCGGAGCACCACTTCCTCACGCGCGAGGGCGTGGCGGAGGGCCTCAAGGCCCTGCGCGTGGTGGAGGGCGGAGGCCTGTCGCTCACGCAGTCCGAAGCGCCCGTGGCCTTCACCTTCGGCACGACGCAGGACCTGCGCGAGGCCATCCTCGCGCACCACGGCGAGGAGGGCGCGCTCACCCCGCTGGTGGAGCGGCTGCAACGCTGGCGCGACACCGGCGTGGCGTGCGCGGTGGCGTGCGGCACACTCAGCCAGGCGGACCGGCTGAAGCGGCTGCTGTTGGACCGCTCCGTGATGGTGAAGGTGCACACGGAAGCGTTGCAGGACCCGGCGAAGCTGTACGAGCCGGCGGTCTGGGCGCACCTGTTCACCGGCGAGGTGAGCCACGGCTTCATCGACCCGGAAGGCCGTCTGGCGGTGCTCGCGGATGAAGAGATTTTTGGCGTCCGCTCCCGCCGCCGCGTCAAGCGCAGCAAGAAGCTGGACGCGTTCGCCGCGGGCTTCAAGGACCTGAAGGAAGGCGACCTCATCGTCCACACCGACTTCGGCATCGGGCGCTACGCGGGCCTGACGAAGATGGAGGTGCAGGGCGTGCCGGGGGACTTCCTCGTCCTGGAGTACGCGGGGCGGGACAAGATCTACCTGCCGGTGGGCCGCATGCGGCTCATCCAGAAGTTCACCGGCGGCGACCCTGAGAAGGTCCAGCTGGACAAGCTGGGCACGGCGAGCTGGGAGAAGACGAAGAAGCGCGTCAAGGAGCAGCTGCTCAAGATGGCGGCGGAGCTCCTGCAGATGGCCGCCGCGCGCAAGGCACACCCGGGCTACGCGTTCGCGCCGCCGGACCGCTACTTCGCCCAGTTCGAGGCGGACTTCGAGTTCGAGGAGACGCCGGACCAGGCGAAGGCCATCGAGGACGTGCTGTCGGACATGCAGAAGGCGCAGCCGATGGACCGGCTCGTCTGCGGCGACGTGGGCTACGGCAAGACGGAGGTGGCGATGCGCGCCGCCTTCAAGGCCACGTTGGATCGCAAGCAGGTGGCGGTGCTGGTGCCCACCACGGTGCTGGCGCAGCAGCACTTCCACTCCTTCAAGAAGCGCTTCAAGGACTACCCCGTCACGGTGGAGGTCATCTCCGGCATCCGCAAGCCGCCGGAGATCCGCGACATCCTGCGCCGCGCCAAGGAGGGCAAGGTCGACATCGTCATCGGCACGCACAAGCTGCTGGCGGGCGAGGTGGCCTTCAAGGACCTGGGGCTGCTGGTGGTGGATGAGGAGCAGCGCTTCGGCGTGAAGCAGAAGGAGGCGCTCAAGCGGCTGCGCACGCAGGTGGACGTGCTGACGCTGACGGCGACGCCCATCCCCCGCACGCTGCACATGAGCATGTCCGGCGTGCGCGACATGAGCATCATCGCCACGCCGCCGCAGGACCGCCGGGCCATCCGCACCTTCGTGATGAAGTACGACGAGGCCGCCATCAAGGAGGCCGTCGAGCGCGAGATTGCCCGCGGTGGCCAGATCTTCTTCGTGCACAACCGCGTGGAGTCCCTGCCGTCCATGGAGCAGGAGCTGAAGAAGCTCTTGCCGAACGTCTCCATCGGCGTGGCGCACGGCCAGATGGGCGAGGGGCAGCTGGAGAAGGTGATGCTCCAGTTCACGGAGCACAAGTTCCAGGTGCTCTTGTGCACCAGCATCATCGAGAGCGGCATCGACATCTCCAGCGCCAACACGATGATCGTCAACCGCGCGGACCAGTTCGGCCTGGCGCAGCTCTACCAGCTGCGCGGACGCGTGGGCCGCAGCAAGGAGCGCGCGTACGCGTACCTGCTGGTGCCCACCCGCCGCCCGGTGACGAAGGACGCGCAGCGGCGCCTGGAGGTGCTCCAGAACTTCACGGAGCTGGGCGCGGGCTTCTCCATCGCCAGCCACGACCTGGAGATCCGCGGCGCGGGCAACCTGCTGGGCGAGAAGCAGTCCGGCGCCATCGCGGAGATTGGCTTCGACCTGTACGCGCAGCTGATGGAGGAGGCCGTCGCGGAGCTCCAGGGCCAACCGCCCAAGGTGCACGTGGAGCCGGACATCAACCTGCCCATGCCGGCGCTCATCCCCGACGACTACGTGGCGGACGTGCACCAGCGGCTGGTGTTCTACAAGCGCTTCAGCCAGGCCAGCCACCCGGACGAGGTGACGGACCTGCGCGCGGAGCTGGTGGACCGCTACGGCGAGGCGCCCGACGAGGTGGACGCCCTCTCCGAGGTGACGCTCCTCAAGATCGACATGCGCGAGCTGCGGCTGCGCGCGCTGGAGGGGGGCCCGGCCCGGCTGTCCCTGGCGCTGGGCGGAGACGCGCTCCTGGACGGCGCGAAGGTCGCGGGGCTGGTGCAGCGCTCCAAGGGCTTCTACCGGCTGACGCCGGACATGAAGCTCATCGCCCGCGTGCCCCCGGAGGTGAAGGGGCACGCCCTGCTGGCGGAGGCGCACAAGCTGCTGCGCGACGTGGGCACCTGCGCGCTGCCCCGGCACTGACGCACGTCCGGGGACTTAAGATAGGCTGGCCGCCGAATGGCGATTGAGAAGGCGCTGTTGCTCATCGCGGACATCGGCGGCTACACCCGCTTCATGCGGCAGCACCGCTTCGGTCTCGCGCACGCGCAGGACACGGTGGCCCAGCTGCTGGAAGCCGTCATCGACGCGTCCGGCCGGTTCAAGCTGGCGAAGCTCGAAGGCGACGCGGCCTTCTTCTACGCCGTGGGCGAGGACACCTCGCCGGTCGCGAAGCAGGTGGCGGCCATCCGCCGTGCCTTCCTGGAGCGCCGGGAGCAGCTGGCCATCGACCGCATGTGCAAGTGCGACGGGTGCACGCAGGTGGGCAACCTGACGCTCAAGTTCGTGGCCCACGCCGGCGAGGTCGCCTTCCAGAAGGTGAAGCACCTCACGGAGCTGGCGGGCGTGGACGTCATCCTCCTGCACCGGATGCTGAAGAACGACGTGCCCGTGTCCGAGTACGTCCTGATGACAGACGCGGTGCACCAGCGCCTGGAGCCGGAGCTGCGCCAGCTCAGCCAGGGGCTGGAGCACGACTTCGAGGGCATGGGCCGCACGCCGACGCACTACATCGAACTGAGCTCACTGGTGACGAGCGTGCCCGCGCCGCGCCCCAACCTGCTGCGCAAGCTGTGGAACAAGCTGGCGATGGAGCTGCGCTCGCTGAAGTACGTGCTCGGCTTCAAGGAGGCGTGCGAGGGCTTCCGCAACGTGGAGGTCGTCGAAGACGCCGCACCCGGGAAGCCCTGAGCGCGGCCTTCAGCCGCCCGTGCAGAAGCGCGCGACGGCCTGCGAGAGCGCGGCCTCGCAGCGCACCAGGTCTTCCATGGGGACGAACTCGCCCGTCTGGTGCGCGACGCGGATGTCGCCGGGGCCGAACACCACGGCCTCCGCGCCCAGCTCCGTGAGCTGCGGGGCCTCCGTGCCGAAGGACACCGTTTCGGACGCGTTGCCGCTGACCTGCTCCAGGAAGCGCACCACGTCCGCGTCGCCGCGCGTGTGGACGCCGCGGTCCATGCGCAGGACCTTGATGCGCGCCTCGTAGGCGGGCTCGTCGCGGGTGAGCTCCTGGCGGATGTGCTCCAGCATCTCGGGGACGCGCTCCGCGGCCTGGCCGGGGATGGGGCGCCATTCGACGGTGAAGCGGCAGGAACCGGGCAGGACGTTCTTCGCCTTGCCGCCCTGGATGAGGCCCACGTTCACGGTGGTGAAGGGCGGCTGGAAGCCTTCGTCGCGGTCCTCGCGGAGGACGGTGTTCGCCAGCGTCTCCAGCCGGTGCAGGAAGCGGCCGGCGCGGAAGATGGCGGACGCGCCCAGCTCCGGGTACGCGCTGTGCCCTTCCTTGCCCAGCACCTCCACCTCCGCCAGGCAGTAGCCCTTGTTGGCGCGCACGGGGATGAGGCGCGTGGGCTCGCCGACGATGGCGTGCCTCGCGCGGCCCAGGCCGGCGGACACCAGCTTCTTCGCGCCCACGAGGCCGACCTCTTCATCGGCGGTGAGGATGACGAGCAGGGGCGCGTCCAGCTTCGGCAGGTCCTTGCGCGTGGCGGTGTGCAGCGCGCAGGCGATGAAGCCCTTGGTGTCACAGGCGCCGCGGCCATACAGCTTGCCGTCGCGTTCCGTGAGGCGCAGCGCGTCCGTCCAGGCGGCGTCATAGGGCACGCAGTCGGAGTGGCCCACCAGGGCCAGCGCGGCGCGGTCCGCGTCGCCCTTGCGCGCGACGAGGTTCACCTTCGCCACGCCCGCGTCGTCGGTGTAGTGCTGGCGCTCGGCGGTGAAGCCCGCGGCCTCCAGCCGCGCCTGGGCGTAGTCGATGAGGGGCGCGTTGGGGCGCGAGGACGTGGTGTCCAGTGCCACCAGTTCCGCCAGGGTGGCCCGCAGGGCGGGCAGCGTGTCGCTCATGGGACGGCCTCCAGTCAGGCCACCTCCATGCCACCGCCCGCGCCGCGACGCCAGTGGGCCCGTATCCCAGGCGTCGCGCGGAGGCCCCCGCGGGCTACAGACCCGGCGCGGGCGACGGAGTGGACACCGCGTCCGGGTTCCCCAGGCCCTTGTTGATGGCCGGCTCGGAGGCCGTCACGTGGCCCACGTAGAAGACCCCGTGGTAGCCGTCCTTGTTGGCCGAGTTCCACCGGTGCATGAAGAAGCGGTCCCCGTTGTCCTTCCCCTTCGCCTCCTTCACGCCGCAGTCCAGCTTGCTGCTCTGCTTGTTCGCGGCGCAGATCCATGCCGTGCCGCTGTCGTAGGCCATGTCCAGGGCCGTGACGTCGTCGAGCTGGTCCTTCAGCAGGTAGCCCATGGGCTTGTACTGATTGTTCCAGGGCAGGCCCCTCGCCGTGCGCGGATGGATGTTGCCGCTCACCACCAGGTGGAAGCGCTCCGGCTTCGCCTTCACCTTCGCCAGCACCGTCTTCGTCAGCGCGTCCTCGCGCTGCTGCCCTGACAGCTTCGGGTGGTCGTAGACGAACACCGCCACGTCCAGGCCCTGCGCTCGCAGGTGACGCAGCTGCTCCAGCATGTTCGCCA